>DFOV01000150.1 GCA_002376965.1 Gammaproteobacteria bacterium UBA3532
TGGCATATCATGAAAATCTACTCTGCTCACGGTATTAACGACTTTGTGATTTGCTGTGGCTATAAGGGGTACTACATAAAAGAGTATTTCTCTAACTATTTCTTGCACAATAGCGATGTCACCTTTTGCATGAAAACCAATGAAATGCGGGTACATCGCGAACGTGCTGAGCCTTGGACCGTGACTTTGGTGGATACTGGGCCTGCCACATTAACGGGGGGGCGCTTGAAGCGCGTTGCCGAGCATCTGAAAAGTGAAGAGGCTTTCTTCTTTACTTATGGTGATGGCGTCGCTGATGTTGATATTGCGGCTTCGTTAGCCTTCCATCAACAGCATCAATCTTTGGGCACAATGACCACGGCCTATCCACCAGGACGCTTTGGAGCCGTTGATATTCGCAATAATCAGGTAAAGTCTTTTAACGAAAAACCCAAAGGTGATGGTGGTATGGTCAATGCTGGCTTTTTTGTACTCTCGCCCAAAGTGCTTGACTGGATTGATAGTGACGATACCAGCTGGGAGGATGCCGTATTACCAAAACTGGCTGAAGCCGGTGAGCTGATGGCCTTCGAGCATAGAAACTTTTGGCAGCCCATGGATACATTGCGTGATAAAAACCACTTGGAAAAATTATGGACAAGCGGGGCGGCACCATGGAAAAAATGGTAGTCGATCCCGGTTTTTGGCAAGGTAAGCGAGTATTCCTTACTGGACACACGGGGTTTAAAGGTAGTTGGCTAAGCTATTGGTTAGTCTTGATGGGCGCTGAGGTGCATGGTTACTCGCTTGAACCACATACCCAACCGAGTCTCTACCATGTCCTTGGCTTAGATAATCTGATGGGGTCGACCATTGCTGATATTCGAGATTTGGATACGCTAGCGACCACAGTTGCTTCAATTAAGCCCGACGTAATTATCCATATGGCGGCGCAGCCGCTAGTCCGTGATTCATATAAAATTCCCGTCGATACCTATGCTGTGAATGTGATGGGCACAGTGAATTTGTTAGAGGCTGTGAGGCGAGCAGAGCAGCCTTGTGCTGTTGTTAATGTCACTACTGACAAGTGTTACGAAAATAAAGAATGGCATTGGGGCTATCGAGAAACAGAGCCTATGGGAGGCTATGATCCGTATAGTAACTCCAAAGGGTGTTCTGAATTAGTGACGGCTTCCTATCGACAGTCTTTTTTTAACCCTCTTAACATGAAGGAGCATTGCATTGCTGTGGCTTCGGCTAGAGCGGGTAATGTTATTGGTGGTGGAGACTGGGCTGTTGACCGTTTAGTACCTGACATGATCCGAGCCTTTGCCGATGATTCTCCAGTCGTTCTTCGTCATCCGCATGCTATCCGACCCTGGCAACACGTGCTTGAACCTCTCAGCGGCTATCTGGCGTTGGCGCAGTCATTATTGGGACAACAGGCAGCCAAGTATTGTGAGGGTTGGAACTTTGGCCCGCAGAATGAAGACTGCCAGAGTGTTCAAGCTGTTGTAGAGCATCTAGTGGCCCACTGGCCTGGAGCATCTTGGCAAGTCGAAGCAGATAAAACCTGGCATGAGGCGACATTTCTAAAACTGGATATATCAAAAGCATCGAATCTATTGGGCTGGGGGCCTCGCTGGCACCTCAGTGAGTGCGTCGCAAAAACCGCCCAATGGTATCGAGCTTTTTATGACAATCAAGATATGTTGGTATTAACGCGCCAACAAATTGAAGAGTATCAACGAATTTAGTAGGAACGAAAACAATGAGTGATTTACGCTCCGATATTTTGGCACTGGTCGAGAAGTATGCCGAGGAAAAATATCAGGACAAAACTTTTGAACCCGGCAGTATGCCTGTTCCACCATCAGGTAAAGTACTTGGCGCACCAGAACTAACAATGATGGTTGACGCTTGTCTTGACGGTTGGTTAACCACTGGGCGCTTTAATGACGCCTTTGAGAAAGAGTTAGGTGCATTTTTAGGTGTTCCCCACGTTTTGACGACGACCTCTGGTTCGAGTGCTAACTTGTTGGCTTTTGCCGCATTAACTTCGCCGTTACTCGGAGAACGCCAAGTAAAAGCGGGTGATGAAATGATTACTGTTGCCTGCGGGTTTCCAACCACGGTGAATCCAGCAGTCCACTACGGCATCACCCCAGTTTTTCTAGATGTAGATATTCCCACCTACAATGTTGACTGCGCTGAACTGGAAGCTGCCATTACCGATAAAACCAAAGTGATTATGATGGCGCATACCCTCGGCAACCCCTTCAACCTTGAAAAAGTGCAAGCCATTGCCGAAAAGCATAACCTCTGGTTAATTGAAGATTGTTGCGATGCCTTGGGTACAACTTATAACGGCCAGCTCGTTGGAACCTTTGGCGACATCGGTACACTGAGTTTTTATCCTGCCCACCATATAACCATGGGCGAAGGCGGTGCTGTTTTCACCAAAAATCCACTGCTAAAACGGGTTATCGAATCGATTCGTGACTGGGGACGGGATTGTTATTGCGCTCCTGGCTGCGATAACACCTGTGGCCAGCGTTTTAACCAGCAACTTGGTTCGTTACCTCATGGTTATGACCACAAATACACGTATTCGCATTTGGGATATAACCTAAAAATTACCGACATGCAGGCAGCTTGTGGTCTAGCTCAGCTAAAGCGCTTGCCACAGTTGATACAGCAGCGCAAAGATAATTTTCAGTATCTGACCAATAAATTACAAGGTCTTACTGGCTTTCTGGTTTTGCCTGAGGCTACTGGAAACAGTGACCCGTCGTGGTTTGGTTATCCTATAACAATTAAAGACGAAGCAGACATTGCGCGTGTTGATTTGATGAACTACCTCGATCAAAAAAAGGTCGGCACGCGCTTATTATTTGCTGGGAATCTGACGCGCCAGCCTTATTTTGATGGTGTTGATTATCGAGTTCAAGGGGAACTTAAAAATACCGATCGCATAATGAATAATACGTTTTGGGTTGGAATATTCCCAGGGCTGAGTCGCGAGCAGCTAGATTATACCGCTCAATGCCTGGAAGAATTCTTTGGGGTTAACTTCTAGTCTTATGAAGACAATTCTTGTCACCGGAGCTACCGGCTTTTTGGGAAAACACCTTGTCCGTTCACTGAGCGCTGATTATCGTTTGGTATTGGTTGCGCGGGAGCCAGCTCAGTTGGCTCGGCTACACCCAACCCTCGGAGCTCAGCACCGGGTAGTAACGCCAGAGCAACTGATGGGCGGCAACGATAGCGAGCTAAATACCACTATCGATGGGGTTATCCATACAGCCACTAGTTATGGTCGACGAGGAGAATCACTGCGAGAACTTACCGATTGTAACCTGAGACTGCCATTAGCCTTGTTAGACATATTGCAGTCAAATAATGCGTTCTTTATCAACTGCGATACGGCGCTTCCCGAGTCACTAAATGATTATGCACTGTCCAAGGCTCAGTTTCGTGAGTGGGCCAAGCGCTGGTGTAGTCAAGGCGACGGGCGCTTTTTTGCTAATCTGATTATCGAGCAAATGATTGGCCCTGAAGATGACAACGATAAGTTTGTAAACTTTATTATGTCTGCTTGTGTAAATAACCAAGAAAAAGTCGATCTGACACCTGGCACCCAAAAGCGAGATTTCATCTATATAGACGACATTGTGTCTGCATTTCGTTGCATTCTAGAAAATGCCCATGACTTTACGGGCTGGCGTGACATTCCTCTTGGTAGTGGTGAGGCCATTAGTATTCGTGATTTTGCTGAACTGGTTCTGGCTATCACTAAAGCTGAAACCGCATTAAATTTTGGTGCAGTCGCTTATCGCGATAATGAAGTGATGCATTCACAAGCAGATACGACCTGGCTACGCCAACTGGGGTGGGAAGCTCATGTTCGTTTAGAGCAAGGGGTTCGCCAGATTGTGCAATCGATGAGGTTGTCATGCTAATCATTATTGGGGCTGGCGTTGCTGGCATTGGAGCCGCATTTCGGGCTAAAAGCACAGGCATTGACTATCTGTTGCTAGAAAAGTCCGATAGTGTTGGTGGCCTTCTCGATAACTTCAGTATTGATGGCTTTAGATTTGATAATGCTGTTCACCTGTCATTTGCCACTGAGCCTGAGGTGAGGGAATTATTTGATCGGGTACCTTATTTCACCCACCAACCTGAATCCTGGTGTTTTGATGATGGGTTATGGCTGCGCCACCCAATCCAGAATAACCTCTATGGTTTAGATGTTGCGTCAAAGGTTGAGATCATTGAAGGTTTTATAAATCGACCGCTGTATGGTGAGCCTGAAAATTACCAGCAGTGGCTGCATACCCAATATGGATATGCATTTTGTAAGCGCTTTCCTGAGCGCTACACCCAAAAATACTGGACGGTTAGTGCTGAAGAGCTTGGCGTTGATTGGGTGGGCAACCGCATGGCCCAGGTTGATTTGCAAAAAGTGCTAACGGGGGCAATGACCGAACATACGGAAAATGCATACTATGCCAAAGAGATGCGCTATCCGGAAAAAGGTGGATACAAGGCATTTATCCAGCCTATGATTGATGAGATAACCATTCAAACCAATAGCCCTGTCGATCGGATAGATACGAATAATCGTCAAGTCGTTGTAAATGGCATTTCTCACTCTTATAAACAGCTAATATCAACTATGCCGCTTCCTGAACTGATCGAAAAGATGGACAATGTCCCAGAAGATATACAGGAGTTGGCGCGTAGTTTATATGCGACCCAGGTTGACTTGGTCTCCATCGGCTTTAATTGCGTTATTGAAACCGAGCTGTGGTTTTACATCTATGATGATGACATCCTTGCTGCCCGAGCATACTCTCCGAGTGTGAAATCGCCTGATAATGTGCCTGAGGGAAAGTCGTCTTTACAGTTTGAGATATACTCCTCAGTTATGTCGCCACAGATTCATTCCCCGCAAGAGCTTCAACAAAACTGTATCTATGCTGTTGAGAAGCTGGGTATTGCCGAAAAGAAAGATATTCTATTTACTCATCACAAAAAGCTCCCATTTGGTAATGTGGTATTTGATCAGGGGATGGAGGAGCGAAGGGATAGGGTGCTTGAGTTTGTTCGGTCACGTAATATTGAGGTTGCAGGACGTTTTGGTGAGTGGGCTTATCTGTGGAGTAACCAAAGTTTGTTGAGTGGGTTTGCGGCGGTTGATGCAATGTGCGCGAGGGATAAATGACTAGAAAAATCTATTTGTCAGGTAGGGCTATTGGCCCGTATCGTGTCCAAACCCTTATGACGTATCTTATGGACAGCGACATTGATTTTTTTTACTTGAACAGTGATCGAGTCGGTGCGCTATTTTCTGAGAGAAAAAGCATGGGGTGGCGTATTGTTCGTAAGTTACTCCAATTGGTTCTATTTATTGCTTTTTTGCCGTTACGCCTCATTACGATAGCCTGTAGCGATACCGTCTATATCTTGCCGATGTGTCAAGGATTAAGAGGTACTTTGTTTGATCAAGTCGTCGCCAGGTTGCTTGGGAAGCGTGTTATCAGTGAAATATATTATTCGGTCTATGATTCAGAAGTATATGACCGAAAGGTGGTCACCGAAGGCTCATTGAAAGCCAAATGGATTAAAGGGTACGAGCGCTTTTTTATTTCGTTACTAACCGATGTCGTCTTTCTGAATCGCTCAGAATACTTATACTATAAGCAGCTATTGGGGTTGAAGCTGGAGCAAAAACAGGTTCACTTTCATTCCTTGGTAGCTCTGCCGAGGGACAAAGCGGAGCTACCCTATTTTCATGGTAAGGCAGAGACTATAACCATTGTATGGTGGGGGCGTTTCTATCCGCTACATGGCTTAGAAAAAATCATAGACGCAGGTGCGGTGTTAAAACGACAAGGACTGGATTTTAAGTTAGTTTTATTTGGCAACGATGCAGCAAAGGCCAAGCCTTATCAAGAGCAGATAGATCATCTGGGTATTAATGACCACGTTATTTTACGCAATGATGCTACCTTCAATAACGGCAAGCTCACCTCATTTCTCCAGCATCATGCGGATCTTGCCTTGGGCAACTTTGGTGATAGTGGTAAGGCGAGAACGGTAATGTGTAATAAAATACTGGATGCACTGGGTATGGGCTTACCGATACTCACCATGCCCAGCGCAGCGACCGTAGAGCTGTTAGATAAAGACCGCGACGTATTTATCTGTGAAAACTCACCACAGTCGATCGCTGATGCTATTGTTCGCTTGTCTGGCGATAGAGAAGGTGCATGTGAAGCTGCCAGGTTGGGGAGGAATACTTTTCTAAAACAGTTTACTCCTGCTCATTACACCAATTTTGTTGCTGAGCTATTAAATAGTGCTCGCGATGTGTAATAAGGTCGGTAGATGAGCTTGGAATTGATGTGGAACAGGATAACGTCGGTGCTAGCGCTATTTATTGGTCGATATATTGATATAGTGCTAGAATCGCCGCTGCTAAAACTTTTGGGAGATTTTGATGGCTATTCTCAGGTTACTTCGTGATCTAATCGAGCGGATTTTTGGGATATACATGTACCGCAAGTTACCTCGTGGTATCAATATGTTTAGAGATATTTCGCTATCGATGCCTGACTATAGCTTTAACGTGGTATTTGATGTGGGAGCAAATGAGGGGCAATCAATTCGGTTTTATAAAAAATATTGCCCGACTGCTCAATTCTATTGTTTCGAACCCGCAAAAGATACCTTTGAGATTCTATCGTCTAATGTTGGCAGCGGTAATGTGCATTGTTTGAACTTCGCACTGTCAGATAGAAACTCCGATGCGGAACTGGTACGTTCTGGATCTTCTGATACGTTTTATGTTCATGATCCTGATGCTCACCAAGAAGATGAGGTGGGTGCGAACAGAGAGTCTATTTCACTCAAGCGCTTGGATGACTATTGCAAACAAGCTGAAATTAGTCACATCAGTTTGCTGAAAATTGATACTGAGGGCAGTGATTTCAGTGTATTGCAAGGCGCTGAAAGCATGTTGACTGAGCATAAGGTGGACTGGATCGTTGTTGAGGCGGGAATGAACCCTTACAACACCCGACATGTTCCTTTTGAGAAAATTAAGGCTTACTTGGAATCTAAAGGGTATTATCTTTTTGCTTTTTATGAGCAGGTCAATGAGTGGCCCACATCAGAACCGAACTTACGTCGAACCAATCCGCTTTTTATGTCTCAGCGGCTCTATCGAAACGCTTGAATAATGTTGGATAAACATTGTGCCTGCATCGGCCTTTTTAGGGGTTAAAAGTTTTTTAGTGCAATTGTCGGGTGTTGCTCGGTATTAGTAGGGGGCTTAGTTTGCACAATACACAAAACACGAGTATTGAAAAAAGAGTTGAAGGCGTAGAGCGTGAAATTGATATGCTTAAGACATCTGCCGAGAATGATCTAACGCTTCAACAGTTGCTTAGCCTGTTTAAAAAGCACCGAATGTTGTTTCTCAAGGTTAGCGTATCGATCTCGGTTTTGTTTCTTCTTATCGCATTCTTTATGTCGAAAAACTACGAGGCCTCTACTATTCTCGCGCCTTCCAATGACAACGCCTCATCGGCTTCGCGAATACCTGCTCAGTATGGTGGCTTGGTTGCTATGGCTGGTGTGTCACTCGGTGATGCCGGTAGCAACCGGGTAGAACAAAGTGTGGTTTTGGTGAAAAGCTGGCCCTTTTGGGCTGACTTGTTGGCACAGCACTCATCAATTAAGCCAAAGCTGCTGGCTGTGGTCGGGGAGGAGAAAAATACTGGCGCGCTGGTGTACGACTCCGGTATTTATGATGACGAGCTGTCACAGTGGGATGATATAGAGCCATCCTCATTCAAAGCTTTTCGTGCCATTAAAAAGCAACTGACGGCGACATATGATGCTCAGACAGGAATGGTGACTATAGAGTTCAAGCATCGCTCCCCATCGGTTGCATACGAGACAATCAGGATAATAGTCGAGGAGCTAAATGAGCATTTTAAGGAACAAGACAAGCTGGATGCTCAGCGAAGCATCAACTTGCTTCGTGAGAAAATTGCTCAGACTAAAAATACAGAAATGCGCATAATTTTTTACAATCTAATTGAAGCGCATACCAAAACATTGCTGCTGACCGATGTGAGAGATGAGTATCTATTGAAAACCTTGGTTCGCCCCATGCTGCCAGAGTCTGGCTCCAATTTACGCCGAATTGCAGTCGGCTTTTTCGGTATATTATTTTCGATATTTGTGGGAGCGTCTACCGTTCTATTTCGCCACCTGGGAAGTAGCAATCATGCGCAGAGCGCGTGAGGTGGTGTGCATTGCCCTAATCAATACTGGAATCAATAGTGCAGTCTCCATCGAGCAAGTTATATAAAGCTATTAAAAGCAGCATGATAAGCAGAGTTTCTACTTATCTTGTTCAGTTTGCCGCGATGGTCTTTTATGCTCGGCTTTTCACGCCTGAAGAGTTTGGTCTGGTTGCTTCAGTCCATGTGTTTGTCCTTTTGTTTCAGTTGTTATGTGAAGCTGGTTTAACAACCGCTATCATCAATGAGGGTGATATTGACCAGAAAAAGCGAGACCATTTCTTTGGTTTGACGGTAGCTTTGGGCGGATTATTCTGCACGCTTTTTTGGCTCTTTTCGTTTGTTCTCAACTCGCTATACAGTTACGGTGCTTATCAATATCTTGCGCCTTTTTTTTGCGTCTCTATTCTTTTCCAGTCAATAAGTGTTGTCCCGCTTTCGGCATTACAACGAGAGACTC
>DFOV01000216.1 GCA_002376965.1 Gammaproteobacteria bacterium UBA3532
CGTAATGCTGTCGACTTTATCCATAATATCTCTGGCGCTTATGGTTTCGGCATGGGTATTACCCAAGTACCCAACCACACAAGCAATCATAAGCCATTTATTGATATGCATAGATAGTCTCCTCTTTAAATACTGGTCATGGTTGCTGTTACGGCACCCTGCTTAGCCAAAAATCGCCGCCTGCCCAGATCAGGCTTAAGCCAACTAATCAGTGCGGGTAACAATAGCAAATCACAAGACAATGCCACAAAAATCGCCATTGACCCGAAAATCCCCGTTTTCGCTAGACCCAAATAGTCAGAAAAAGCCAGCATGCTAAATCCAACCCCTAATATAAGTGTCGTGAAGGTCACAGCCTGCCCCACTTCTTTGATGGTACTTTTCAGCGCTGTTTCGACATCGCCCGTCTGGAACCAGGCATCACGGTAGTGGGTGATAAAATGAATGGTGTCATCAACGGCAATACCAATGATTAGCGGCGCGATAATCAAAGTATCTGTATCTAGAGGGATACCTAACCACCCCATTAAACCAAAGGTAAATATAGCAGGCAGCATATTCGGCACCATCGATATCAAGCCACCTTGCACCGTGCCCAAGGTGATAACCATCAAAACCGAGATAATCAATAGCGCGAAACTGAAGCTTTCGAGCTGTGTCCAGGAAATATAATCGATCAACAGCATCATTAGTGCGAGTGAGCCTGTTCCCGTTATTTCCATATCTGGATATTTTTGTTTTAACGGCGCAAAGTAGCGTTCAATATCCGCCGTTAATGCGGCAAAAAAATCTGAGTATTCATAAGAACCGGCATTACGCAGTTGCAAGCTGATATGACTTTTGGCATAGCTGTCGCTAACTAGCTGACGCCTGTCTTCTGGATTGGCGTTGTTAAACAGGTAGAGCAGCTGTGCGGTTAGACGAGCATCTTCAGGAATTTTATTGTAGGCCGCACTGCCGCCATGCATAACCTTATTGGTGTCCTTGACCAAGTCAGCCAGGGAGAAGGTTTTTACGACATAATGGCTATAGGTCTGTTCGATGTGCTCTTGGAGTGCATCGACTACTGCCAATACTTCAGGATCTTTCAGTGCATCACGCTGCTGGAAATCGAGCATGATCTCCATGTTTTGCCCACCCATCATCTGGCTATCCACCACTTTATAGGTCTCGCGGATAACACTGCCTTCACGAGTCAGCTCGGCAAAGTTTGAGTCGATACGGACATTCAGCGCCCCCCAAGTGAACGCAACAAAAATAGCGGCGTAAATGAGTACTATTGTTTTACAGCGACGACCAACGCTATGAGGAATTCTATCGAGTAATGGTTGAAGCCAGTGCTTCTTGTTGTTTTGCTGGCGCTTTAGGTCTTTTTTATGATTGAAAGGGTGCCATATATCCAACATGACCGGCAGCACAAAAATGGTCATAAAAAAAGCGACCATGACGCCTAGTGCCGAAGTGAGGCCAAAGATGCCAATTTGCGGAATATCACTGATGGTCAGAGCAGACATGCCGCACATGGTTGTGACCGACGTTAAGAGTAAAGCGGTGCCGGTTTTGCGATAGGCCTTAGCCATTGCTTCGCCATGCTCAAACCCTTCACGCCGATAAATATTGTATGTGCTTAATACATGCACGCAATCGGCGATGCCAACCGCCAAGATAAGCATAAAGGTTAACGTCACCATATTCGACAACGTTACGCCCAACCAGCTGGCGAAGCCAATGGTCCAAAAGCCACTCGCTGCGATCACGATGATCGGCCAGATAACCGCACTGGCCGATTGAAATAAAAACCATAACAGCCCGACGACAATTACCACCATCAACACCAACAAGAACGACGCTTGCTTCATGGAATTCATGGCAAACTCCATCATTGGCGCATTGCCGGTGAAATAGAATTGAAAGTGATTAAACTCTGGCTGCGATGTCACCTTGCGCAGATCTTCCATGAAATTCAAATATTCGTCCATTTGCATGTCTTGATACTGAATATCCTGCGGCTCTTCGATATGAACTTCCGCCAAGCTAAACGCATTGTCATCCAGTGCGAAGTCATCACCACCGAGCAAATCGCCAGCGGATTTGGACGCCTCGGTCTCATCGTTAGCAACAGGTACCGTTCCAAAGTCTGTCTTTAATCGAATACCACCATAGCGAAAGTCTTTTGAATAATAGGCCAGCTCGAAGCCATCCTGGCTTAGCGCGATCTGACGAATAGCATCACTGGCTTGCTGGTCTTTAGGTGGCGTTGGACCAACCAGCTTGCGTGATATTAAGGTATCACCATCAGCCAGCTGATAACGGATATTAATCAGGCTATCTATGCGCTCAATTCTGGTCAGTGGCCGGGAAGCTTCGTCTACTTTTCTTACCAGACGAGCCTCATCAAGTGCATCGTGCAACTTGGATAGCGTAGCTAACGATGCCTGAGAGAAAACATCGCCATCAGCAGCTTCATAAACCAGGTATACCCCGTCATCAGAACCAAATACTCGACGGAATTCATGTAAAGACTGAGTAGCCGGATCGTCGTCTTTGAACCAGGATTCAAGGGACATATCCATAGAAAAGCGAGACAACATGCCGAAAATCATAACACCTGTCACGCTTAAAAATACGACAAGGATCAGCCAGCGTTGTGGAATTAGTGCTCCAGGAGCAGCCTGAAACCACCGGTTCATCTGGCTTAACATGCTCTGCATTTTCTATTCTCCTTTTCGAGCAGCAGTTATTGATTCTTTGTTCCATATCTTGAATGAGCTATGATGGCCCAAATATAGGATGCATTATGACCAATCAAGCTCAGTTAGAACAACAGGCAATTGCCTATTTTTTACAACGCCAACAAGATCTTGCTCAGCATTATCCTGCTGTATCGAGTTATAAGCTAGTCTTTGGCGGCGGCAAACGCCGTCTTGGTTCATGTCATCCTCAGCGAAAAATCATTCGCCTTTCACGCCACTTCTTGACGTTAAACCCGTTTTCCGTCACTCAAGACACCATCAACCACGAGCTGGCCCATGCCATTGATTATGCAAGACGCGGCAAAAGCAACCATGATCAACACTGGCAGCGCATTGCAATTGCGCTGGGCGCTTCCCCCCAAGCATCAACCAATGCAACCAGCCCTGAACCGAGATGGTCTGTTGTGTGGATTAAACCTCACAACAGACAGATTCAACCCGTTGCTCGTTATCACCGCCGTGCACGTTCTTTAAAAGGCGCTTCACTGGCAAACCAGCCAGCCTCGAAAGACCGGCTGTTTTACCTTGAAACACAGATTCTAAAACAGTTTGAAAAGCGAATATTAGCGTTTGAGCAAATCGTGCCCCAAATGTTGGTCAGATAGCTGGCGCTAAGTCTGCTCCGCCTGCTCAAGAGGTTTCAGCACTCTACCCACACGCGACACTAGTATGTCTCCCCACTCAAACACCAAAAGAGCTGTTATCACCAACGCTGTACCAATCAGCATAGACGCATTTATTTGTTCACCATTTAGCTGAACACCTAGCCATACAGCAAATATTGGGCTGATCAGCTTCATCAAAGCGACGCGAGACGTTGGCAGCTGCTGCAATACATGGAAATAGCCCCACATTGCCAGGCACGAACCAAATACAGCCAAGTACCCTGTCGTAAGAGCAGGCTTCAATACCAGCTGAGTTGGAATATCAGCTCCATTAACCAACCAGATGAAGACAAATCCCACGGCCGCAACCGACACAACGCCAGTGCCAGCACTAAGGCTATCGATCCCCTCCCCCAGTTTTTTGCCTAATACACTTCCTAAACAGAAAAAGGTTACTGCAGCCAGAATATACAAAACGCCAATCCAAGCATCAGCCGAAAGCGCTAATGAAGATTCGAACACATAGGCTAGACCCAGGCACCCCAATACCATGGCAGCCGCTTTGAGACGGCTAATGGATTCTCCGGGCAAGATCCAACGCGCGAGCAAGCAAGTGCCTATTGGTGACAATCCAAACAGCACAGCAAGCATGCCTGAGCTGACATAGCCCGCACCAATGTAAGAACAGGTTAGGGCCAAACACATTGATGTGCCGCCAATAAGATAAAAGCGCCATGCCTTCTTATGGTTAGCAAACCGATGACGACAGACTAGCAATACAGTCCAGAAGCTGAGCGCTCCGCCTACTAGCCGAACCATGGTAGTAAAGGTCAGCGGAAAGCCTTCCAAACTCCAAGACATTGCTAATGGCGTGGTAGCCCAAACTAATACAACTGTCGAAAATGCTAATACAATCGCCATGTTATTATCCTCCGTATGATGGGTTGTCAGCGACTTTCTTCAGGCCAAAAAAAAGGCCGCATGCTGAAAGCGATGCGGCCTTTTTAAGGTAACTGATTTGGCGAAAACTAAACTATGTCAAACACTCCATCTTTCCCAAACCAGCAACGGCCGCACCGCCTCCCACTGGGAGCCAACGTCGGAACATAAACTTGGAATGAGAAAAATTCATCTGTGCCATAGTCTTTTTACTATGCAACGAAAGGCCAACCCAGGCAAGAAAAAAATGGTAAAATTTTGCACATTACCCTTCGCTGTTTAGGAAGTTCGATAAATTCATGAAAATATATCTCGTCGGCGGAGCCGTTCGCGACAAACTATTGAATAGACCTGTAAAAGACAGAGACTGGGTGGTGGTTGGCGCATCGCCAGCGCAAATGCTGGCCGCAAACTATAAACCCGTAGGTAAAGACTTCCCGGTATTCTTACACCCAGAAACACATGAAGAATATGCCCTTGCTCGCACTGAGCGTAAGTCTGGCAAGGGATATCATGGATTCACCTTTTTTAGCGAACCCAGCGTCACGCTGGAACAAGACCTGATTCGACGCGATCTAACCATAAACGCCATAGCGCAAGATGAAGACGGTAATCTCGTTGATCCGTTTAATGGCGTCCAAGACATAAAAACCAAGACCTTGCGCCATGTATCAGATGCTTTCAGAGAAGACCCTCTACGTGTGCTGCGCGTAGCACGGTTTTATGCTCGTTATGCCCGCTATGGCTTTACGATTGCCAAAGGAACTCTACAGTTGATGTGTGACATAGTAGCCAAAGGTGAAATATCTCACCTGACTCCCGAGCGGGTATGGATCGAGACAGAAAAGGCGCTAGGAGAGCCTCGCGCAGCACTCTACTTTCAAGCGCTTCGCTCATGTGGAGTACTTGAAATACTTTTTCCGGAAATTGAGAGGCTATTTGGCGTACCCAATCCTGGGCGCTGGCATCCAGAAATCTGCACTGGCGTACACACCATGCTAGCTCTTGAGCAGGCCTGTTTACTTACCCCCAATCCAGTCGAACGCTTTGCAGCATTATGCCATGATGTCGGAAAGGGACTAACCGCTGCAAGCGACTACCCATCCCATCCAGGGCATGAGCAAGGCGGTGAACCACCTATCAATCAGCTATGCCAGCGATTAAAGATACCCAACAAGTTTCGTGATTTGGCACGGATCGCTTCTCGCTACCACACTCACGTCCATCGACTTAACTCTCTTAAGCCAACGACTATCGTAAAAATGTTTCAGGGGATGGATGCATTTAGAAAGCCCGAACGGGTGAGTCAGCTGGCCCTGGTGAGCAAAGCTGATGCCACTGCACGCCCAATTTATCATAACCAGCCTTATCCCAACGCAGAGTTGATCAATGAGCTTTTTCATCAAGCCTGTGATATTGATGCGGCAGCGATAGCCCAAAGCTGTAGCGATGATCGGCAACAGATACCGACCCAAATATATAACGCTCGGGTATCCAAGGTTAAAAACTTTTTACGGCACGTTAAACCATGATCCAGCCATCCTTAATAGAAGCGCTCGTCAACCAGCCAATATGCATAGTAGATCTTCGTAATACTAGCGATTTTGTTGAAAACCATATTGCGAAAAGTATTAGTATTCCTTGTCACCAGCTAGCAGAGCGCTTATTTGAACTGCCTAGCAAAGCCCATCCGCTCTGGGTAGTCGGAGAGGCACGATCGATAGAAGTGGCCACAGACTTTTTGAGCCAACGCGGTTACCACATTCAAGGGGAAACAGCGGTAGAAAATATTGATTGGAAATGGCTATCATCCATACGGGCGAGGCAATCCGGGGGGGAGATGCCTGTACTATGGCACCCTACCCCATTGTTAAAGAAATACCACAACCTCGTAACACAACACTGCCAAACCACCCCGACAACTGCTTTGGATTTAGGCTGTGGTAGTGGCCGCGATGCCTTGTATTTAAGCATGTTGGGCTGTGATACGACAGGGCTGGATATACGGCAAGATTTGTTAGATAAAGCAGTAGTAATGGCAGAGCAGTACGACTGTCAATTCACCCCTTGGTGTGTTGATATAGAGGCAGAACCGCATCTTCTCTCCCCCAATTGCTATGATATAATTGTGGTGTTTCGCTACCTGCATCGCCCGCTTTTCCCATATATAAAACAGGCGCTTAAGCCCGGCGGCCTTATTTTTTATCAGACATTCATGCAAGGAGCAGAACGTTTTGGCAAGCCTAAAAACCCCCGCTATCTCCTCCAGGGGGGGGAATTGACCCAAACCTTCTCTGATTATAAAGTGATAGTCAAGGTTGAGGAAAACTTGCACGACGGCAGACCGATAAGTTCGTTGGTAGCTCAAAAACCAAAATAGATGTATAAAAGCTGCTATATCGACCTGCATACGACTCGGCAAAACGTAACGAAAATGGGGGACGGCCTGTGGCAGCGCCATTAGGGGTAATTAAACCAACGATACACAATGAATCGAAGCAGCAGGATTACAGCTTTGTGAGGGCGTCGCTTTGTCAACACGGCGAGAGTCCAGTATGGCATGCTGAGCGTGGGGAGCTGTTTTGGGTCGACATGTTGTCGAACAATCTCTATCAGTACCACGTCAAGACCAAAACGGTATGCACCTATACCTTTGATCGTTACACTGCGTGTGTCACCCCATGTGACTTCAATAATGTCCTTCTGGCTCAAGGCGACGGCATTTACCGCTTCCATCTTTACACCAATAAGCTGACCAAGTTAACCGAGTTTGCTGGTGACAACCAAAAACTACGTTTTAACGAATTGAAGTGCGATCCGCGTGGTCGTATTTTTGCTGGCACAATGGCAAAGAATGAGTCACCTTTTCAAGGTGGTTTGCATCAGTTTTTCGACCGACGCCAACACAAAGAGATTTTGGATCGTGTCAGCATTGCAAATGGCATGGCCTGGAGCCCAGACTACAAAACGTTCTATTTTATTGATTCCCCAACGCGCTGTATTCTGGCTTTTGACTATGACATCGAAACAGGATTGACTAGCAATCAACGCCTATGTATCGACTTGTCAAATGAGGAAGGCTACCCAGACGGCATGACCATTGATAACGAGGGACATTTGTGGGTTGCTATGTGGGCTGGCTCTCAACTACTCCGCGTTGATCCTATGGCACGTAAGGTAGTACAAAACATTCCTATGCCGGTGAAAAACCCTACGTCATGCTGTTTTGGTGGGCCTGGTATGTCACAACTTTTTGTTACATCGTCTCAAAAGGATCTGGATGACGAAGCGCTGAAAAAATACCCCCGCTCAGGTGCAGTATTTGTTATTGATACGCATCATACAGGATGCCCTTCGTACTTGAGTAACCCGTCTTTCCAGAGCTAGTAAACCAAGTGTACCATCTGCTGGTTATGGGCGTTTCCGGGTGCGGTAAGTCGACGATTGCGGTCCAATTGCACGCTCGCCTACCCCAGCAGTACCTTGATGCCGATGACTTTCATCCCCAGGAAAACAAACAAAAGATCAGTTCGGGCATTCCACTGACAGACGATGACCGCCAACCCTGGCTGACAAAAGTCAATGCTGCGGTCAAAGCCAGTGAAAACAAGCAAGGCGTGATTCTGGCCTGCTCAGCGCTGAAGCATCAATATCGCGAAACCTTAATGCAAGGCTTAGCCTGGCCGATGCATATCATCTGGCTACACGGCGATAAAAATACCCTGCTCGACAGACTGGAGCAACGCCAGGGACATTTTGCCAAAGCGAATATCCTCGATAGCCAGATAGCAACATTGCAACCACCCGACGTTCAGCCATTTGATATTGCCGAATCAGCCGAGCAAATCGTCGAAAAAATCCTTCAGACATTAGGGCATAAAAGCAATTGACACTGCTGCCGAGCTGGCACATTATTCCTTCCTTTCAATACAGGCCAGACCCTGTTGATTATTCATTACTGTTCAGGAACTTAATCATGTCACAATTTGAAAATGTCACCGTTACCCAGAAAGCCAACATTTATTTTGATGGAAAGGTAACCAGCCGTAAAATCACCTTTGCTGACGGTTCATTTAAGACCTTGGGGATCATGCTTCCTGGCGACTATGAGTTTGGCACCGAAAAAGCTGAGCTAATGGAAATCTATCAAGGCGAGCTGGAAATCCTTCTTCCAGGCCAAAATGAGTGGCAAACAATCCAAGCAGGCGAATCTTTTAATGTGCCAGCCAATGCCAAGTTTGGCATTAAAATAAAGTCAATTACCGACTACTGCTGTACTTACTTAGACTAAAACTCCGCATTTGGTTATAAGCCAGCTTGCACTGAAAGTCTAAGTAAAAGCCAAAACAGGCTACCTACAACATTGCGGGTAGCCTGTTTTCTTTATGCCAGTCGATATAAATCGGAGGTTTGTGGAAGTTCACTATTAACGGGATAACTAGCGCCAGACAGCACGCCAATCCATGTCCCTTTCCCTTGTAAATTAAGTGCAGACGTATCAATAGCTACCAACTGACCATTTTTCTCTTTGGCCAAAACAGATAAATAAACCTCACCATCCAACTCACGCCCAAAAGCCACGACTTCCGGCGCTTCCGATCCACACCAAATCAAACTTCCTTGCTGCAAACTTTTTGCCGATAGCCGTGCCTCAATCAATTTTTGATGCGCTTGCCAAATGGGCATATCCCATTGCTCTCTATCCCATATCATGGTGCGGCGGCAATCCGGATCTTTTCCGCCCTCCATCCCAACTTCATCGCCATAATAAACAGCCGGAACACCAACGTAAGAAAACAAAAAGACTAAAGCGGTAATAAGCTTATCCTTGTCGCCACCGAGTAAGGTTAGCATGCGCGGGCGATCGTGCGAGCTAATCATATTGTACATGGCCAACGCATTTTGCCATGGAATATTCCCGATAAAATCCTGCAACTGCTGTTTAAACGTTTCCGCATCGTAGTTGGCATAAGGTACTTCGTTTCCTTCACCATCACCAATAAAGTCATAGCGGCCACTTAACCAATGATAGATTGGGTAGTAAAACCCCATGTAGTTCATTATGCCGTCTAACGCATCACCCTGCAGCAACTCGGAACCATCATAGAAATGTTCGCCCATGAGATATTTCTCTTGACCTAGTGGCTTAAGTGCTTCGCGAACCTCCTGCCATACTTCCAAGCCTGCTTGGTAGTCCTCAAATCGGGCTTGCATATTGGCAACGTCGAAGCGCCAGCCATCCAGATTAAATGGCGGCTTTAGCCAGTATTTCATCACCGAATTTTCATCTCGATAGATAGCATCGCGCAACTTGTCGGAACGATAGTCGAGTTTAGGCAAACTATCGAATCCCCACCAACCGGTGTAATTATTGGGATGCTCTTTAAAGGTAAAGAAATCATAATACGGCGAACTGGTATCGTTATAAGCGCCCTTTCCTTCAAAGTGATCAAAGCGGTTGAACCACTCATGCGCCCAGCCACAGTGATTAAAAATACCATCGATGACAATCTTAATGTCATTGTCGTGTAAGGTATCAACTAGCCGAATAAAAGCTTCATCGCCACCCAGATGCTTATCAACGTGGAAATAATCTATTACATCGTATTTATGATTGCTGGGTGCTGTTCCAACGGGGTTTAAATACAGTGCATTAACACCCAACTCCTGAAGGTGCGCGATATTATTCTCGATGCCTTTTAGATCGCCATTAAAAAAGTCGAACCCACCTTCTGGCTGTTCGCCCCACGCCTTAACGGTTATGGCCTCACCGGTTACCGCCTTTTCCCCGTCGACATAGTTCGTATCCGGATCACCATTGGCAAATCGGTCAGGAAAAATTTGATAAAACACCGAGCTAAGCGGCCAATCTGAAACTTGATGGTTGGCTCGCAGTTTAAAATCGCCATGGTCAACAGGGATGGCACTTTGCAGCCCCTTGGCGTTGTACCAGTAATTAGCACCATCTTCACACAGGATAAGGAAGCGGTAGTCGAAAACATTCCATCGCAACTCGAACGTCAGCGCAAAGTAATCAAAGCCATCACTTGTACGCTCTTTTTTTAACTCCCAGAACCGTCCTGATCCCTCTGGCGCGCAGCGCAAAAATACACGAGATACGGGGCTACCCTCAGCTACTCGCAGCCGAATGGTCAATGGTTGACCAAAAATTATAGGAAGCGGGGACACAAAATCACGGGTGCTGGCGCTGTGAACAGTCAATTGCCATATATTTTTCATCTTGTTACATCACTTTCTGTTGGTTATGGTCTACACTTTTTATAAGAGTTTGACCGGAAATAACTCACCTAATAATTAAAGACTTAAAGTAATCGATGAGATATCAATCGTAGTAGTCGAATACATTTATGGATTACATTGCATAGGAAGACGACATTGTCACACAGAAATCAGCTTCTAAAAACCCTGGAACTGCCACCAATACCAGCCGCAGGACAAGAGCTGCTGGTAGTGATTAATAATCCAGACGTAGAAATCAGCGACTTGGCTGGCGCCATAGAAAAAGACCCGGGTTTGACCGCTCGTTTGATCGGCTTGGCAAACAGTGCCTTTTTCGGCTCGCGTAACCCTATCGTGCGAGTAGAAGACGCCATTATTAAGGTATTAGGCGTACGCATGGTAAAAAGCATTGCCATGAGCCTGGTACTTAGCGGCTCGTTAAAGACAAACAAATGCGAAAACTTTTCAGCCATAGAGTTTTGGAAAACTACACTAGCCTGCAGCCAGTTGTCACGCCAGCTTTGCCTACTCAGCCAAAACAAAGCGGTGGCTGCTGACGATGCCTACCTATGCGGACTATTGCATGGTTTTGGCCAGTTGCTACTGATCCACCTATTCCCAGAAGACATGAACGACCTGCTTGGAGTAGAAGCCAACCAGCTTTCTCGCGCCACGCTGTTAAATGCTGAAAGCGAAGCTTTTGATATGAATGAATGCCAAGCAGGCAGCTGGGTATGCATGCGCTGGCAGTTACCTGAATTTGTCTCAACCGTTATTCGTCATCTTGACGACCCAGAATACGACGGGGAACACAAGCTGTTGATTGGCATTATCCGCTATGCCCTCGCCACCACCGAAGCGATACGAAATGAAGAGGAACTACCTACGCTGGATCCAATGCTTTTGGATAAGTTAGCGATCGACTCCAGTCGACTGGATAAAAAGCTGGATGAGTTTATCGAGCTTTATAACAGCATAGAAACCCTTGCCAAATTAATCAGCCGAATAAATGAGTAGCCATGCATAATCCATTCGTAGAATCGTCAAAAGAGCTACGCGGCCTGGTATTTAAGCTATCAGGAGCGCTCTCCACTGTCACTCGTCTACTGATGCAAGGGGTTGAAGAAAAAGACGAAATAAAGCTTCTTCAATTTGCATTGGGTCTGCTGGTAAAACAGGAAGACTTTGAACGCTGCTCGGTCTATCTCGTTGATGGTGATCAATTGATCCCTGCAGCCTCTTATCAGCTGGACAATATAGGCAATCAACCTGAAAAGGCTCAGAACCCCCTAGATGAATACCAGATTTTCTCCCTCAATGAAGGTATTATTGGAAAGGCTTACACCTCGCGTCAATTTCAAGTCTGTAATCACTGCTCCTCAAACCCCGACTTTATACGTGATGTACCCCATCAGGGATACGCCATTGGTTCGCTTATCTGCGTACCACTAAAAATGGATAATGAGATTTTTGGCGTATTAAACGCATCTCATCGCGAAACTGACTTTTTCGATGCGTGGCATCAACGTTTACTTTGTGTTTATGCCGATATTCTGGCTTGCGAAATAGCTAACACGCGCTACAAATACTCCCTGTCTCGCAAGCTGGAAAAACGTCACGAGCAGTTAACGCAGGCGCAACAATCTACCGAAGTTCAAGCCCAGGAAAAATTTGAAATTTTATCGGATGTTGGCAAACATGTACGCTCGCCAATGAACGCTATTTCCAGCATGCTGTCGCTGCTGCGTGATACAGAAATGTCGAGCGAACAACGAAAATATACAGAACTGGCATACGGAGCAACTTCCAGCCTAATGCACCGCCTTGATAATATCCTTGACTCTGCCCGTGTTGAAAGCGGCGATATTTCACTCAACAAAACATCTTTCGAATTTCGGCGTTTACTCGACAAGGTAATAGATGCTTTTGCCGGACTGGTTCATCGTAAAAATATCTCCATTACCAGCCGTGTCGCCAAAAACCTCCCCGAAACATTAAAAGGCGATGCAGACCGCATTGCTCAGATACTAAATAAGCTGGTCGCCAATGCGGTGAAGCACACCGAACAGGGCGGAGTAAGAATTATTGTTGATGCACAAGACCAGGGCTATGGAAAGCCGATAAAAGTAACCGTTTCTGTAATCGATTCGGGGCCAGGTATCGAGCCGCCGCTGTTAAAAGAATTGATTAACTCAGATATCGATTCACTCAGCGGAAACAGTGGTTTTGGATTGGTGCTATGCCGCAAGCTCGTTGAACAACTAAGTGGTGAGCTGTCCATTGAGTCGTCCACCAACGGGACGACAGTGTCTTTTACTTTGGAATTGGAACAGCCCAGTAACTCAGCCAAGGCAGCCGCGTCATTTTCACAATGCAGCGTCAACTTGATTTGCCATGATAAGAGTTACGAAGAGCATTTTGGTGGCCTGATGGCTGAGTGGGATATTAATTATACTCATGTCAGCAATCCGCGTAGCCAACTGCCACAGCTCCTGCAGGCAACTGGACTAGGCACCCAGGAATTGATCATCTTTATCGATGTCGAGATGCCTAATGAACAGGGACTACACCTGGCCAGACATATACGCGAACAGTCCCGAACTGACAGCTTGAAGCTTGTTGCACTGGATAGCTACCTTCATGTTTCACAGACTGATAGCAGCATCAAAGAACTATTCGATGACTTTGTGACCAAGCCATTAAAATACCATGATGTGCTTCGGGCCATGAACGCTCTGTACGATGGCTGGTGTCCACTCAGCGATCCGCGCGACCCAACACAAACAGTGCCAGCAGTCGACCGAAAGGTACGAGCTTTACTGGCTGAGAACTCATCGATGGCCCAGGAAGCCATGGTTAATTTACTTGAGCGGCAAGGTATGGATGTTACCGTGGTCAAGGATGGCATTGAGTTTCTCCAAGCAGTAAAGGAAAGAGAGTACGATATACTGTTCGTTGATGTCAGCATGCCACGCAAAAACGGGGTTGAAGCAACCAACGAAATACGTCTAAATACGCTTGTTCCTAAGTCAACGCCTATCATTGGACTCACCTCAAGTGCTGACGACGATATTCGAGCGCAATGCCTCAATGCCGGCATGAACGACATCGTTCGCAAGCCTATATCTAATAACAATATAGAAGCTATCTATGCCCAATGGCTGAAATAAGCCAGCAAGCGGGAACTCTCGTCGATCAACACCTATACCAGTCGTTGATCGGTGAGAACTCTCATTGACTCAGCTTGCATAAGAATGTTTAAATCTTCGGCTATGCAACATTTTATATCCTCCGTATTAAAGCCTATTGGATCTCTTGTGATGGTGGTCTGCGTAATAAGTATTGCCGCTTGCAGCAAGCCAGACATTCCCAAGAGACCAGAGCTACCAGAATCGCCCTACCCACTTCATTTAGAAAAGCTATACCCGCCAGCTAGCGACGTCACGCCGTGGTGGGAAGACGCCATATTTTATCAGGTCTTCGTACGCTCTTTTTACGACACGCGACAAGGCGAACTGGCAGATGACGGTATCGGCGACTTGCCCGGCTTGATTGAAAAGCTGGACTATCTTAATGATGGCGACCCAACAACCGACACCGATCTTGGCGTCAACGCCATCTGGTTAATGCCGATAAATCCATCTGAAAGCTACCATGGCTACGATGTTACTAATTATTATGATGTTAACCCAGAATATGGCAGCCTGGATGATATGCGCCTGTTAGTCAGTGAAGCCCACAAACGAGGCATGCGCGTTATTATCGATCTAGTGATAAACCATACCTCTGACGAACACCCATGGTTTGAGCATGCCAAAGATCAAAACTCACCTTATCACTCCTGGTATAAATGGGCTTATGAACAACAGGGCTGGCGCGGATTTCAGGGACAATATGTGTGGCATGAGCTCAAATGGTGGGATCGCGGCTGGGGCCAGTTGAATTACCTGACCTACTATGGTGTATTTGGCAAACACATGCCCGATCTCAACCTCAGTGATCCCGCCCCTACTCAAGCCATTTACGACATTGTCGATTTCTGGCTATCCGACATTCGGGTTGATGGATTTCGGTTAGATGCCCTGCGCCATTTAGTCAACATTGACAAAGAAAATCAGGTCGATACCGAAGAAACGCATGAATGGCTACGCCAGTTCTACCAGCATTACAAATCGATAAATCCCGAGGCATTCACCGTTGGTGAAGTCTGGGCTCATAGCAACGTATTGCGCGATTATTATCCTAATCAAATGGATCTGGCCTTTGAATTCGATCTGGGCGGCGATATTATTCGCGGTCTTGACTATGGTGAGCGCCAGTATATCGATAAGGCACTCAAGCAAACATTGGATATTTTCCAGGATCAACACTTCGCGACCTTTCTTTCCAACCATGATCAAAACAGGGTCATGACCCAATTGATGAAAGATAAAGAAAAAGCCAAAGGCGCTGCCCATGTCCTATTCAGCCTTCCAGGCACCCCCTTTATCTATTACGGTGAAGAGATCGGGTTATCCGGTAAAAAGCCCGATCGCCAGATACGAACGCCAATGCAATGGGATGGTTCAGATTATTCAGGTTTTTCTACCAGCTCCACCTGGCAAAATGTAAAGCGCTACTACCCTAAAGTTAACGTAGCGCTACAACAACAGCAGCCTAACTCCTTTCTATCTATCTATAAAAAGTTAATCAGGCTCCGCCAACAAAATCCTGTGTTAACTCATGGTGATGTTGAGTTTATATCGCTAGGTGATGAGCGCCTGTTTTCGATCAAGCGCAGTGATAAACACCAAACGTTATGGGTCATCAGTAACTTGGACAAGGAGCCACAAACTATCTCTCTTGATGGCATTACGCCACAGCCAGTTGTGCTCGATTTATTGTCGAATCAATCAGTTAATACCTTGAGTTTAGAGCTGGCGGGATTCCAAACACGATGGCTGGTTGCTGCACCGCAATCAGAAGTGGCTAATCAATAGACAATTTCTATTAGCAGATCCAGCTGTACTTTGTATACTTGTGAACCAGTTGTCAGTATCTTTTCGCGGTTATATCTACACTAAGAATGACCTAATCATCCCTTAACGCGAAAAGCCATTACAAATAATTCGGGGTTCCATTTTGCTAGCTATAATTCAACGTTTTGGTATTTTATTGAGCATAATTTTAGTATCGGGCTGTAGCAGTACCCATTTTATTAATCGCACTGTGTACGAAGGGCTATTCACCTTTTATGGTGACCGTCATCAAGATTCGATGTTTTTGAAAGACGGAACTGCCGATTGTACCAATCGACCCAACTTCGATTATCAAGACTACGTGTGGCAAAAAGAGCGCTTCATAAATAATACAATGCCAGAGTTTGATTACTCTATCGTCGATAATTGATACCGATCTATTTTAGATCAGTTTTAGCGCACAACAATCCCACAGAAAAGTTCAAGCGATGCTATACTTTCGCCACTCTCTAGCAGCTTGATACGGCATGAAGTTACTCCGCCCCAACTCAATTGTTCAATTACTAAGCCTTGGATTTTGTTTAGCCATTCTGCCGCTGGTGGTAGCGCTTTCTAATAGCCTATCCTACTTTCAATCCCAGTCAGAAAGAAGCCAAACCGCCATAACAGAAGTGGTATCTGCTACCCGAGCCAGTCAACAGATCAGCTCGGTACTCTTTGACATGGAGCGAACAGCTAGACAGTACCGAGTATTACAAACACCGGCCCTACTGGAAATTTTCAATCAACAAGCGGAATCGGTAGTCAACGATTTGCTGGTGTTGTCTCCATTACTCCCAGATAAAAAGTCACAATTAATTATCGAGTCACTAAAAAGGGAATTAACCGCACTTAACCAATCGTTACGGCTGCCCCCGGATGACTCCTCAGACTTATTAGACAAACAATTTGGTCAGCTGCATTTTTTGGCGAGCGAGCTTAATACACTGCGTGAAGCCTTGGTCGATCAACATATTACCGAAGTTTCTCAGCAAACTCAGGCATCTCGCAAACAGCTTCGAAAAACCAGCGCTTGGGCCATTCCATCTACCATTACCTTAGTGGTGTTGGCCCTCCTGATAATCATGCCACCAATGCGTCGCCTCCACCAAAGCATTCGTCGTCTCGGCGAAGGTGACATGCATACCGCTATACAAGTCAAAGGCCCCAAAGACATTCGGGCCTTGGGGGAGCAATTAGACTGGTTAAGAATTCGCCTGAATCAGCTAGAACAGGAAAAGCAGCTCTTTCTACGCCAAATGTC
>DFOV01000194.1 GCA_002376965.1 Gammaproteobacteria bacterium UBA3532
TCAGTTTAATTTGGGCCTTGATCCTGATACCGCACGAGAATATCACGACGAGACCCTGCCCAAAGACGCCCACAAAGTGGCCCATTTTTGCTCGATGTGTGGGCCAAAATTCTGCTCGATGAAGATCACTCAGGAAGTTCGTGATTACGCCGAGAGCCAGGGTGTAGAGAAGATTGAAGTAGCGGTAGAAACGGGAATGCAGGAAAAGGCCAAAGAGTTTCAATCCCAAGGCGGTGAGATTTACAAAAAGGCGTAAACCGACTTATGACTGGAGTTATGAAAACGTATCATAAGGCATATAGCCGCAAAGACGTTGAAATAGTCAGCGATGATGTCAACTACGATGGCTTCTTTACCGTGCGCTCGTTGGCATTTCGTCATCGTCGCTTTGACGGTGATTGGTCGGAGATAGTGACACGCGAGCTGGTTGAGCGTGGCCACGCCGTAGCGGTATTGCCTTATGATCCGGTTCGAGATGAAGTGATACTAATCGAACAGTTGCGAGTCGGCCCACTAGGAACCGAACAAAATCCCTGGTTATTGGAAATCATCGCCGGAATGGTCGGTAAGGGTGAAGAGCCTGAGCAGGTAGCCCTACGAGAAGCGGAGGAGGAAGCTGGTTGCTCGGTGAGTCTATTAGAAAATGTGGGAACGTTTTTTAGTAGCCCCGGTGGTTGTAGTGAGCAGTTTTCGTTGTATGTAGGCTGTGTAGATAGCAGCCAGCGACTTGATATCGGAGGGCTTGACTGTGAGCATGAGGATATTCGCGTGATCGCTGTGTCGCTGGCTGAGGCTTTATCCTGGCTAGAAAATGGTGAGTTGGATAACCCTCCGATCTGGATGGCTTTGATGTGGTTAAAAGCGGAGCGAAGCCGGCTAGTCGAGCGATGGAAGCCCTGCGATGGCTAAACGTTACTTTCCCGATTTGACCCAGTTTATGATAATGGGCGAACGCAATTATGCGCGTTTGCTCAAGCTGGTGCCTGATTGGGAAAAAGGTAATCAATACGTTTATCGTTGTGGTGATAATCAGCATATTATTATTCGCATCAATGAGTTATTTAAATATACGGCCGAAATTTTTATCCTTTTTGAGTTCAATCAATCGCATCATTGGACGCCAGCCCAGGAAATGACGGTTCGCCTGTATCATGATGCAAGCCTGGCCGAAGTCATTGCTACAAAAGAATACGCCAAGCTAGAGCCTGTCTACGAGTTTCCTAATCCAGAAGGGCGTTATCCCGACGAAAAGCAACAAATGAACCGTTTGCTTAGCGATTGGTTGGTTCATTGCCTTGATAGCGGATACATTGAAGGCGACTATTTGTCATCCTGAACGACTACTTTTCATCCTGAAACAGGCTGCTGAACTGTGATCGGCTTCGGCTTTTTCAATTAAAACCTCCCAAAACTTCGCTTTAAATGAGCTTTTTGGCAGGTTGCTGCTATATTTGAAAAACTAATAACAAGATGATTTGAAAAATTAATAACAACATATGTAAAGTGCGTTTCGATTGAGATAGGACTGAAATCTCTCTTTTTCAGCACTTACAGTTAAAAAGGTATGGGTCATAAGGGTAATGGAATGGGAAGGGCTTTGGCGAGAAAACCACATCAAGAAGGTCTGATCCGCTTAATCCAGTTTAGCGATACTCATTTGTATGCTAAACCCGAAGGAGAGTTGCTGGGTTTCAATACCTACGACGGTTTCAAGGCCGTTATTGATGATATTGTTGAGAATAGACAAGTTCCTAGCCTGTATGTAGCCTCTGGTGATATAGCTCAGCAAGAGGTGCCAGCCAGTTATCACTTATTTGGTAGGGAAGTCGAGCGCTTGCAAGCTCCGTGTGCCTGGATCCCTGGTAATCATGATGATGTGCCCATGATGTTACCCATTTTGCAAGAATATGGACTGGTGGCGGATAAACACTTCCTGCTGGGAAAATGGCAAATTATCTTGCTTGATTCTCAAGTGATAGGCGATACCTTTGGTTGTCTGGCTGACTTTCAGCTGCGCTTTCTGGAGCACGCGTTGGCTGGCTATCCGCATCATCACACCTTAATATTCTTGCACCATCAGGTGGTTCCGGTTGGCAGTGAGTGGCTGGATAATATCGGTTTGCGCAATGCCGATCAGTTTTTGGCGTTAATGGAGCGCTTCCCGAAAGTTAAAGCTGTGGTCTGTGGTCATGTTCACCAAGATTCGAAGATAGAGCATCAAGGCATTCAGTATATGTCTGTCCCTTCAACCTGTATTCAGTTTAAAACCCAAAGCAGCGGGTTTGCGGTGGAAGGTCTGCCACCGGGTTACCGCGAACTGTTACTTGATGCTGAAGGCAACGTTGAATCCACTGTTTATCGTATCGAAGATTTCCCTGTTTCTTTTGATATGACAGCCAAAGGCTACTAGTACCATCTATGCCTCACCTTCTCTATTTGCATGGTTTTGCCAGCTCACCCTATTCGAAAAAGGCGCAGCAGTTTAGTTCCTTTGTGCAGCAGCATACTTGTGGTTCGATCCATTGCTGGGTTCCTTGCTTACCTTATTCTCCGCAACAAGCAATGGCCCATGTCGAGGGCATAATGAGTAAACTGGCTATTTGCCCCAGTGGTATTGTGGGTAGCTCGCTCGGCGGGTTTTATGCCACTTATCTCAGTCAGAAATATCAAATCCCAGCGGTACTGATCAATCCCGCTGTTGCTCCGTACCGACTTCTCCAAAACTATTTGGGTTGGAATCGCAACTACCATACCCAACAACGGTTTCTACTCCAGTCTCATCACATAGATGAATTAAAAGCCTTGGAGCCGAAGCAAATTAACCAACCCGGTTTACTGCGAGTCCTGTTGCAAACAGCGGATGAAACCTTGGACTACACCTGGGCAGAGGCCTATTACCAAGGCTGTGATCTACATATCGAACAAGGTGGTTCGCATGCCTTTGAAAACTTTTCCCTGCACTGTTCCGACATCCTTGGCTTTTTGCTAGAGTAGGGCGGTTACGCCTGCTGGGCCTTTAAGCGGTGCAGGGGCTTTCAATGACTGTTTATTTTGATTACGAGGAATATATGTCTAACGCATACAATGCGGAAGCAATTGAAGTCTTAAATGGCCTTGAACCAGTTAAACGCCGACCAGGCATGTATACCGATACCACGCGCCCCAACCATCTGGCGCAAGAGGTGATCGATAACAGTATTGATGAGGCATTGGCCGGTCATGCCAGCCAGATTAAGGTGGTTGTACATAAAGATGGTTCATTGGAGGTCGATGACAATGGACGGGGCATGCCAGTGGATATTCACCCCGAAGAAGGGATTCCAGGGATTGAGCTGATCTTCACCAAGCTGCATGCCGGTGGCAAGTTTTCAAACAAGAACTACCAGTTTTCAGGCGGCTTACATGGTGTTGGTATTTCGGTGGTTAACGCACTTTCCAAACGAGTAGAGGTGTCAGTAAAGCGTGATGGTACCATCTACCAAATGGCGTTCGAAAATGGTGACAAGGTGGGCGG
>DFOV01000202.1 GCA_002376965.1 Gammaproteobacteria bacterium UBA3532
AATTTCCGTTCGAAAATCCTCCATACGGTCGGACCAACGCAATCCGCCCCTCGAAACGGCGCCACCACGCAAATGAACCCCCTCAACTCGCGTAGAATAAACATAAATTTCATAGGCTAAAATCGGCTGTGGCATATCGGGAATATCGGACGGCGACAGTTTAAATGCCAGCGGTAGGGCTGGATTACACCTCTCCTGATAGTAGTTTGTGCGTAACGTGGCGTTAACAAGATCAACGTACCGACGTAAAATAATATCGTCGTCGAGGCTTTCTACTTGTTGTTCCAAGTATTGGTTGATCTCTTCGGATAACTTTTTCTCCTTTGATTTGCTTCTATTATCGGGATCGTGTCGCGAATGAAATAAAGCGATCAGCATACGGGATACGTCGGGATATGCAGAGAGGCATTTCTCGATATAGGGCTGGGAAAAAGCAAACTTAATTTGTTTAAGGTATCGCGCATAAGCCCTAATGAGCGACACCTCTTGCCAAGACAGGTTAGCCGCAAGGATGAGAAAGTTAAACCCATCGCTTTCAGCTTCAGCATTCCAGGTGGCTAAAAATGCCTGGTGGAACTTTTTCTTAACCCGTTCAGGCGTAAACTCTAACTGATCTACGTGTTGTACATGGAAGTCATGGATCCAGGCAACCAGTCCATCGCAACTGACTTTATATGGACGCTCGCCTTTGACTACCAAACCAAAATTTTCCAACAGAGGCACTACCAGTGAAAGGGAAATAGGCTGATCTTTAATAAACACCTTAAATCCCGCTTCAAATTCCGCGGCATCTAAACCACGGTATAGCATTAAGGACATCGGCGTGGAGTCAGACAGCTCCTCCAAATGCGCAATATCAACAATAGATTGTTGAGGCGTCGTTTCTTCTCGATAGCCAGTTTGAAATGCATCACGATACTTAGCCAGTAAACGACGACCTTCGCTTTCTCCATAGTGCTCAATTAACGCATTCGAAGCGCGATCACCCCAAGAGCGAGCGCAATCAGCCAGGCGTTTTTCCAAGGCTTTTACATCAACACTGGCATTAGACGCCCCATCAACTTCAACCAGGAAATGTGTGCGGGCCAGGATGGAATCAGAAAAGCGAGTGTTAAAACTAGCCGGAGTGCTGGCGCAAAGTTCCTTTTCCAATATTTTTTGCATTTTTAGGCGTAAGCGGGTGTGATAACGATCTCGAGGCACATAAACCGTACAGGAAAAGTAGCGAGCAAAACGCTCTGCATGGATAAACAATCTAACAATGGGACGCTCTTGCATATGCAATATGTCTAGACTGGTACTTCCCAAGTCGGCGCTGGTAAGTTGAAACAACTCATCACGAGGCAGTGTTTCGAGTATATTGTCGAGCGCCCTGCCATCGTGCGTACCTTCTGCGACATTTGCATGCTTAAATATCTGCTTAATTTTTTCGCGAATAAGAGGGATTGCGCGGGGCGTTGTGTTGTAGGCGGTATGAGTATAAAGGCCAATAAAACGGTGTTCACCTATCACCTTGCCGCTATCGTCGCGATCTTTAATACCTATGTAGTCAAGAGGCACTGGACGGTGCACCGTTGAGTGCTTATTACACTTTGTAATAAGTAGGTTTTCGTCACCATGCAACCAATTATGAGCTCCTTCGCTGAGTGTTTCCAGGTTCCTTACCGTAGAATTTCCCTGAGACATCTTCATCAAACCTAAAGACGAGCTCTCATGCTGCACAATGACATCTTTTTTATCTTCGCGACAAAAGCTGTAGTAACGATACCCCATAAAGGTAAAGTTATCCTGGGTTAACCAGGATAGGAAGGCTAGCTCATCATCAAGTAAAGGGTACTGATCTTTTTTGGTTGCACTTTGAATACCGTCAATGATGGTTTGCAATGTTGAGCGCATCGGTTTCCAGTCATCAACAACATAGGCTACATCGTTAACACGGCTCTCGATTTCACTTTTTAGTACCGATAGATTATCCAGTGAGGCCTCTTTATCTAGCTCAAGTAAAATCACGCTGACGTGGTCGGGTTTAGAAGGCTTATTGGTAGCTGCAGATGCTGAGTAGATGGGCATGCGCTGGTGGATAATGTGATGCAGGGTGAGATTTTTAGAATTCACCAGCATTCTTACCGAATCCACAAGAAAAGGGCGATCACGACATACAATATGAACAACGGTATGTTTCGACTGCCAGGCATGGTGCTCTAATTCGGGGTTGAACACCTTAATCTGAGTTTGCTCTTTGCTGCTTCCGGTATACAAACGCCAAAGCGCCAGCAAGTTGCCATAGAGGTCGGTGTAGTTTCTCTCTGATAGTTCGACACGCTCATGAGGGGAGACTAGTTGGTCACAAAATTGAGCAAAAGCTTCGGCAGTATCACCGGACTTGTTTGCCTGAACAAATGCATGAAACTTATCCCAGTATTCTCGGTACTCTCTGCTGTCTACCATAGCCTCTCCTAACCCCATTTATCTATGACAGGCTACCATTGCTCTTTTTCAAGCAACAACGGCCCTGCTTCTATTAACAACAGTTTTTTAACAATAGCCTTAACAACCAAAGGCTCTAGTAACAAGTGTAGATCAGAAATCTAAGATTCGCTTGAATTCCGTGACCTCTACCCTCATTTATCTACAATGAAAAACAGTTCTCCGTCATTTAAAAAAAGC
>DFOV01000102.1:0-4181 GCA_002376965.1 Gammaproteobacteria bacterium UBA3532
GCCTTCCTTTTTTAGTTTCCACCACAAGCCAATAATGTCGCTTTCAGGCCAGTCTGCAATACATGCGGAAAAACTGCCGTATTCAGACTGAAATGCCAAGATCATGCTTGCGTTGTCTCGAACGGCCTGCACTTTTTTATAGTGACGGATAATTCGCGTGTCTTGCGCAATCTTGTCGATCTTTTCATCGCTGAAGTTGGCTACGCCGACAGGGTTAAAATCGCTGAATACATCTTCGAATGCTGGCCACTTATTTTCGACGACCCGCCATACAAAACCCGATTGAAATATGCTTTTGGCCATTTGTGCCAGATAACGGTCATCGGGAATGGCTCGAAGAGCATCGGCAGACAATACTTCTGGCAAGAGCGCTTCCAGCGCTTCGGACCCCCCTTTTCTGTCGCACGCTCGCTGGTAAATTGTTGCAAAGCTTTCCATTAGCTACTCCAGGTTGTCGGGCCGGGTTTTCTTTAGTCGAGAATCTTCTCGAGTAGAGCGGGTTATTTTATTGGAGCGCATTATTTTAGTGAAGCGCATTATTTTAATGAAGCACATCATTTTAATGAAGCATAGTATTACCCACTGTTTCATCATCTTGCTGCGAAAGCATTTGAGAAAGAAGTTTCGGGACATCAATGACTAAAGCCTCTTCGCCATTGGCCAGTTGGGTAGACGCGCCATAAATTCCAAACCTGCTCAGGTGAGGGGGAAGGGGTTTGGCAATAACCAGGGTTTCGCCCATAAATTCATGGATAAGCAATGCCGCTTTAATGCCCCCAAATTCAACTATCAGCATTATATTATCTTCTGATGCATCCTGAGGCTTAAGTACTTCGCCAAGCTTTATACAGGGCAGCGCTTCATCACGGAGCTGAATGGTACTTTTATTTTTTAGTGAGCGTGCCCACTTTTCGTCGATCTCGACACATTCCAACGCATTCTCTTTACCGATCAGGTAGTGACCACTAGTCGTGCGAATCCATAGGCCATCCACAATATTCGCTTTTAATGGCAGGCGGATCGTAAAGGTTGAGCCCTGAGCATTGTTCGGCTCATAATCGATGGTTGCTTGAAGAGCATTGAATGCAGTCCGGATCTGTTCGCCAATGGGGTCAGCTTTTTCAGCGATACTGTCACGACTGAATAAGGTGTCTTTAAATTCGTGCTCGACTTGATCAAGCGGCATAAAACGGTGATTTTCTGGCAATGCGCCCTCATAAGGCCAGACAGTGGCGTCGCCATCATGCACCAGTTCTATGATAAGGCTATCTTCGTGATAGAAGCTGGCTAGCTTAAGCTTGCCTTTTGCTGGTTTTCCGTGCTCGGTTCGCTGTTGTGGTGATTCTATAGCGGTTTCGATAATGAGGCGCATTAATAGCAACGTTGGAAAACTGGCTTTTTCGAGCATCAGCCGGTGCGCTTCGGTTTCGACACCGTTGAGTTCAAGTTCTATTTGTTTATTGGCTAAGTTTGCCAGCTCCTGAAGAAGGCGACGATAGCGCCTGAATAAGGTTCCAACCGATGTTAAGCAGACCTTATCGGTAGTGCGCTTAAGGCGCTCAAGCAAATAGGCCATATTTTCCAGTGCGTTGTCGAGATTTTCATCGTCATGTCCCGCCGCGAGCAGGCGTGCTCCCGCATTTGCGGAAACAAGCTCTGAGGTCAAGTGTAGCAGGCGCTCTATATGGTCGCCCTTGTCTTGACCAAAACTCTCCTTTTCATCAACCTTGATTGGGTTGTCTGGGGATTCATCGATTTGAGGGGCTGCTTTTTTCATTCCATCCTGATGTGTTGTCTTGCGTTATTTGGTTTCGGATATCGCTGCACAGGCATTGGAAACCAGTTCACTATTCTTATACCGGTCAAGCCGAGCTTGCAATTCGCTCACAGAAATACCCAAGCGCTTTGCCGCGCCATCCGCGCCAGGAAGTTTGCCCTTGCAGCGCGCTACTATCTCCAGTATATGACGTTTTTCTAATTCTTCTAGGCTTTCTACTTGGGATAGAGGAAAGTAGTTGGTGTGTTCCTGAAAATCGGGCAAGAGCAGGGTTCGTTGCGGTGATAGAAGCACCGAGCGTTCCACGACGTTTTTTAACTCGCGAATATTGCCGGGCCAGTCGTAGTTTTCCAGCTGAGTTAAGGCGTCGAGAGGGATGTCGAATATAGCTTTCCCCAGTTGTTCTGCATAATGGTCTGCATAATATTTCACTAACGGCCGAACATCCTCTGTACGTTTACGCAAGGGAGGTAATTCGAGATTAACACCGTTAATAATACAGAATAGGTCGCGGCGGAAGCGATGGAGTTTAACCGCGAGTTCCAAGTCGATGGAGGTGGCCGCAATAACTCGGCATTGGGTGCGCTGATCGCTATCTGAGCCCAAGCGTCGAAACTTTCCGTCTTTCAGTGCTTCGACCAATTTCGTTTGAACATTAAGTGGCATTTCGCCAATTTCATCAATGAATAGTGTGCTATCTTCGCTTAGCTCCAGCATGCCGGTTCGAAATTCAGCCGATTCAGGTAAGTGGCCAGCTTCACATCCGAAAAGATCGCGTTCGATTTCGTGGGCTGTCAGCGCAGAGCAGTTTAGTTTCACTAGAGCGCGGCGTCCCCAAGGACTGGCTTCATGAATGGCTCGCGCTAGAAACTCTTTACCTGTGCCCGTTTCGCCGCTGATCAACACTGGCTTAAGTGTCGATGCGGTGCGGTCGGCTTTTGCCAGTATCTGCCTGATGGCTTCTGACTGCCCGATTATTTGGTGAAAATGCTTATTGATGCGCATTTCACCTTGTAGATAAATATTCTCTTTCTGTAGTTTGCGTTTTAGCGCTTTTATTTCTTCCATAGCACTTAAGTGGCTTTCCTGATTCCTGCGTTTCTCAATCAGCTGACCAACAGCAACGCCTACGTGGGCTAGTTCTTCTATCAGTCGTGCATTAGGCAGGCGCTGGTCTTTGATATAACACTCAATAATACCCGTAACAGCGCGCCCCGCTTTAATAGGTATGCCGATCCAGTGGCTAACTCCAAGTTCCGCAAAAACGGTCTGCCGTTGGCCAAAGGTATCTTCATCCAACCGATATACCAATACCCTTCCTTGGCTAAGCACTTGGCTGGGCATGTTTTCGTCCCCTTCTTTTAACGGGGTTTTGTCGGTCAGACGTTGCAATTGTTGGACGTGACTACCATTCAAATACCAAAGCTTGGTTGACCATATTTTACTTTTGGTTACGGGGCAGACTCGATAGATGTGTCCAGCTGGCCATTGAAAAAGCGTGCATATACGCTCAATTGCGATGGTTAGAGCGCTTTCCACCTGCTCAGATGAGGTGCCGTAGCTGACAAACTCCCGTTGTAAGAAAAGCAGTTGGCTTTGAATATTGGCTTGACGGTGTAACTCGTCGTGTTCGCTTTGCTGTTGCAGATGGCGCTGATGCCAGACATGGATCCCTTCGAATATATCACTGACTTCATCTCTGCTTGTTGGGGAAGCAACGGGGGGAGATGCTGTAGTCGGATTTGGGGTGTAGAGTGCTTGTCGTGCTTTGTGGAGTCGCTGAGTAACCCAAGCATTAAAGCAGGTTAGAAATAAGACACTAATAACAATTAATTTAAACAGGTTAGCCGCTATCAACCAGACAGCACTTTGCCACAACTCGCTGTGTAAAGCGTATCCTGAACTAATGATACGCAACTTTGCTTGCATTACTTCATTGGTATCTAATGGTTGAAAGCGAATGTTCTGGCGAAGTTCAATCGGGTTACGAACCCAAGGCTCGCCGTATGAAAAGAGGCGCTGGTTATGGTCGATCAGTTCAACATAATCGACCTCTGGTAACTGACTGGTTGATGAGAGCAAGAAATTGACGGCTTGGTTATCGGATAGGGATAGGCTGGATTCAAGCTGAACGGATATCGCTCGTTGTAGCTGTCCGAGTCGGTCACGGTTTTGGGCCAGCTTGCTACTATGTGACAGATACAATTGGGTTGAGACAATGATAATCGAGATAACGAATGCTACACCGATGAAGGGGGTAAGGATTTTAGGGCCTAGATACGTCCTTTTCTTCGTCATGGGTGGAAATCCAAAATTACATCGCCTCCAGAGCCGTCGTCAAACGACTATTTTTAATTGGTTCTAGCGCCTGAAGTTGTCCTAGCATTCGTTATCCATAGCAATC
>DFOV01000102.1:4518-4656 GCA_002376965.1 Gammaproteobacteria bacterium UBA3532
AGTGCATACAAGGCTAGATTCTCATTCTTATAATTATTTATAGTTCTATATTGTGCAGCTCTAAGATTAGTTTGTTGCCTCAGTTAGCGCAACTTTTCGGCTTCGCCAGTCCATAAATGACCTGTATTGGCGGAAGTT
>DFOV01000261.1 GCA_002376965.1 Gammaproteobacteria bacterium UBA3532
ATGACTTCCAGCTGAGTGATTTGAGTGGTAAAGCATCGAATGAAATTATGCTGTCGACATCGAAAGATGCTGTAGCTCGCCCTCAGGATTTAACGCGTCCCAGTATATTGAATAGCGACAGTGTGTGTTGGGTTGGCTCTGGTTTAGAACCCTATAGGGATGAGCTTGTTGCGCTTTCACAGCAGTGGGGGCTTTGTTCAGAGTTTGAAGAGCAGCTTCGGTTACCACAGGCTATTGATATGCTTTCAATAGCATTAGCATTGTATCTAGAGGGTAAAGCTGTGCCAGCTGCTCTACTTGAACCACAGTATGTCAGGAATAACGTCGCCAAGAAAAAGCGAGAGCAAAAAGCCGCAGTCTTGAGTTAAAGCGTACCTATCCTATAGGTTGATGACCATATTGAGGGCGCCCTGAAAAAAACGGTAACTGTCAGATTAGGTCGCGACTACTACAGTTAAGACATTTCTGGTCTATAGGCGCTAACGCAATTTCGACCAGATTTTTTTGAGTGGTATAGGGCTGTATCTGCTTGGTGAATCAAGTTTTCGTGGTTCTCAACCGCATCAGATAATTGAGTAACACCCATGCTGACCGAGAAGCCTAGTTCCACATCTTCACAAGTCACCACGGCCGCATCACATTCTTCTCTAATTCGTTCAGCGACCTGTAAAGCGCCTTCAAGGTCTGTATTAGGAAGCAGAATACCGAATTCTTCACCGCCATAACGTCCCGGTACATCACTGGTGCGCAATAACTTTTTAATCAATTTAGATGTAGCGCGAAGCACATCGTCGCCGACCAAGTGGCCATAGGTGTCGTTCACCTTTTTAAAGTGATCCAGATCGAACATGATCAACGACAATGAGCCACCGTAGCGCTTAACTCGATCGAACTCTTCAGCTAGCCTATGTTCCCAGTGAGTACGGTTAAATATTTGGGTCAACCCATCAATTCGGCTTGATTGCTCAAGCTTGGTCAATGCCTCTTTCAGCATATTCTGATAAATACTTACGTCTGTGGCATCCTGTATCGCAATACAAATATATTGCACTTCACCACTAGCATCTTTTAACGGCATTAGCGTGCAGTCTTGCTGCATGGTCTCGACACCGCCGGTGACAGGGCGGTTATGTGGCATTTTGAACAGGTACGAGCGCTGTTCCCAAGATGTAAATGCGAAGTTTTTTAGCATAAAAACGCTGTTGATTTTTTTACGAAACCAGCGACGAGGGAGTTCTGGAAATGCTTCAAACAGGTCTTTATTAATTAATTCTTCTTGCGGGACGTTGGTATGTGAAACCATGAACTGATTCCACAGATGGATCTTCATTTCTTTGTCAATAATAATGATACCAATATTGACACGATCAATGATAAATTTCAGAAAGTTTAAATCTTCAATTACGTCTACGCTCACAAGTCTTCCAGAAACTCATCTACAGATTGTTTGATAACTTCAATTGATTCGCCGGGCATAAGCATGAGTAAATTACATTTGAATGATTCATTATCTAGCCGGTAATTGATTTCGATTAATAAAGCCTGAGACCAGCTTAGTTGTTCTTTATCGAATAGGCGCCCGACATTCAGCTCAGTGCCAATCAAAGATGGTGGTGAGTAATTTAGTTCGTACCCCAGTTGTTCAGCTAAACCACTGAGGCAAGCACCGTTAAGAATATTGGTAATATCCAATAACAGTTCCTGTTCGCTTTGTTCGTTAACCTCATCGGGTTCATAAGCCATGATCTCGGCCAGCTCATCAAAGCTCGTTTTACTAAATACAACAATTGCTTCGCCTCGCACTTGTTGCGACGTGCTGTAAAACCCTTGCCTGACAGCGGATACATCGATGTTGCCGATGAGCTGAATCATTTCAGGAAGTACTTCATCTGAGGCAACGAGTTTTATACGAGGAACCGATAGATGTACAAATACTTCCAGAAAACGCGCCAACGAATCGCCAGCCTGGCCCATGGCCACATTGACAAGCTCTTGCAAGCAATCGCGTTGGTCTTCTGATAGTTGGGCTAATTCAGTCATAATTCTCAGTCTAGTAACCCGTATTCCTTAAGAGTTGTTTTCAGTTTGTCCGAGTTTATCGGCTTCTTAATGAAGGCCAATGCGCCAAGCCCGAGAACCCGTTCTTGCGCCTCTGGTTGGATATCCGCCGATATGACGATCACCAAACACTTCAATGATTCGGTTTTAATAGACTCAAGCACGCCATAACCATCGAGTTCTGGCATAGTCAGATCCAGAAATACCACCTCTCCTTTACCCGAACGAATAGCTTCCAATCCTTCAATCCCATTGCCAGCCATTGTTACTTCTACATCCCACTCTGGCGGTAAGGAGCGTTTGACCATTTTTCTGGACATTGCCGAGTCATCACAAATAAGTAAAGGTATTGCCATAATAAAATGCTTGTTTGTGCCTTTGTTTTTATAAGTTATCGTTAATAGTAGTCTGTAAATCTTCGGGTTGCGAGAAAAAATTCACAACTATATCGAGTTCGTAGTTTTAAGCTGATTTTTGCAATTGGGCTTCGAATATTTCGAGGTATTTTTTCTCGATATCCGTATATTCTGACAATAAATTTTCATAGGCTGCTTTTTGTGTGGCCAATGATGCTTCAAGTGTCTCAATTTGCTGCTTTGCGTCATCTGGTTGTTCGGCTATCTCAGCTGGAGAGTCCTCTATGTTTTCTCCTGCTTCTGTGTCTTCTGTTACTTCTACGTTTTCTGCTATTTCTGGAGTTTCTGCCTCTTCGATGGCGTCAATATCGATATCCTCAATCTCCGGCGCTTCAAGTACATCATCGTCTTGAGCTTCTGCTTGCGAGGCTGCCTTTTGGGCTTCTATTAATTCTTCTTCCAGCGCTTCTTTTTGCTCGCGGATTTCTTCTATCTCAGACTCTAACACCGCAATACAACTCATCATCTCCTGGCTGTCACGGGTGAACTGTTGCATAGTGTTTCTTAGTTGATCATTTTGTTTAACTTCTTCTTCCATATTAGATATTTTGGTTTCCAAAGCGACGATTCTTTCATGGGCAGCTTCATTTTCTTCTTCGAGCATTTTTATGCACATATCTTGATCGCGCATGGAGATTTCAAGCTTTTCCATTGCCTTCGTCGCTTCTTGGGTAGCCTCGCTTTTGCTATCGAGCTCTCCTGAGTCTTCAATTTTGTCCAGAGCTGTTTTCAGTCGCATTATGGTTTCAAACTGCTCTTTATTGGCTTTTTTGAGGTTGCGTAGCTCTTCTTCACTGCGTTTAAGAGCATTGCTGAGCATATTTGCATGTTCGTTGTTTAGTTGAGCAATGGTATCAAATTTGGGGGCGGATTCGACTTCACCAACCGAGTACCCCAGCTGCTCCAAATATTCACGTTCACGGCGAAGCAGTTGGAGCACTTCATCATTTTCGTCTGAGTCGACCAGTTGTTTTTCAATTTGCTGGTTTAAATCGGTTGTTTCTTTATGGGTTTCTCTGACTTGTTTCTGCAACTCTAAGAATAGCCTTTTATAGGTTTCAAGGTTTTTAATGCGTTTGTTGGCTCGTTCAAGGCGCTCCCGCAATTCCTCGATATCATCACTGCTGGTATCAAAAGGATCTGGGGTGTCATCACTGTCAGAGTTTTCCGCTTCATCCAAGGATCCCGTATCCTTTTCATTGTGTTGGAATTGCGAAATTAGCCACTCGGCGAAAGGATGGATTTGTTTGGCAAAAATACTCCAGTACTCATTACTCTCTTGTGGGCGGCTCGCTGCACACTCAGCAGATAATATGTCTAAACGAAGGTGGTAGATGAACTCCTCTAGAGAGCGATCATTTTCAATGACAGTTCTGCAGTCTGTAGGTTGATGATGAAACCGTTCGACGTACTGAGATTTAACCCTTTCAATGGCTTCATCAAGGTGGTCGACGTAATCGGTATCATAAAATCGGCGTTTGTGTTTTCGTTCATCGTCCGGTAATTCGGCAAACTCTGGTGGCGAGTTGTTTTCGATCACCGGTTCGGGCTGCTCCTGAACTTCTTGAATGCTATCTTGCGCAGATGCCAAAGCCGACTCGGC
>DFOV01000392.1:0-2504 GCA_002376965.1 Gammaproteobacteria bacterium UBA3532
TCTTTGCCATTAGCCCAAGCCACTATATCCAAATGGCGTTTCAGCATACTACACACAACGGCAAGGGAAGCTGGCGGCAGCAAACACCCGCTATCCAATCAGGGATCCTCAACAGCCTTCGCTATCAGCGAAAACAGGAGAAAGACACATGAAATCCATGACGATGGTTTCTCCCACCGATGCCCTACCCGGCCGAAATGACGTTATGCCCGTTGCCGAATGCCATACGGTGTTAGGTCATCCTTTAACACCACCGTTTCCGCCCAGCATGGAAATCCTTTACATTGCTCTCGGCTGCTTTTGGGGGGCTGAACGCGCATTCTGGAAGTTGCCAGGCGTTTATACTACGGCGGTTGGTTACATGGCAGGGTATACGCCCAATCCAACCTACCGTGAAGTTTGCAGTGGCATGACTGGCCACACAGAAGCAGTGATGGTGGTGTTTGACCCCAAACTCATCTCCTGCCAACAGCTGCTTGAACACTTCTGGCAATCACATGATCCAACCCAGGGAATGCGTCAAGGCAACGATTGCGGCAGCCAATATCGCTCAGGCATTTACACGACAACCGCGGAGCAAATGCAGTTAGCCCAAGCTTCTAAAGCGCACTACCAAAGTCAACTGATCGAAGCAGGCAAAGGCGTGATCACCACCGAACTAAAACCCGCCCCACCATTTTATTACGCTGAGGACTACCACCAACAGTACCTGGATAAAAACCCCAGCGGGTATTGCGGGCTGGGTGGAACCGGAGTGTGTTATTAATGCAGCAGTGGGATGTTATTATTGTAGGTGCAGGCGCAGCTGGTTTGATGTGCGCCATTACTGCGGCCGGGCGTGGACGCCGCGTGTTGGTGGTCGATCATGCAAATAAAGCCGGAAAAAAGATTTTGATGTCGGGCGGCGGTCGCTGTAATTTTACCAATTACTACATCGAGCCAGAAAAATACCTGTCGCATAACCCACATTATTGTAAATCAGCACTCAGCCGCTATACCCAATGGGATTTTATCGCGCTAGTCGATAAACATGGCATTCCCTATCACGAGAAAACCTTAGGGCAACTATTTTGCGACAATAAATCCAGCGACATTCTAAATATGCTGCTTACAGAATGTGATCTGCATGGCGCAACGATTCGACTGAAAACGACGATTCATAGCGTCACCTCAAAGGACGATGGCTTTATCCTGCAAAGTGTTCAAGGTCAGATGCATTGCCAGTCGCTGGTCATTGCTTCTGGTGGACTATCTATTCCTACACTGGGCGCTAGTGGATGGGGATATCAAGTGGCTGAACAGTTTGGCCTGCGCGTTTATCCAACACGCGCCGGACTGGTGCCCTTCACTTTACAACCAGAGGATAAACAGCGCTTTGCCGAACTCAGCGGCGTCAGCCTGGACAGTCAGGTCAGCTGTCAGGATCAGAGCTTTCGTGAGCACATGCTATTCACCCATCGCGGCTTAAGTGGCCCGTCGATGTTGCAAATATCATCCTATTGGCAGCCAAGCGACACGCTCTCTATCAATACCTGCCCTGAACGCGATCTGGCAGAAATCATACAGCAAGGCCAGCAACAAAAAGCCAATAGCCAGCTAAAAACATTGCTTGGTGAGTACTACCCCAAACGGGTTTTACCCGCCTTTTTTGATACTACTTTGCTAGAAAAGCCACTCAAGCAACTAACGCCGAAAGACATCAAGCATATATCCACTACCTTACAAGAGTGGCAAATCAAACCCGGCGGAACCGAAGGCTACCGCACCGCTGAAGTGACGCTAGGTGGTGTTAATTGTGACGATTTAAGCTCGAAAACCATGGCCGCTAAAACCATGGAGAACCTCTATTTTATCGGTGAAGTGGTCGATGTAACGGGCTGGCTGGGAGGATATAATTTTCAGTGGGCCTGGAGTTCTGGCTGGTGTGCTGGGCAGTATGTTTAGACATATTTCAACAACGTATTATACAGCTCTTCTGGCTCGAAAGGCTTGGGAACGTGCTCATCTAAGCCCGCTTCTTGGCATTTTTGTTTGTCGCTGGCGAGGGTGTTGGCGGTCATAGCGATGACCGGGATGTTGGTATATTCAGAGGCACATTTCCCATCGCGGATCGCCCGAGTGGTCTGGTAGCCATCCATTTCAGGCATATTGATGTCCATAAGTACTGCATCAAATACGGGTTGGGTATAGTCGCTCAACGCATTCAGCGCATCTTTACCAGACTGAACCGTTTGCACCTCACCACCAGCCATTTCCAATACCCCGCGGGCCACTTCAAGATTGATGATGTTGTCATCCACCACCAGAATATGCTTTCGCTCTAACACACCCGGCTCTACTTCCTCAGCTTTCGATACCTCAGACACTGCGGGCTGTTCGGTCACTGACCGCTCAAATGCATCGAGCAGTTCACGCAGCTTGACAGGGCGAGTGATGGCCGAGCAACAACCGTCAGGAACTTCCTTCAAATCATTGCAAACAACCAGACAGGCCCCCTTGGATAC
>DFOV01000392.1:2884-8347 GCA_002376965.1 Gammaproteobacteria bacterium UBA3532
CCTTGACACACTTCGCCCTGCAGGCCATGAATATAGTGTTGAAAAAATACTTTTTCTTGCTGCGAAACCAAGCCATCAAGGCTGACGGTTTTACCTTTTAAGTTGTCGCGACGGTCAATTTTTATGGCTCCAGCGGCTTCAAACGGAATGGTGGCGGTAAAGCAGCTACCCTTGCCAACGCTAGATTCGGCCTGAATATCTCCGCCCATTAGCACGCAAAGCTTTTTACAGATAGCCAGCCCAAGACCGGTGCCACCAAACTTGCCAGCAATCGAGCTATCTGCTTGGGTGAATGCCTGGAACAGCTTATGTTGATTTTCTGGTGCGATGCCAATGCCTGTATCGCGAACGGCAATATCAAGCATAACATAGCGCCCCTGTTTTCGTGTTTTGGCGCTGACATACACCCCACCATCATCCGTAAACTTAATCGCGTTGCTCAACAAATTAAAGACAACTTGGCGCAGCCGCAACATATCGCCACTAAGCGATGGATAGGCTATATCAATAACATCAACTATCAGCTTTATGTCTTTTTCCTGTGCTCTAAGCGCCAGTGAGGTTACGGTATCTTCCAATAATGCAATCGGATCAAATAAAACACTCTCCAGCTCCAGCCTTCCCGCCTCGATCTTCGACAAGTCGAGGGTGTCATTGATCAAGGCTGATAGCGCATGACAACTGGCTTCAGACATTTCAAGATAGTGAGCCTGTCTGGGGCTGAGTGGCTCGTTATTAAGTAAATTAAGTGTGCCCAAAATACCGTTCAGCGGCGTGCGCATTTCATGGCTGATGGTCGAAATAAAGGCGCTTTTCATTTCAGATGACTTTTCTGCCCGCGCCTTTGCCTGCTCCAGCTCTATAGTACGACTTTTCACTTCCGCTTCAAGGTTCTGATTGGTTTCCTCTAAGCGCCTTTCTGCTTCTTTTCGTGCAGTGATATCTTCGACAACCAGCGCGATCCCCGATAATTTATTTTTTTGGTTTTTAACTGGGGATACTTTGAATTGCACATCCAGCACTTGTCCAAATTCGTTGCGGTGGGTCGTCACCAGTGGCTCGGCCATTCTTTGAGAACGCAACGAAATAAGGGCCTTCTTTAAATATTCTTGGGGGAGCGACCTAAATTGATGGAAGGGTTTACCAATAGCCTGAGAATCCAGGCCTTCGAAAAACTGCATAGCGGCTCGATTAAGACTAAATATTTCACCACTGCTGCTTAGGCTGATAATCCCCTGTGTTGCACCATCAATAATGCCTGCAAACTCTGCACGAATGTTATTTAGCCGTCTTGCATTGCGCAGTGACTTGCCTAACACAGCAATGATAGCAATAAAGACAATCGATACTGCCGCTAAAACCATAGCAAAGTTCCAACGCTCTCTAACAGTACGCTCATCGATAGCCGATTGACTGATAAATGCATATAGATGGATACCACGACTGCTGTCCAGGCCTGGCAAACGAGAAAAGCGGTGCAGCGCCACCCAATTTACCGAGCGCTGGGGCATTGATATGCTAAAAAACCCCCTTTCCCCCAATGACTCCATGTTAACAACACTACTCAAGGGCTGATTGGGTTTGACATCCTGCCAATATCTTAGCCATTCCATCGCCGAGTAAACCGGTTGCTCATTTTCATCTAGCACAATGATCCCCGGCTTGTTTGGCTTCTGTTCTGCAAGCTCAAACAATAGCTCTTGAGGATCAACATTGATAATCAGCACCCCAAACAGTTGATTTTGCTCATCATAAATCGCTCTGGCAAAGCGTAGGGTCAAACGATAGGGAAATTCAATCTTGCCATTTTCTTTGTTGAGTTCCAAAGGAGAAACATAAACAACACCTTCTGGCAACGTGATGGCTGACTGAAAATAAGCGTGCTGCCCCTTATTTTGTAACCGAAGTTCATCAACCCGCTCAACCCGCCCGTTTTGACGATCCACCCGCAACATTTCCATCCCATCCTGCCCACGGAGCAGACGTGCCTGGGAAATATTGGGGTAGGTGCGCAATAAAGATTGAAAGATGGTTGCCAGCCGTTGCTCCCACAGGGATAAGGTTGTTCCATCGAATGGATCAACCCCATTATTCTTGGTGGCACGGGCTAACCCCTGAATAGGAGGCGTTTTATACAAAAAGTTTAAGTGGCGGACATTACTATCAACAAAGGTATCGATACGGCTTTCCGCCAGCAGCAATTCACTATCCAGCTCTGCTCTAACCTGCTCACGAATACCCTTGACCATCTGCTGATCGACTATCCACACAATGAGCGCTACAACCAGTAGTGCCCCTAGCATAAGTATTCGTGGGAAATAACCTAGTCCATATCCAACCATTATTATATTCAGGGCGCTAACTTTGCCACCTTGTCAGGAGAGGGTTTAGTACCTTATCGGTATTAAAACATACCATTAAAAATAGTTGGCTTTTGGACTACCGTCGATCTTAATGCGCCGATTTGGCTAATAATATTTCAACGCACCAGCTTTTCCCCAAAAGACCCGATAGGCAAAAATGGTATAACCAAGGATGCATGGCAAGACGATAGCTACACCGATAAAAATCACCCACAACGACTCCCTAGCACTGGCCGCCTCCCATACATTAAGTTGCTCTGGAATAACATAGGGATAAAAGCTATAACCAAGGCCAATAAAAGCCAAAACGAAGATCATGGCAACGCTGGCAAAAGGAATCCAACACCCCAGATCATTTTGCAGTGGCATGCGGCGCAGATACCAATAGACCAAAGCAAATAATCCAAAACACAAAACAGGAACGATCCACAACAGCAGCACCTGTGGCAATGAAAACCACTTATCAAAGATACGCGGACTGATCAGCGGATTAATGATTGAAATAGCGATGATTCCAAACCCTGTCAGGATCAGCGCATACTTGGCCCATTTCGCCGCTGATAACTGCAAATTACCTGAGGTTTTCATGATCAACCAGCATGCCCCAATCAGGGTATAGGCTGACGCAACACAAACCGCGCTTAACCCGGCAAAGACATAAGCTAGGGTGCCACTTTCGAATCCTAAGACGTACCGCCCTAACATATAGCCTTGGCTTAGGGCGACGACCAGCGATCCAACCTTAAAGGCTTTATCCCACAATTCACGATAGGCGACGGCGGCTTTGGCCCGAAAGTCAAAGGCAACACCACGCAAAATCAGACCTGACAACATCACAACCGAGGGCAGGTAGAGTGCATAGAGCACCTGCGAGTGTGCTATGGGAAAGGCGATTAACAATATACCAACAGCCAATACCAGCCAGGTTTCGTTGGCGTCCCAAAATGGGCCGATAGACGCAATCATATGATCGCTGTGCTCGCTATTGTCTAGCGGTATGAGTATCCCTACTCCCAGATCATAACCATCCAACACGGCGTATATCAGAACACTCAGGCCCATTAAGGCAAGAAAGGCCAAGGGCAACCAGTCGTTTATCTGATCCATGCTTAGGCCTCCTTCACGGTTAGTGTTGATGGCACGGCGGAGAGCGGCTGCTCTTCCAAGGCCACGGCACGCCTCGCCATAACAAACAGTGTGCTGATATAAGCTACCAGCAACAAAGCATAAAGCAGCAGATAGATGGTTAATGATGCAGCCACATTACCAGCGGTAACCGTGGTGACCGCTTCACTGGTTCGTAGTACCCCGCTGACCAAATAAGGCTGCCTGCCAATTTCTGTGACATACCACCCTGCCAGCGTGGCTACCCAACCGGAAAAGGTCATCACCACCATCGACTTGAGCAACCACGACGGCTGCTGGTTTCGATAAACATGCCATGCCCCGATCCAGGCAAGCAACAACATCAATAGCCCGGTTCCAACCATGATACGGAAGCCAAAAAAGACCGGTGCCACTGGCGGATGTTCGTTAGGGAATTCATTTAGCCCCTGCAAAGTACCATCCATGCTATGGGTTAAAATCAAGCTGGCCAAGTGCGGTACTTTTACTTCGAATTTGTTCGACTGCGTTTGTTCATCTGGCCAGGCAAAAAGCAATAAAGGAACATTCGACTCGGTGTGCCATATCCCCTCCATCGCCGCAATTTTCTGCGGTTGATGTTGCAAGGTGTTTAGCCCGTGGGCATCACCAACATAGATTTGCAATGGCAATAATACTGCTGCCGCATACACCGAGACTTTCAAGGTTGTTTTCGGCGTTGGCTTGGGATCATCTTTAAGCAAGCGATAGGCTGACAACCCCATAATAAGAAAAGACGCCGTGATTGCCGAGGCCAACAACATATGGGTAAATCGATAGGGAAAAGACGGGTTAAAAATGATGGCCAACCAGTCGGTGGCATAGGCCACACCATCGCGCATTTCAAAGCCCGCGGGCGTTTGCATCCATGAATTAAGCGCCAATATCCATAAGGCAGACATCGTTGTACCGATAGCAACCAAGGCCGTTGCCAGCGTGTGGACGCGAGGGGATACGCGATTAGTCCCAAACAACATAATTCCGAGAAAGGTCGCTTCCAGAAAAAAGGCCGTCAGCACTTCATAACCCAGCAGCGGCCCAGCAATGTTGCCCACTTTTTCCATAAATCCAGGCCAGTTGGTGCCAAACTGAAACGACATGGTAATACCACTGACAACACCCAGCGCGAAAGTGAGAGCAAATATTTTGACCCAAAACCGATAAGCACGCATCCACACTGGATCGTTGGTGCGATGAAAGCGCCATTTAAAAAAGAGAAGATACCAACACAGGGCGATCGTGATGGTTGGGAACAAAATATGAAAGCTTATATTCGCGGCAAACTGGATCCGCGAAAGTATCAGTGTATCCATTTGGCATTCCTCTAAGTCGAGTTAGCTCGGCCTTCAGGTGGGGATGAGCCTCACACGTCGACACGCCGTAAACCCTTCCCTGGGGGCTCCGCCGCAGCATCCATGCTGCGAAGGGTCGACTTAGCGAGGCTCATCCCCACCTGAAGGCCTGGTTATGCATTGGGCTCAGATTTGCTGATTTTCAAGAAACGCTCGCCCAACTCCAGCACCTTGCCAACACCGGATCCGAGCTTCATTAAGGTTTTGATTTGATCTACCGATAGGCTTTGCATGTCTTGTGACCAGTCGGTGACCAGCTCCAACAAGTCGTGGATATCGCGCATTTGTTGTTGGGCATATTCGTCTTCTGGAGTGTTGGCCTGTTCCAATAGCAAATCGCGCATCATGGTTAACGTCGGGTCGATTTCGCGCTTGCGCCGCTCTTCCAGCACCCGCTTGCCCATTTCCCAAATATCGCCGATGGCGGAATAGTACTCCTTTCTATCCCCGGGTTTGTGCTGCAACTTGACCAAACGCCATGCCTGCAGCTCTTTCAGGCCCATGCTGACATTCGAGCGCGAAATACTTAGTGCCGACGCCAAATCATCGGCATTCAACGGCTCCTGACTCATGACTAACAAGGCATACATTTGGCCAACCGTACG
>DFOV01000122.1 GCA_002376965.1 Gammaproteobacteria bacterium UBA3532
TGAGCGGCTCACAGACTAAAGCCCTCGGCTTTGCCGGGGGATACTTACGATTACAGGAAATGGCCTTTGTGCTGTAGACCGAATACTGGTCGGACACATGGGTATAGATGCCAATCGCTTTCTCGTAGTAGCCGTAGTACCGAGGATAGTATGCCGCCAACAGGCTGTCGGCCCGGATCCGAAAACGTTGCGCATCCGATGACGACACATGACCGGATCCATGTGCCTCACTGAACGGTAATTGGTGGTGCTGGTTAACGATCTCGGCACTGGCCGCCGTGATGGTTTCTTCTCGCACGTAAAACTGCAAGACATGACGAAGCATGTCCATGGTCACATCATCAACACTCGCACTCATGGACACCACACCTAGATTGGTCGCTTGGGAAATCAAAGCGGAGATCAGCGTTTTGTAGAAGTTTTTCGGTCTGGAGTGGTGTTGCTGCACCGGGATAAAGTGTCGGGTGAAATTGGTTTCCCTGTCTACCTCCATTAGGAGTTGCTCAATCCTAATAGTAGGTATGCTCGCATCGATGACTTTCTGGAGTTTTTTCACAGCCTCTGGAATGTCGGCTTTATCGTCGCGTTTCAGTTTGAGGTTGCCATCTTTGATGTCAGCAAAGGTATCCAAACCGAATAGATTGTCCGCTTCCCCAACACTCTGATGGAATTGTAGAATCAATTGGGCTTTAACTTGGTCTTTGAGCGGTTGCTGAAGGTCCTCGTAAGCGGCTTCGCGAGCATCCTCCCAACGGTGCTGATTTAGCATCAGATCCCAGAAAGAAACGTGCTGCTTGCTCTTGGGTACAAATAGATCCCCAGAACGTAATGCATCCTTCATGGCCATAGCCACGCCCAGTTCCCAGGCATTGCGCTGGATCTTGCCGTTTTTGCCTTTTAGACAGCGCCGCAGCTCCTTGGGAATGAAGTACGTTGGCACATCTTCGGGCAGGGATTTCAAATCACCGGCATCAAGTTGGCGAATCAATTGGATGGACTTCAGGAGTGGTTCAGTACCTGGTTTGGCTTGGAAGGAAGGTGCAGGAACTCCGGAAAATATTTGCGCAAATAGGGTAACGGGCCAACAATAGATCACCGTAGCCGCGCTCTTCCAGACGCTTACAGATATGCAAATCATCCACAGATCCCAACAGTTTCTTTTCATCGATACATTGCCACAAATCTGCCTTACTCAACGGTCTTTCGTCCGGCCATTCCAAAATTAGGTGGGTGACATCCAGCACCGTATCAATGGCCTTCTTCTGGCGTTTGCGGAATTCACGTCGCTTTTTCTCGTGAACCTGCTTACCCTTGCGCAGCATATCCAAAATATATTGGTCGTGCATCTTTACTAAGTGATCCAGTAGCACCTTGCGCGTTTCCAGTAGGAAACACAGCATAAGAGAATAGCGTTTGTTATCCTTGAAACGCCTGAGATCTTTGGCATTGTAGCGGCGAGCTAGCTTATACAGGTAGTCCATAAAAGCAGGATCCACGATCCTAGATTCAATGGTATCGATTCCGGTACCATCTAGAGAGCGGTAACGCTTCAGGTAACTCTGCATTGAGGAGATTGTGGCTGAAGGCGGATATTCCTTCAGGAGGTAGAACAACGAGCGTTGATCGCCTGGTGCTGTAATCAACAGTTGATCAATCGCCTGCCGGATTTCCGTTGATAGTTGCTGATAAATCGATTCAAACAGGCGTTCGTGGACATCGGAGCAAACGCTGATAATCAAGCGTTCCATCACGCTTGGGCCAGGCAGGATCACCTTGGCGGTCAACAGATACTGCTCTGCTCGTAGAAATAGTTCATCTGGTAAGTAACCTTGCTCGGCCTGTTTGGAGAGCCATTTTTCCAGGTTGGCCTGAGCGTTATTGTCGTATTTGGAAAAACCAAGATAGGTCAGAATGTTTTTGCGTTGTTCGGAAAAGGTGGCATCCCTCTCCGGAGCATTGATGGTCAGCGCCGGTGGTAGTTCGAGTTGGCTATTGAGATAGCTAACAATGCGCGGTGACAAATCGTTTACCTCTACCAGGAACCGCCCATACAGGCGCACCGCGCATAATTGAATGGTGATAAATAAACGGGAATTGATGCGGTATCGGTTAACTTCCTTTTTGTCTGCTTCCGAGAGCGTCCAGTCCCTGACCATCTCCTCATCAGAGAAATCCTGGGGCAACGTCACAGGTTGATAACGTTGCCGTTGGGTCAGGAATTTCTCATTGGCCGCCATTGAACAATCTAGGTGTTTAAGCTGCCACCAAAGCTCGTGCGTGTTCAAGCTTCTCAGCCAACACTTCATTGTGCTGAGCCAGCCACATGTCATTCATGAACTGAATATTAAGCCAGAACTCCGGAGTAGTGCCCAAAACCTTTGCCAGTAAAAAAGCGGTTTCCGCTGTCACGCCACGACGACCACCGCATAGTTCATTGACGGTTTTGCGGCCTACGCCCATTGCTTTTGCCAGTTCTCCTTGAGTGATACCCAACGGCTCCATAAATTCTTCTTTTAGCATAGTGCCCACACTAGTCGGTTGATGGGCTGGGGTTTTTAGTGCTTCAACCATGGTTTCACCTCTTACTTGTAAGTATGGGGATCTAGATAGAGCCCTCTAGCCTCATCCGGCTCCCACTGGAATATCAGGCGATATTGCTTGTTCACGCGTATCGCACACCAGTCCTTCAGCTTGCCTTCCAAATGTTCAAACCGGTTTCCCGGTGGTACTCTTAAATCCTGCTCGCCGTGAGCGGCATGGATAATATCGAGCTTACGCTTTAGAGCACCCTCGATGGTGCTGGGGATGTTGGGGGATTTAACTCCACGAAAGTAGTAGTCATCCAGCCATTGATCCCGAAACGTCTGAATCATGATTAAGTGTACCCTGTATCGCTACATGTTACAAGCTAGCTTTGTTGCCTGATTAAAGATATGTCTCACTAAGAAGCTTACATCATTTATGAAACATTGATTATTTGACAGTATAAGGAACAGTATTTACCATGTAAATCATAAGCTATCAATGTGTTCCACAAACGAGCGTTTATGTAACACATGGAAAAACTCAATGAACAAACCTGAGCTTGGGGAGTGTTTGATGCTTTCACTTGTTATTCATAAGCCTACCGTGCAATTTGCGGTAAAGACATAATTTTTCTGAACAAATGAAACTGGGATACGTGCGTGTATCAAAAGCTGATGGTAGCCAAGTGCTCGATTTGCAAGTGGATGCACTCGTTGAAGCTGGTGTCGATAAGAATAATCTTTACCAAGATCAGGCCTCTGGCAAGAAAGATGATCGACCAGGTTTGGAGTCCTGCCTGAAAGCATTGCGAGAAGGTGATACTTTGGTAGTCTGGAAGCTTGATCGTCTGGGGCGAGACCTGAGGCACTTGGTTAATACAGTGCAGGGTTTGGCTGAACGAGGTATCGGCTTTAAAGTGATTACCGGACAAGGGGCCAACATAGATACTACTACCGCGTCGGGAAAACTGGTATTCGGGATATTTGCGGCATTAGCCGAATTTGAAAGAGAGCTGATCCGCGAAAGAACAATGGTTGGCCTGAAGTCAGCGAGAGCTAGAGGGAAGAAAGGTGGTAGAAAATTTCACCTAACAAAAGGCCAAGTTCGCTTAGCGCAGGCCTCGATGAAAGACAAGAGCACCAACGTTAGTGAACTGTGTCGAGAGTTGGGCGTGTCTCGTCAGACACTCTATCGCTATGTTGGTCCTGACGGGGATTTAAGGGACTATGGCGTACAAGTTCTTTCAGACAAGCGTACACTGAAGTCATCATCTTCCGAAGAGCCGAAATAAACACATGGAGTAATGATGGAGAAGTATAATTGTATTTGGGAGGCTATTGAAGACGATCCAGTCAAAGTGCAAGATTTTAAGCTGCGCTCTCATTTAATGATGGCCATATCGAATAAAATTGAATTATCGGCACTCACTCTCAGTGAAGTATCCAGTAAGCTTAATATTCCCCAATCACATGTTGATGCTTTATTAAATGGAAAAATTAATGAATTTCAAGTTGGTGAGCTCACTAAAATAGCTGACCAACTACAACTCAAGTTATAAACACGTACAGGAAATTAATCGTGATGAAAGACTATATGGATGAACTGATAAGTAAGTTGGCTATTAGTTCCAAAAAAATGATGGGGATAGAATTTAGCAACTACCTCGAAACAAAGTGGGCCATATTTTTTGAGTCGCTGGGATTGGAATGGAACTACAAGCCTTGCTCGATAAAAATTGCTGGAGGGCTAGAATTCATGCCAACATTTTGGCTTCCTTGTCCAAGATACCATTCTTAAGATTCTGGTTATTGGCTGTTGGTAACACCTAATGAGCCAGAAGCCATTGAAAGAGAGGTGTGCAAAAAACTATCTTTAACAACAGGGCATATTTCCGTCATTTATTCCGGTGATCCGGGTAAGAGTCACTTGGGTGTATATGAATACAAACCTGTAAGGTCTGCAGGAAGTAGAAGTGTTTTGGCTGTAATAGAACCTACGCAGGAGAAGCTAAATCGATTCTACGATAAAACAGAGGACCCCTTCTTCACGCATTATAGTGAAGCGACGCGATATTGGTG
>DFOV01000189.1 GCA_002376965.1 Gammaproteobacteria bacterium UBA3532
GCAAATCACGGTTACGTCGCTAGATGCCAGCATATTAAGCCTTGCAAAACAGATGCTTGAGCCCTATCAACCGAAAACCTATCCGGTTGTAACCGATGATAACAAGGTGATAGGTGTGGTGACTCGCGGCACGATTCTTAAGGCCATTGATTCAGTACTGGAATAGATAATTCGTGGGAAAACAGTGGTGCACTAAAGTGGTGCTAGTCTTTTTTACGAGCGCGGGGGTGGGCAGCATCATAAACCGAAGCCAGATGCTGAAAGTCTAAGTGGGTATAGATCTGTGTGGTACTAATATCCGCATGCCCCAGCATTTCCTGAACGGCGCGCAGATCGCCGCTTGATTCGAGTAAGTGGCTCGCGCAAGAGTGACGAAACTTATGTGGATGGAGCGGGGTCGACAACCCCTGATGTTGGCCCCAGTGGGCCAAACGTTGTTGGATAGCTCGGTGGCTGATCGGCTGCCCGCGCATGCTGATAAACACATGGGATGTTTCCATTGACGTTAGTGTGGGGCGGATGCTCAGCCAGCGCCTTAAGGCTTTAACCGCGAGCTTACCAACAGGAACCTGGCGCTCCTTATTGCCTTTACCCCAAACACGCACCATACCTCCGTCTAAGTCGAGCTGATCCAGGGTGAGTGACGCCAACTCAGCTAGGCGTATTCCGCTAGAATAAAGCAGCTCCATCATGGCTATATCGCGGATAGCGATGGGTGTTGTATCGTCTATTTCCAGTGCCGAGCTAGCTTGATCGGTATCTAGGGTTTTTGGTAACCGCGTGCCTTTTTTGGGCGTTACAATATCGTCGGCAGGATTATCGCTAAAGTGTCCCTGTCGGATGCCATATTGATAAAATGCTTTTAGGCTGGTGATCGCCAGCTTGATACTGGCTGGTGACTGCTTTTTACTGCGTAATTCTCGAACCCAATTTTGAACATGAAAGTCTTGAACTTGGTGCCATTGTTTGATGCCTTGGCTTTCTAACCACTGCTGCGCTTTACTGAGTTGACGAGCGTAGGTTTTTAGCGTCTGTTCGGAATAGCCTCGCTCACCCTCTAAATAGCGGAGATAGGTAGCGATGAGTGAACTACGATCACTTGTCATGTGCCCAGCGTTGCAGCATCTGATTGATAACTCGAGCTAGAAAACTAAGAAAAAGTGTACCCATATCCGAGCGGAATTTATCTGGATCGTTGCTGGCCAAGGCAAGAATCCCCAGCTTTTGTGACTGGTGTTCCAGCCCTATTAAGGCGGCAGATTGTGGCTGGGTATTTTCACCAAACAAATAGGTTTTATGCTGTTCGCGAATAGGGCCGCATAAGGGACTGCTGGCAAAAAAGTGCTGGCCTATAGTGTTTTGCAAAGTCTCTAGCGCATCCAATCGAACTTTTGACTTGGGGGCCTTAAAGTGTTCGGCGGTTAACACCAGGGTTGCATGATCAATATGAAATTCCTTGACCAGCTGCTCTTCCAACGTTTTGACAAAGTCGGGTAGTTTGGGACACTGAATCAACGATACCACCAAGCTGGCGCAATCATCGAGTAAGGTCTGATTTTCTTTAGCATGCGTCAGTATGCTAACCATCTCTTTCTTCAGTTCGGTATTTTCACTGCGCAAGGCCCGCAACTGGTATTCGATAAGCGAAACGGCCCCATCCTGCTCACTGGGAAGCTTAATGTGATTGAGGGCTTCACTATGGTCGAGGAAAAATCCTTCATTTTGTTTCAGGAAATCGATGACCTGTGATGGCGTAGGGGCTGTATCTTGTTCGCTCATATTTTCTCGCTAAAAATTGCTCTCTCGCTAAAATATCTTCTACTAGAATGACGTCGTTGCTAGAGTTCGGTTTGCCGTTAAGCTGGATTAAATTTCAATCTGCCCTTCAAAAACGGTCACCGCTGGCCCAGTCATTTTTACGGGGTGTCCTTCTCCGTCCCAGCGAATGAATAGGTGCCCTCCGGGAAGGCGAATTTTCGCTTTGCGGTCTAACATGCCCCAACGTCTTCCGGCCACCATAGCGGCACAAGCTCCCGTGCCACAGGCAAGCGTTTCACCTGATCCGCGCTCGAAAACTCGCAGTCTGGCATAGCGGCGATCAACCACTTGCAAAAAACCAACATTGACTTGATTAGGAAAACGTTGGTGGTGACAAATGGCTGGGCCTAGCGTCTCGACGGGAGCATTTTCAATATTATCAACAAGCAATACACAATGCGGATTGCCCATCGAGATCGCGCCAACCTCTAAATTTTTATCATCCACTTCTAAAGGATAGTGGATAGCAGGCTCTTCTGCCGTAAAAGGGAGCGATTCAGGGAGAAAATTTGGCTGGCCCATATCGACGGTCACCAAGCCATTTGGCTCGACTACTAACTCGATATTGCCAGACTTGGTGCTGACTTTGATTCGATTTTTGGCGGTAAGCCCTGCTTCTCGCACAAATTTGGCGAAACACCGCGCGCCATTGCCACACTGCTCAACTTCGCCACCATCGGCATTAAAAATTCGATAATGGAAGTCCAAATCAGGTTGGTATGGTGGCTCTACCACCAGCAACTGGTCGAAACCAATACCAAAATGACGATCCGCCAGTTTACGGATCTGATCTTTACTTAACTGAATGGGTTGGGAAATCAGGTCTAAAACCATGAAATCGTTTCCCAAACCGTGCATCTTTGAAAAATGTACGAACATGACGAAAGGTTACCCACGCTGTTTAAGGTCGGCAACAAGGGCCGACGCTGACAGTTGCACTACTCTACAGACCGTACCCTTGACTTAACTATAGCCTCTTAAGTGCTGAATATGCGCAATCTTTGCGTTAGATTCAGCAAATGGCTGGAATGTCCGTACTTATCGCTGTTTGGCAGAGTGATGCCCCAGAAAAGCTATGGCGAAAAATAACCTTTCACCATAGCGTCACTTATTGATATTAAGGCAACATTGATTCATTGGCAAAGAGTTCTGCCAAG
>DFOV01000051.1 GCA_002376965.1 Gammaproteobacteria bacterium UBA3532
AAAAAAGCCTCAAATACACTCTGACATTTCTATTATTGATATGGTTGATTGAAGCCTGTAAACATCACTTTCACCTACCATTGCATTACCTTGGCATTTATCCACAATCAGCCTTCGGTTTGATTGGCGTTATCACAGCACCACTGATTCATGGCTCTTGGGAACATGTGATTAACAATAGCGCAGCCTTATTACTACTCGGTACACTGCTTCTTTACTCTTACTCAACGACACGTTGGAAAGCACTAGCCATCGTATGGCTGGTTTCAGGGCTTGGGGTATGGTTATTTGGTCGCCCTAGTTTTCATTATGGAGCCAGTGGATTGACTCATGGTATTTTTTATTACTTACTGGTATCAGGAATACTTAGGCGCGATAAGCGTTCAGTGGGAGTATTAATGATCGCCTTTTTTATGTATGGCAGTATGTTATTGACCATACTACCCCAACGCCCTGAAATTTCTTTTGAAGCGCACTTTTTCGGTGGATTAGGAGGCGTCATAGCGACACTTCTGCTCTTTCGTAAAGAGTCAAAACCGAAAGAAAAGACATACGAGTGGGAAGGTCGTCCAGAGGAGGATGATCCATTCATTGGTGATGAATGGCAAGGAGAAGAAAATAGCGCTTTGCGCGAAATTGAAGATGTGGATACTAAACACAACAAAGCCAATGAAACAGAATACTGATTTCTATCTCATTGGCTCTGTTTACTACTTATAAACTATGCTAATTACCTGCTAACTAGAGCCTGGGCTCAAAGCTTATTGACTATTTTCTACGATGTAGTCAACAGCAGCTTTCAACTCATCATCAGAGCAATCAAAGCACATACCTTTCGCAGGCATTCCATTGAATCCCTGAATAGCGTGTGTATAAAGAGTGTCATTGCCTTTAGCTATGCGGTCAGCCCAACCTGCAGCGTCTCCAAACTTAGGAGCACCTGCAACACCAGCGCCATGACAGGTACCACAAGCCGAGTTGTACACCTGCTCACCGGAGCGCGCACCACTTGATGTTGCAGTCACTACAGGCTGAGGAACGTTATCAGCGTCGTAAACTTCACCAATAGGTTTGATTCGCTGCTCGATAGCATCTTTGGTCATTAAGTCTTCTTCTTGCTGATAAGCCTGAGCAGTAGCTGCTGTTAATAAACCTGCCGCCAATATCAATGATGTCAATTCGCGTTTCACGCTGTTCCCCTTACTTATTTATCTGCAGTATTACGGTATCTGTAACGTCTCTACCAGCGTCTGCCGAGCAACAAAAGAATGCAAACCAGACGAATGGCGGCATTATATACTGATGAATAGCGTAAATACAGGTTTGATAGTTGTACTTGTTTATATAGCAACTACACTTAGCCGTATTCGATAAGGATTCGACAAACAAGCACTCAGTATGAACAAAATACACTTGGTTTCTTTTGGAATTCTTCTGGTTTGTAGTCAAATTAGTTCAGCAGCCGACATACAGTTCAATGGGTTTGGTACCATGGCTATTGGTCAGGTGTTTGATAACGAACATGACTATTATCATTATGATGACAACTTCTCAATCAAACAGGATTCTGTTTTTGGCCTACAAACAACGGTTAACCTTGAAGGGGATTTGCGATTTATTGGCCAGCTAGTCGGCCGAGGCATGCAATCTTTCGAGCCAAAGATCGAGTGGGCTTACATTGACTACAGCATTTCACCAAAGCTCGACGTCTACCTTGGACGATTCCGTATTCCACTTTTTCTGCATAGCGATTCGCTGGATGTCGGTTACGGATACCACTGGATTCGCCCTCCCCAAGAAGTTTACGCGATTCCTATCACTAACCTTGATGGTATTTCAGCGATATACAACGGCTCATTCGGCAACTGGGCTTCTCGCCTGCAACTAACCTACGGCAATACCAGTGGCGAGGCGAACTTTTCCCTCACCCCTAATTCGGTTGATGACTTTGATATCGAGTCTACGTTTTCGGGTACCGGAGGCGTTAGCTGGACCCTGTTTAATGGTGGCGTAAAAGCACGACTAGCCTATTTACGCGTCGATGAATTGACGATGGACATAGGTGAAATAAACTCTCAGGTAGGCGATCTCGTGAACCAGTCTTTCGCTTTGGGTTTAAACCGGCTAGGCAGTGCCATTGACGTTGAAAAAGACAGCGTTGATTTTTATGGCGCTGCACTGACCTATGACAGCGAACATTGGTTTATCGGTGCTGAATACACGGATATTGACATCGAAAACAGCGCGCTTCCATTTATGACGAATGGTTACATTACTGGCGGTTGGCGCTTATCTCCTAAAATATTACTGCATTCCACCTTTTCCAAAGGCAAACACCGACCGAATAAAGAAGCTGAGCGATACTCGCCAAGCGAAAGTTTCGATGCCGCGATCCATTTGATCAGCGATATCAATACACGCGATTATTCCAGTGTCATGACCGGTATACGCTATGACTTTCATGCTCAAGCGGCGCTAAAATTTGAATATCTGCACTTTGATGAAAAGCGAGTCCAGAATAGTGCAGAGGTTAGAAACCGTGTCAATTTGCTTAGGATGGCCGTTGATGTGGTATTTTAAGTCAGCACTTGGCTGGGTTCTATTTAGCTTCCTTCTTACCCTTAGTCGCCCAGGTTTCGCAGAACAGCCAGAGGCTCTGGTAATCGTTGTCAATGCCAGTATAGGAGGAGACTTGAGCGAGGAATTCGTCAAACATTTATACCTCGGAACAGTAAAAGCGTTTCCAAAAGGTGAGGTAGCAATACCACTAAACCTGGGCCCGAAGCACCCATTGCGCGGGCGCTTTGAAAAGACTTACTTGAAGCGTTCGCGAGCTTTCTTAAAAGCAAACTGGTCCCGCTTGCTTTTTACCGGCAAGGGAACACCACCACTGGAGCTTGACTCAGCCAAAGAAGTGGCAGCAAAGGTACTAAATGATAAGCGCTATTTAGGATACACCTTGGCTTCTGAGGTCGCTCCAGGTTTGCGGATTATTGCCAAGCTGCCGGAGCAAGCAGCTCAGGATGCTAATACCGATGAATAGGCGTATGGTCAGCAAACTAGTGTATAATACGCCCTCTCAAATGGGCTTAGAGGAGTAGACATTGCCTAGCTTTCACGAAAAACTGGCTTTTTATAGCAATAACACCAACCACGTAGGCCAGATTGTCAACGCCGATAGCCACTCACTACAAATGAGTAAAGAAACGAGTGATGTCATTGCTTTTTATCTCAAAATGAAACCTGGCTCTAAAACTATTCAAAAGATATCATTTGTGTGTTTTGGCGACAGTACCGCATTTGGAATGGCTGAATGGCTATCCAACGATGTTGAAGGAATGTCAATTGCCCAAGCAAACGAACACCTTGACGACTTTAAGCTCGAGTTTGATAAGGAAATCAGCGAAAAACTAAAAGCAAGTGCAGAATCAAGCTACTTTGCCATCCGAGCAGTTATTGAAAACTATATGCATAAAAACAAGATGCGTCCTTTCGACCTACCAACCAATGACAGCCTGATTGAAAGTTTCTTGGAGCGAATCTATACCGGCGACACTAACAATCTGGTCGACAGCAACCTGGTTGATTACATTGGTATGCGCGAGCACACTGCCATTATCAAACTCTCTATATCTCGGGCTTTTCCACTCGCCGAAATCATTGAAAAATTGATTCGGACCAACCTAAGTCATCGCTGGGATCTAGAAAAAGTGGATATTGAATTTGCTCTGAGCTAGAGTCAATCTTCCGGAGTAATCGTGGTTAACATTGCCCTTGCATCTGATTTACACATAGAGTTATCGCGATCACGTGTTCCCATACCAGATTTTCATCCCGACACCGATATCATTATTCTTGCGGGTGATATTACCAATAGCGGTAAAAAAACACGTAATGGTTTCGAGAGAACATTCGAAGCACTAAGGGAGCGCTATCAACAACCCATTCTCTACATACCGGGCAACCATGAATACTATGGTAGCATGTTGGAACACCAGGATGATATTGTTGCTGACTTGGGTAGAAAATATGACATACAGCTTTTGCAGAAGCGATATACTGATTACCAAGACATACGATTTTTCGGCTGTACGCTATGGAGCCACTTCCTCTTAAATGGTAGTGAAGAGCTGCCGTGGGCCATTCGCGCTGCCGAGCGCAGCTTGGCAGACTACCGAGCGATTCAGTATAAAAACGGGTTGATTAAAGCACGGCATACCAAGGAGCTATTTGAGGAACACTTTGCATGGTTAAGTGACGCCGTTCGCCAATGCCCAAGCAACATAAAGAAAGTCATTTGCACGCATTTCGCTCCTCACCCTGTCTGTACCGCACCGGAATATCAGGGAGATGAGCTATCGCCCTACTTCATAAATAATCTGGACGATTTCATTGCCGAAACAAAACCTAGTGCTTGGTTATTTGGGCATACACACTACAACATTGATACCAATGTACACGAATCACGGCTTGTTTCGAACCAGCTAGGATACCTTAGAGAAACCACACATTTTGAGCCCCAGAAGCTGATCACTCTATAGAGATGGACTTATAGACTTGACCGCTTTCGACAACAACACTGAAAGCGGTCAAAGCATTATCGTTGATTTACAGTACTACTTATGATTTACAGTACTACTAGCCGTGAACGTGGCCGTGTGAAACTTCTTCTTCAGATGCTTCGCGCACTTCGCGAATAGTAACATCGAAATTAAGTGTTACGCCTGCTAGCGGGTGGTTTGCATCAACCGTAATTTCACTTTCAGCCACTTCTTGTACTACGATGGTTTGCGGAGCACCTTGAGGGCCTTGCGCTTGGAACTGCATACCCGGCTTAATTTCTTCAACGCCCTGGAAAGCCTCACGAGGAACTTTTTGAACCAATGCAGGATTCTTTTCGCCATAACCTTCATCGGGAGCAACAACGACTTTAAGAGAATCGCCAGTCGTTTTACCGGTTAACTCTTTCTCCAAGCCAGGAATGATATTTCCTGCGCCATGTAAATAAGACAATGGCTCTCGGCCTTCGGAACTATCGATGACCTGGCCATCATTGTCAGTTAAGGTGTAATCCATGGCCACAACACAGTTGTCGGAAATATTCATATAAAACTCCTAAATTATAAGAAAAATGGCCCAACGCGATTTAGAAAATACCCGCCGCTATGGCCACAAAGCCACATACCATACACCAATCAGTAGCCGATATAAACCGTGCCCTATATTAGTGGCTTGTTCATATGGCGCTTCGTAGTCGTCGTTGGACTGGCGGATTCCGGGTTGTCCGGCCAAAAATGTTTCGGGTAACGCCCTTTCATTTCTTTTTGCACTTCGCGATATCCACCAAGCCAAAAGCCATGTATATCTTTGGTAACTTGAATAGGTCGGTTGGCTGGAGACAAGAGCTCAATGGTGAGAATAACGGCTCCGCGTGCGACCGCTGGCTGTTGGGTTAGCCCATAGCAAGCAGGCATCTTAGCCGAGATAGCTGGCGGCTGGTTTGTGGAGTAGCGTATCGGCACTTGCTGTCCGGTTGGTAATGTCCAACTTTCGGGGGCAAGTTCATCAAGCGCACTCTTAGCGGCCCAATCTAGTTGAGACAATAATATATTACCGAGGGAAAGCTGCTGTACTTCATGCTTATGCGACAAATCAGAAAGGTACGGCCCAAGCCATTCCATCAAAGATTGTTGTAAATTCTCTCGCCCCCACACAGGCCAAGCTATAGATGGATCTGCTTGTCGAGCGATACTCATCCGTATCAATAGCGCTTCGACGCTGGCCCAATCGAGCAAATGTTCCCCTTCTCCCAGCAGGTACTGGCTCCAAAATTGACTAACCGCTTCTGGATAATCACAGACCTTCTTATTGGATTTTTGCAGACAAATAGCACCAAACCACTGCTTTTGAACGACAGCCAGCTTTGAGCCGCTTGCGGTGAATTCAGGCTCAACGCTATCTGAATAAAGCCATCCAAAGCAGGGGGCAATATCCTCAAAAGCCAAGGGAGACCATAGTGTTAGTTGCAATTGTTTATGCTTATTTTGGTAAAAATCAACGGCAACTATCCACTCATGATTTAACTTATCCGCACTAACACGGGTACCGTTGACCAGTATATACTGACTGCCTACGCGCTTGGCGATACGATCAGGAAATGCGTGGGCTAATAGTAACCCTATAGTGGTCACATTAGCTGATTCTAGATTCCTTGCTCTTTCACTCCTCGATTTAAAGAGGCGTAGCAGTTTGTTGTATTCATGGCTTTTTCTCAGGATATGCGCCGCCTGTCGAAGGCAATCTTCAAATAGCGAATGCTCTGGATTTCCACGGTAGTCTGTGAAATATGCAGCGATTAGACAAGCATTGCTAATAACATGCTTGCACTGGTAAAACTTCTCGTTAACCAAACCGAACATTGCAGCTATTCGCGGTGAAACACCCCAATTTGCCACCAATCGCCCTCTGCTAGTAAGTCGCATTTTTTCATCCACGAGAGCTAGCAAGCGTAATGTTTTATAGGCTTTTTCCAAGTTGGCTTTTGGTGGATGATCTATCCAAGCCAAATTGTCTGCATCAGCTCCCCATATGCTGAGTTGGAAGGCCAAGTCGAGTAAGTCACCACTAATAATTTCGGGTGAATCTTGCTGCTCTCGACGCATAAATAAGCTTCGCTCTTCGAGTCGATAGCATATCCCTGGCCCAAGTCTTCCTGCCCTCCCTGCTCTTTGAGTTGCAGAAGCAAGGGATATTCGCCTAGTCTGGAGACGATTACTCCCCGTTAGATTATCAAAGATAGCCGCCTTGCGAAGCCCACAGTCAATCACAACAGATATTCCATCAATGGTTAAGCTAGTTTCGGCTACATTAGTGGTTAATACAATTTTCGAGTGGCCCTGAGGAGCAGCCGAAATAGCTTGTTGTTGCTGGTCTTTATTTAAGGCACCGTATAAGGGGTACACCGCAACGGCTTCCGATATGGTCGCCATCAACATTTGCTCAACGCGACGTATTTCCGAGGCGCCGGGCAGAAAAATCAAAATACTTTGCTCAGATCCTGCTAGTATTTCATCCACCAGTGCTGGTATGGCATCAATGTAACTACGTTGGCCTATGTCGACATACTGGTATTCGATGGGATATTGACGTCCTTCACAAGTAATCAGCTTTGCCTGTAATTGATCTGCCAGTGATTCCCCTGACAGTGTTGCTGACATCACCAGAAAACTAAGGTCATCGCGCAAGCTTTGCTGAATATCTCGGACTAACGCCAACCCCAGATCAGCTTGGAGCGACCGCTCGTGAAACTCATCAAATATCACCAGGGAGACGCCTTCAAGCTCAGGGTCAGACTGTAGCAACCGAAGCAATACACCTTCAGTTACCAGTTCGAGCATTGTTGTTGAACGAGAGCGCGTTTCTCCTTTAACACGATACCCTACGCTGTTTCCAACTATTTCTCCCAGCGTATCAGCTAGATAGTGAGCGATGCTGATAGCAGCAATACGCCGAGGTTCCAACATGATAATCTTGCCATTAAACCGCTTTGATTGAAGCAGCACCAAAGGCAACGCTGTTGACTTACCCGCCCCTGGCGGCGCTTGGAGTACAACACGCTGATTTTCAACCAATGATGAAACAACAGCTTCTTTTACTTCTTCAATAGGAAGCGTCATTTTACCTTGGTATTAGCGATAGCACGCTTTTTCAGACCTGCCTGAGCGTTTTTTCGGGCAAAACGCCGCACCGTATTGGGCTTTTTCTCGCCAAGAGCAGCCTGTTCTATTTGCATAGTAAGCTGCTTTACTTGATGCTGAATCTTTTCCAGCGCGATTTTGGCAGCCTCTTCAGCGGCTTGACTCTGGTTTAACTGACTGGTCAAACGCTGCTTTTCAGCCGTCGCATAGCGCTTATACTTCTGAAATAATTGTTGTTCATTAGCTAATTGCGCTTCTAAGTATTCGATTTTTCCTCGAAAATCTGCGGCAAAGCGATCGGCATTGCGCTGAGCTCCGTGCAGAGCTTCTGTTAATCGACCAATATTCTCTTGCGCAACAGACAGCTCTCCGGCCATCCGATTGCATTCAGCAATAGCTTTTTTTGCTTTTGTCTCTTCTTCGCCACTGGCGTGGTCAGCCTGCCATTGGAGGTGCAGCCACATCTGCTCCATTGTATCGATAATAGCCCGTGGCAAAGGCTCGATATCACGCTTTTTCATGCGCGCTTGCTTCCAGGCACTGATTTGGCGCAGCACTTCTTTGGAGGTTGAGTACCCCATTTCGGCAAGTACTTTTGCCGAAGATATTGCCTCACCTTGTTCCCAAAGCTTGTCACATACATCCCATATTTTTTCTTTTTCAATCACTGAATTCGACATTGACTCGATCCTTATACTGCTATTTGAAATCATGATACCATTAAATTTCAAACTACTGATATGGGTTAGGTTCTAAACATATGAAACTTGAGCAGCCATCTTCTACGCAGCAGACAACCAGCAACTTTATTGATAGCCTGTCCATCGCCATTCTTTGTGTATTACTCGGTGTCGTGTGGCTCTTTCCTGAATGGCAATATGCCGAAGGTTCATGGCTGCTAGCCATTGGAGCAGCGCTGGTATTTAATGGAGTAGCCAAATACCTTGCTAAGATTGCGTCAAGTCTGTGGGCGTTTGTATTAGGCTGTTGCGCCATATTATATTACGTCCAGCACCACTTGGAGTTTGAAATTAAAGTATTACCAACTGCGCTTATCGTAATTGGCAGTGTCATAATTGTTGAGCAGTTATATCGCTTTTTCCGCACAAGAAAATAAAACGTCGTTAGCTCTTTTGAAAGGTTACTACATCCTTGCTATAAATCTGCAAATCAGCCCCCCACAAATTGGCTATCCACTCAAAGGTTTGTTCACTATAAAACGCAATATGCGTTGGATCATTTTTGTAGTGCCAGCATTTAAATCGCTCCAGGCTAATGACCCGTTTTGTCATAACCACCAATAATCCATTTGGATGAATTAAATTCCATACTTTGGGTAGTAACTCGAAAGGGTTGTGAATGTGTTCGAGCACTTCTGTCATCGTAATAAAGTCATAACTCTGTTCTAGAACGCAGGTATCGGGAGCATAGAACTTATCGTAAGTACTCATGCAATATCCTTGCTCAGCTAACATCATTGATAACACCGGCCCTGGTCCACAACCAAAGTCTAAGCCTCTGGCTTCGGACATGACCAGGCGATTGACAGGTTCAATTGCCCGCCCCAGAAACACGCGGTAACCCGCATCATCCGGGTTATTGTCGTGTTTATCGTACTCACAGCGTTCCTCATCTGACGACAACCAAAATTGGGGCGGTACAAACACCAGCTCACAAACTCTACAATGTAAATACGCTCTTTTTTGGTCATGCCAATATGGCTCTGTTGAATCAGACCCACAAAGTATACAGGCTACACCCGTCATACGCTGGCTCTCCCCCATGATTAATCTTTATACCGACGACATCAACTTTATAACATCAGCCTTTACTAATAGGCTCCCCCCTACTTCACCTGTTTTGTTGATCTATCTACAAGTACCATGGATTCAACAACGATATAGTAGCGTTTTTTAAATCTGCCTTTTATTTAAACGCGACGAGGATGTAGGAGCGTCAAAATGTCAAAGCAAAACTTAGAGTCGGCCATATTGGTGAACAGCATTATCAATGCAATCCCTGAAGCCGTATTACTAGTTAATGAGAAATTCCAGATCAAAGAATATAACCAAAACCTAACCCATTTTCTGGGCTATTCTAAGCCGGATATTCTCGGTGAAGGGCTGGAGTCTATCATACCTAAAGGACTGGATGAGCTAAATGTACCCGACATCGACCAATTTGCCGCAAACCAATTTTCCGCAAACCAAAGTGCCATCCTGACAGCTGAAGAATTTCTTTTTGCTAATCATACCGAAGGACACCAGGTTCCACTGAAGCTCAGCCTTTGCCCTGTTGTTATTGACGAACATCAACTCTTTCTTGTCACATTAAAGGACATGACCGCCGAATATGAAAATGCCAAGGAGAGTGGCGGCGCGGGTCAAAAAGATCCCATCACTCAATTGCCAGACCAACAAGCTTTCCAACAACGACTCGCCTACTCACTCAGTGCAAATACAGATTTTAGTTTGGCAGTAATCGATGTTGATAATTTCGAGCGAGTTGAAACAACTCAGGGAGTTACAGTAGCCAACCAGCTTCTGCGCTTGGTATCACGCCGACTTCAAAATCGCTTACGTACTACAGACTATATTTCACGTATTAACAAAAGCCATTTTGGAATTCTTATTCCGAATGAGTTAACCGACAATGAAAAATATCTATTTGTTGACAAACTACACGCCACATTAGCGAAATCGTTCAAAATCAGTAAACACAATGTAGAAGCATCAATCAGTATTGGGCTGGTTCAATCCAGCGAAGCCTACAAAGACAGTGATCAGTATTTAGATATCGCCTATATGCGTAAAGAGCGCGAAAAAAGCCTTCGTGATACGCGAAAAAAACTTAAAATTATCGGTCTCTAAGACAATATTCAGGGTATTTTGGTTACTCCGCTTCAGTAACGACTGTACCCTGATCACGACTCGCCAAGTCAATGACGGGCTTGGCTTGCTTGGAATACTTCAACTGCGCACCATTACCCAGCTCACTTAGCTTCGCATTACCCTCCCAGCAGGCATGACCTTTACGCCGAAGCTTCTCTACGGTAAAAAACAGATTAAGCGCGCCGATGTATTTCGCATACCGGATAGAATCGCCATTTAACGACTCCTGGGTAAAGGCGTTGTAATCATTGATATCACGATCAGTTTCCAGCAAAACCATGATCGAAGAAACAGCCATTAACTCACCAAGCGCATTCACCTTTTTCTCGGTTCCCGACTTACTATCAACAATTAGCTCTCCCAGGTAATCCAGTTGCTCATCTTTAATAGATGCCAACCATTGTGAAATACTGAATACTCCATGCTGATTGGCAGAGCGATATAAGGATGTTGCCAATGGAATAGGCGTGTTATTTTCCAGAAAAAGCATATCGCTATCGTACATGATGTCTCCTTAGAACCTCTTTTTAAGCACTAAACCATCGAATAGTTCAGCACTATGCCAACGAAAATCGCCAGACCAACGTAATGATTATTTAAAAAGGCCTTAAAACATTGCCCTTCTTCACGCTCTCGAATTAACCAGTGTTGATATACAAACAAAAGACTAGCAACACCAATACCGGTGTAATAAGGCCAAGCCATCTTCAAGCCAGCTCCAAGCATCAACAAGCCAAGGATCGTTATTCCCTGAATAGTACCAACTATGATCCTATCATTTTCGCCAAAAAGAATAGCTGTTGATTTGACACCAATTTTTAGGTCATCAGCTCGGTCAGTCATTGCATAGAGCGTGTCGTAAGCTACGGTCCACATCAGCATGGTAGCAAATAAAATCCAGGTTTCTACCGATAACTCACCTCGAATAGCTGTATAAGCCATAGGTATCGCCCAACCAAACGCGGCGCCAAGAAAGACTTGCGGCAGATGAGTGTGGCGCTTCATAAATGGATAAATTGCGGCTAGAAATACAGCTACGCCAGACATATAAATCGTCAACCAATTGAGACTAAGTACCAATAAAAACGCCAAAACGACTAACACGCCAAAAACCGCTAACGCTTCTTTTTCGGATACCCAACCAGCCACAATCGGCCGATCTTTGGTTCGCCGGACATGACCATCGATTTTTCTATCAGCAAAATCATTGATAACACAGCCCGCCGAGCGCATAGTCACCACTCCCAAAACAAACACGATCAATTCATGGATCGGAGGTATTCCTTTTGCGGCCAACCAAAGAGCCCAGAGGGTTGGCCAAAGCAACAGAAAGATCCCTATCGGCCGATGCAAACGACAGAGCTTCGCATAACAGACCAGCTTTTCCTGCCAAGTGAAAGTAACTTCCATGGGTGACTTTAATGTGGTCGATTGCTTCATTGTGTCTACTCAAATATTTTGTGATTGCTGAGGTGTTGAATGTTGATAAACCGGTGAATATGGGAGAAATACTTCCTGTACCAACAATGGATGCTCTTGAATATTAAACAATGACCGCCTGGCAATAAGCTTATTTGCGAACTCGTCAGGCACCTTGCTAGGAAGAGGCCAACGCCACTCCCCCCCTTGAACAGAGCTACGATATATATCAGGATGAGAAAAAAGAAATTCACCCAAAGGCCGTGACTTTAGTTGAAATATCTGGCGCGTGAGTGCGCCTTTTTGACCTAGAGGTAAAACGCTACGAGCATAGACCCACGGGCGTCCTTGGCAAATCAAATACACCTCTCGTACCCAAGCAATAGCTCTTCGCTTAACACCACGTCGACAAGTGCTACTAATAAACACTTGCTCATCCTGTCTTGGCAGCGTGCGTCGTTCGCTCAACACTTGCACCTCAAAATCACCATGCGCCAAGACTCTGAGCTTATCGGTTAGTGACGTTTGATCCCATATCCAGTGTCGCTGCTCAACAGATAAACGCCTATCTTTCGCAGAACCAACATCAAACCAACCATATTGACTACGCTGCATTAGATTTTAGATACCTTCGAGTGCAGGGCTGTTGGGGAAGCTGCTACCACTATTTTGTTAAAACCAAACATAAATTATTGTAAAGAATGTAAAAGAAACTTAGATAAATTTAAGCAATGATATTAACATTGTTAACATGACATATCGAAATGTATCTCCCTCAAATTTTGGATTGCTATGAAATCAGTGACAAGATACCTCCTTCTCCTCGTCTTTTTCTTGGCAACATTGCCAGGGCTGAGCGCCTCAGAAGAAGATAAGACTGTGCCATCTGTATACTATTATCAATTTCAACCAGGCTTCGTAACCAACTTTCAAAAAACAAAAAGAGGGAAGCTGGGCTACATTCGAGCGGATATTCAGGTGCAGGTTGGCTCTAAAGATGATGTAGATACAGTGCATATCCATCACGGATTACTGCGAGATGCCATTCTGGAGCGTCTGTTTAGTTTAAATAAAAATCAGGTTAGCTCTCTCGAATACAGAGAATCGTTACGCGACGAACTAAAGGAAACTTTAGGCACACTTATGAAAGAAGAAGTTGGGCGGCCAGTAATTAACGAAATTCTATTCACTCAGTTTATCTACCAATAATATGCATCACGATATTGTCTTTAACATCTTCCTGATATTCACCGGTGCGGCTATTTTTGCCACGTTGGCTTTATACGCACGCCAGGCGCTTATCATCAGTTATATCGCGCTGGGGATTGTTTGCGGGCCATCTGTGGCCGGTCTAGTAACCGATCAGATGACAATTAAGCAGATTGCTCACATTGGTATTATTTTTCTATTGTTTTTATTGGGTTTGAACCTTCAACCCAAAGAACTCGGACGCATGTTCAAGGAAGCTATCGTCGTCACCACGGTATCCTCAATTATTTTTGCATTGGTCGGTTTCAGCGTCCCTCTCGCGATGGGCTACAGCATGATCGATTCGGTACTCATCGGTGTCGCGGTAATATTTTCAAGCACCATTATAGGATTAAAACTCCTGCCAACCACTGTACTTCATCATCAAAGAACCGGCGAAATCATTATTAGTATTCTACTGCTGCAAGACTTGATCGCCATCGTAGTGCTGTTATTGCTTCAAGGATTTAGTCAGGGCGATCTACCTGTTTGGCAACTACTGAAGCCGCTGGCAGCCTTACCCGCTCTCATAGCCATTGCCTATTTTGCAGAAAAGTGGTTGCTCGACAAGCTATTTGCTAAGTTTGACCGAATTCATGAATTTGTCTTTTTGATAACCATTGGCTGGTGCTTAGGTATTGCTCATCTCGCTTATACTCTCGGTTTATCACACGAAATAGGTGCATTCATTGCTGGTATTGCGCTGGCTACCAGCCCAATATCGCTGTTTATTGCTGAAAGCTTAAAACCACTGCGCGACTTTTTCCTGGTTATCTTTTTCTTTTCTATTGGCGCCAGCTTCGATCTGACGGTCATTGACGACGTAATTATACCAGCCAGCATCATAGGCATATCACTATTGGCCATTAAACCACTAACTTTCAAAATGTTACTACGTCAATCGACGGATAAGAAAAAACGCTCTGGCGAGGTGGGCGTTAGGCTTGGTCAGATTAGCGAATTCTCACTGCTAATTGCTGTGTTAGGATTGGACTTGGGGATACTGAGCGAAAAAGCATCGTCGATCATCCAAGTAGCCACGATGATCACATTTATATTCTCATCAGGCTATATCGTTATGACCTACCCAACACCTATCGCAGTATCAGATAAGCTGCGTAGAGACTAAATCTCACCGACAAACCGCAGCCCGATGCCATCGCCTGCGGTTCGCACAACTTCCATTTTGACCACTGGCGCCTCGATAGCAAGTTCCTGCACTTGAACATCAACAACGCTTCCAACAGGGGGAAGATACTCAACTTCATCATGGACTAAAAAAATGCCGCCATCTGAAATGTCTTTTGTTCCTAACAAAAAGACAAACTCCCCTTCTTCACACGTATGAGTGATCAGTACTTTCAATTTAACTGAGGTTCGAGGATATATACGTTTCTCCCCCATAAAAAACTCCAACTAAGCAAACCTATGTTAATCCTAGCAAACATTTAGCCAAAGTAATAAAATTGATCGAAAATTAATTTAAAGGCTAGCTTCACTATCATGTCATTTTCGCTGATACGCAATATCCTTATCGTAGTTTTGACTTTTTCACACTCAGTAACTTGGTCACAAAGCCCAAAAATCATTGGCGGTAATGAAGCCAAACTGGATGAGTACCCTTGGATGGTTGGGTTGATGGGCGCTTTTATACTGGACAATCAGCAAGCATTGTATTGCGGAGGAAGCCTGGTAGCAGATCGCTGGATATTAACCGCCGCTCACTGTCTTGTTGGACCATCAGGCAACCCCAAGTCACCTAGAGGAACAGAGGTCTACATTGGCGACGTTGACCTCAACGGAAACGGCAAACGTTACACCAGCAGACGATTTATTCTCCATCCTGATTACTATCAAGATGACAGCAACCTCCAACACAATGATATTGCCTTAATAGAACTGGATGAACCTGTATCGGCCGAGAAAGTAAATATTGCGACACCACTTGAAATGGCAACCTTTCAGCCTCCGAGCACAGCAACTATTCTTGGCTGGGGTGCGATGGCTTGGGAATGGGAAAACATAGCCACCGGCCAGGGTATCGGTAGCGACTATCCGGGTACCTTACAACAAGCGCTAGTGGACACTGTGAGCATTCAACAATGCGCAACAGCCAATACATTAACCATTGAGGATTATATGATGTGCGCGGCAGGTAACGAACCACCAGCGGATGCTTGTATTGGGGATAGTGGCGGCCCCTTGGTTGCTCAACTCAATGGAGCTTGGTATCAATTTGGCGTTACCAGCTTCGGCATTGGTTGTGCCAGTGCTGGCCACTATGGTGTCTACACGCGTATCGCTATGTATACTGATTGGCTTCAAGAATACCTTCCTCAAAGCTCCGCTCCAGAACCCACACCAGCAACACCAATAACCGACGAAGAATCAGAAGCCACTGCTCAAGAGAGCGACTCTGGCGGTGGCGGCGGAAGCATGGGCTGGCTCGTTGCTCTACTGGCAATATTTATGAGCCTAAGGTGGAGGTGTCGAACTGCTTATTTTCAATAAGCATTTTTTCAAAATCCGCTGCAGGAACAGGGCGACAAAAATAGTATCCCTGGATAATATCAACATCGTTGTCTTGCATGTACTTCAGGTGTTCAACGGTTTCTACACCCTCAGCAACCGTTGTCAAAGACAGGCCATGGGCCATGCTAATAATGGACTTGGCTATGACCTGGGCCTGTTTTGATTCGTCAAGATCTCTAACAAAGGCTCTGTCAATTTTCAGGATATCCAAAGGAAATTTACGTAAATAACTGAGTGAGCTATATCCAGTTCCAAAATCATCTAAGGCAACGCTAACACCAATTTTTCGAACATCAGAGAGCAAGTTAATCGCTCCCGCTTCATCCGCCATCAAGCTGCTTTCCGTTATTTCCAGCTCCAAGTATTTCGCTGCTAGCCCCGTTTGCTCCAATACATCATGTATTACCTGGCCTGGATGTGGCCCTGTAAGCTGTTTTGCTGAAAGGTTGACAGATACTTTAATTGGCCGATACCCTGCCTCAATCCAGGCTTTATTTTGCTTACACGCGGTAAATATAACCCACCGCCCCAAGTCTTTTATCAGGCCAGTTTCTTCAGCCAGTGGAATGAACAAGTCTGGAAATACCATCCCGTGTTCTTCGCTATTCCAGCGAATAAGAGCTTCGGCTCCTTTAATTTTTCCTGTTCGTGCACAAACTTGTGGCTGGTAGTACAGTTCAAATTCATCGGTTTCAATGGCTTTGCGCAGGCTATTCTCAAGCATCAGTTTCTTCTGCGCGGACTCGTTCATTGTTCGAGTAAAAAATTGATAGCTATTTTTCTCATCTTTCTTGGCCGAGTACATCGCAGCATCGGCATTGCGAAGAAGCAATTCGGGATCATTACCATCGTGCGGGAACATGGTTATTCCAATGCTTCCGGTAACGAAAATTTCTTTATCATCTATGGTAAGGGGCTTGGATATTTCGTTGAGAATCCTTCTGGCAACAACTGTAGACTGATAGCTTTTACTTACCCTTTCTAAAAGGATAAAAAACTCATCGCCACCAAACCTGCCAAGAACCTGACTGACAACTCCATCAGGCGACGGTCGGCTCAGCGTATCTTCAAGTCGAATACGCTCGATAAGCCGTTGTGACATCACCTGAATCAACTCATCCCCTTTGTCGTGCCCAAAGGTATCGTTCACCCATTTAAAATTATCTATATCAACACACAATATAGCTAAAGTCGTTTCATCACGGTGAGCGCGGCCAATCGCTTTGGTTAGTAATTCTTTAAATGTTTGCCGGTTTGGCAGGCCCGTTAGCGTGTCGTAAGAAGCAAGGTGTTGGATCGTTTTATGGCTTTTCTCGAGATGATCAGCCATGTCGTTAAATGCTCGGGTAAGTTCAGCTAATTCGTCTTGATTTGGAGCAACAACACTTTTTGAGTTCTCGTCTTGAAATTTAATCATCAATGACTTCAATCTCAAGATAGGCCTAATTATATTGTGAGATATCGCTAGATAGACAAAAAAATAGGTCACAAAAATAATGGCACCAGTAACGGCTGCAACTTTTAAAACCAAGCCATTAAGTGTTTTGTTTAATACACCTTCGGGCAAAACACTGATAACGTTCAGGCCATTTTCAATTGCTCGCCAAGTAAGAATGTATTTATTGCCGTTGACTCGTTTGGCAACACTCTGACCATCACTTTGCTGAATAAGTTTTTCTAAAACCGTGGCAGATAGGTCGTCTTTCATCCAGGTTTCTGTGTAAGGAAATATTGGGTTTCCCCCGCTATCGACGTATGCAAGCCGACCCAGCTCAGCTATTTCTGTTTGTTTGGTTTGAAGCTCCAACCGGTGAAGGCTTTGCTTGATAACAAGATAGTACCCACCAGAACTTTGCGATTGCGTTAAATTCTTAACTAAAAACAATGCATTTCGACCTAGCGAATCTCTTGCAACGAGTGCATTTACCTTTGATGAGGAATCGCTCACCAGCACCTCAGATTCTTGTAATATATTAGTAAGATCTTGCTGTGAGTTATCATCGGGAGGAAATACAAAATCGACGATTCCGTCATCCGTAACGATGGCGGCAGATAAAAAGAAAGGGTAATGGGCTGCTAAGCTTTCAAAGGTCTTATTCAGCGTTGGTTGTAAGATCCTGTATCTTTCATAATCACTGGATGTCTTAGCGTAGCTCTTAACTATCGGATCGGCACTTAACATCAATGCTTGTGATTTTGCTGACGACAATAGTGCCTTCTCTGACGCGGCGACTTGTTCTAGCAGGACATTCGCCTCTTTATACAACAGCGCAGTAGAGGTAGATTCAAGTGCGAAGTAGGCAACATATGCCACGCCAATGGCGGGCAAGATAATAAGCGGTAGCAGCGTAGTGAATATTTTGGTGCGTATTTTCACTATTGCCCTGCTACTA
>DFOV01000192.1 GCA_002376965.1 Gammaproteobacteria bacterium UBA3532
TTGGATTTTGATGAGCTGGAACGCATTCTGGCTCAGGATGTGACACTTTCTTATAAATTATTGCGTTATATAAATAGTGCAATGTTCAGTTTGCGCCGTGAAGTGGACTCGATTAAAGACGCAATTATCTTGCTAGGTATAGATAATTTACGTCAATGGATCACTCTCATATCCATGACAAAGGTTGTTGATATTAAGCCGAATGAGTTGATGGTTACGGCTATGATTCGAGGGCGGATGTGTGAACTGGTGGCGGCCAAGCTCTATCCGCATATCCAGCATCAGGTTTTTGTTATGGGGCTCTTTTCGCTTCTTGATGCGCTGATGGACGCGGATATGATTGACTTGCTTGATACTGTGATTCTGAGTACGCCAATTAAAATGGCTTTACTTGATCACTCTGGTGAGCATGGAGAAGTATTAAAGCTTGTTCTGGACTATGAACAAGCTCATTGGGATGTTTTAGCGGCTAACCCCAAAACTGTGCCAGATCTAACCGAATCCTATGTTCAGGCGGTGGAGTGGGCGGATATGTCTATTCGTTCGCTTATTACTTAGAGCCTACTGCTTGTTGCCCCCATTGCTCAGAGAAAGCTTTACGCGGCGATGGCTTTCCTAAAAAGTAACCTTGTCCGTAGGTACATCCTCGCGCCTTGAGAAAATCAAGCTGCTCCTGAGTTTCGATACCTTCAGCGACGACTTCCAGCTCCAGACGTTGAGCCATCACCAAAATGGTTTCTATCAAGGCGTCACTCGCCTTATCATTATGAATAGACTGGACAAAACTACGGTCGATTTTTAAGCAAGATACAGGGAAACGCATTAGATAGCTGAGGGATGAATATCCGGTTCCGAAATCATCTATCGCAATGTTGATTGCTTGCTCTTTAAGCCCGTTGAGTACGTCTAGTGCGGTAATGCTATCATCGGTTAATAGTCGTTCTGTAATTTCGACACACATTGGCAACTCGTTCCTGAGCTGCTTGATACTTTCTTGCCATTGTTCCAGCGCTTTGTCTTTAGTCTGAAAAAGGCGAGGTGAAATATTGACCGTTAATTCAATAGGTTGCCCTTGGCTGGTCATGGAAGCAAGAAACTGCCCGGCAGTTTGCATCACAAATAGATCGATACGATTAATTAAGCCCGTTTCTTCGGCAATAGGAATAAACTCATCAGGCGGTATAAAGTGATGACTTTCGTCAAACCAGCGAACAAGGGCTTCTGCCTTAGCGATCCTTCCGCTATTCAGCTCAAAAATGGGCTGAAGAAATACATCAAGTTGGCCCTTGTCTACAGCCGTAATTAGCGCATTATGCAGCTGATGTCGACGTTCAGATTTTTCCTGCATAGCCTGGGTATAAAATTGCCAACTGTTTCTGCCACTTGATTTTACTTCGTACATGGCCTGGTCAGCTTTACGCAGTAATTCCGGGGCACGTTGGCCATCGTTTGGATAGATCGCAATTCCTATACTGGCACTGCAATGAACAGTAATATCATTGAGGTCAAAAGGTTTCTGCATCTCTTCATGGATCTGTTCAGTTGTGCGTAATATGTCGCGAAAGTCATGAATATGGGTAAGAAATACGGCGAATTCATCGCCACTAAGGCGAGAAACCGTATCGGACTCTCTTACTGCATCAGCGATGCGCTGGGCTGCTAGTTGAAGTAATTTATCCCCTGCTGCATGACCGTGGTTATCATTAACTGGTTTGAACTGGTCGAGATCGATAAACAAAATACCAACTAAAGTGCGTGAGCGGCTCGCTTCCGCAATTGCATGAGCAAGGCGGTCATTAAATAAGGTGCGGTTGGGTAGATCAGTAAGGGCATCAAAATTCGCTTGGTGCTCAATCAACTGGTGGTTTTTCACTTCATCGGTAATATCTTGTAGCGTACCGATCATCAAGTGTTTTTCATCGAGCGAATCACCCATATTACCTAAGGCCCGAATCCAACCCTCAGAGTTATCAGGCAAGTTTATGGGTAGTTCGATGTCAAATGTTTCATGGCGGTCAAAAGTATTTTGCACCTTGTTTTTTAACAGGGAAAAATCCTTGGGGCTAAACAGAAAAGATAAGTCGATCAGATTTTGTGGCAAAAAGTGTTCAGGTAAATGGAGAGCGGTACAGGCTTGTTTTGACCATTGAGTGATCGAAAGAGAAGAGTCTAGTTTCCAGCCGCCAATCCGACCAAGCTGACCGACTTTTTCTAAAAGCCGTTGTTGGCTTTGTATGTTTAGCAAAAGCGCACGCTTTTCTTGCAAATAGCGAAAGCGCAGTTGGGCAGCAATAATAATAAGTAACGACAAAATCAGGCTGGATATTGTGACAATAAAACGCTGTCTCGCCAGACTTTCATCATAAGCCGGTGATACAGCAGCAAGCTCCCAGGTGTTCACGCCAACGTTAATAACAGTTTTAGCCGCATGAGGAGATTCAAAGGTAGCTGCGCTACCTATAAAGGGAGGTGAAGTAGTTGCTGACGAGTCGCTGTTACGAATAGCAATTTGAATAGCATGCTCTGGAGACAACGATGGATGGTGAAGTAGGGCATTAGCATCGAGGGGCGCCGAGACTATACCCCATAAATACCTATTGGTATCTGTTCCGGTATAAACTGGAGCGCGCCCAATAAATGCTTGTCCACCCTGAACCAGCTCTACAGGGCCATCAACCACCATTTGACCTGTCTTTATGACTTGCTCTACCGATGTCCACTGAACTGGATGTTTGCGGTAGTTTAGTCCCAATGCCTTCTCGTTGCCTTTGTAGGGGTATATATGGCTTATCTTCAAATCCTTAGCTGCTGCAATGCTAATAAGCATGGAGTCCTTTTTAAAAATTTCAGCGGCATAGCTATCAAAGTCTTCACGGGGTAACTGAGGAATTGCGGATATATGGGCGGCTAAACCTGAAATCATAGACAGGTTTTGATTTAACCTGCCCTCAAGTGCGTTGCTTACGTTGTATAGGTGCTCACGCAGCAGTCTTTGGTTATCGTTTTTTTCATAGCTTTGGAGCAGATGCCACACCTCGTAGCCTGTTAAAGATATGGTCAGAAACGTCGCTAAAGCGGTGGGTATCAACGATTGATGTCGCCAGAAAAATATGAGCAGCGCCAATCCAAAGGGTATAACGAAGAGGGGAGCCATAACGTATGTGGGCTGGCTGAACTGATCTTCGAATATAAAGTCGTTGACGTTTAAATGGCTTTGAATAATGCCAAGGCGGCGGATGCGATCGTTCATGGCAAACCACTTATTGCGACTGGAGTAACCAATCGGGGTTTGAGGGTACTCCATCAGTGATTCTGTGATGTTGGCAAATGCAAGATTATAGGCTAATAAATCGTCGTATTTAATTTGGTAGCGAGGTAGTGTTTCTGCGATTTTTTTGGCGATGGCTTCCTTGTTATTAAGAGCATATAACCAGCCCTTGATGCTGGCTTTAGTAAAGGCTCGCGCCAAAGCCGGTTGGCCTTTTGCTATCTTACTTGAAGTGAAAAGCGTGTCGCCATAGAAGTTAAGCCCGTAATCTGCTGGGTGTAGTTTGTTTAGTCTGACTCCTAATTCCTTGGCCTGTCGGCTTGCTGAAATTTCGTACGTAAAGATGGCATCGACTTCCCCCGATACCAGGCTGGATACGGCGACCGGCGCATCAACGAATTGAAGCTTGTCATAGTTAAACCCTCGGGCACGGAAAAGCGCTTCTAACTCAATGCGGGCAGCCTGGCTGGTAGCGGCACCGATGCGCAACTTAGCCAGCTGTGAAAGGCTATCAATTGGCGTAGAGTCAAGGGCGAAAACGGCCACCGGACTTCGTTGAAAAATCGGAGCCAAAACAACCAGCTCATTTCCTCTATCGCGCTCTAACAATATGTCTAAAGAGCCGATCGCAAAGTCAGCTTTACCTTGGCTAACTTGCTCTGTTGGACTTAGGTAAGTACCGTCTTCTTCGAATGCAGACTTGATCTCTACGTCTATGCCTGCGTCGCTATAGTAACCTTGCCATTTAGCCGCATAATAGCCTGCGAACTGAAATTCGTGCTCCCATTTCAGTTGCAGGGTGACGCTCTCCATAGCCTGGCAGGCATGGACGGTAAGAAACAGGAGTAAAAAGCGAATTATCGAGTGAAGCGCCATGTTGTTTAAACATTAGTCTACTCTGAGCTATTTCGCCAATGCGAATATACCCAAGCATGCTATCCAAGCCGGTAAGTGCGGCTTGGATAGTTAGGAAAAATGAAAGACTAAGATGTGACTATATTACTTCTTTTTCAGCGCGGCGGCTAAAGCATCACCAAAGGCTGAATTGGCAACAGGAGCCTGCTTGTTTCTTGATTGACGCTGATGGCTGCCACGGCTCTTATTACCGCCAGAAGGTGCCGGTTTCGCTTTATTGTTGCTAGTACCAGGCTCAACTGGATCACTCATGCGCATAGTGAGAGCAATACGATTGCGTTGAGTATCAATTTCCAGCACTTTGACTTTAACGATATCACCTGCTTTCACCACGTCCATCGGGTCGCTGACAAATTTGTCAGTCATATGTGAAACATGAACCAAGCCGTTGTGGTGTACACCGATGTCGACAAAGGCACCAAAATTCGTCACGTTAGATATGACGCCTTCTAACACCATGCCGGGCTTGAGATCTTTGATCGACTCAACCCCTTCTTTAAACTCTGCGGTCTTAAATTCGCCACGCGGATCACGTCCGGGCTTTTCCAGCTCTTTAAGAATATCGGTTACCGTTGGGATACCGAATTTTTCATCGGTATAGTTTGCCGCTTGCAGTGTTTTTAGATAACTCGCATCACCAAGTAACTGCTCGACCGGCTTGCTTGATTGGGCGACGATTTTTTCGACGACAGGATAAGCCTCAGGATGCACTGCCGAACGATCCAGCGGGTTTTCTCCTTCAAGAATGCGCAAGAAACCAGCAGCCTGCTCAAAAGCTTTCGGACCTAAGCGTTCAACTTTTTTTAGTTGCTCTCGCGATGTGAAACGTCCGTTGCTATCGCGATAACTGACGATATTGCGCGCTAGTGTCTGGTTGAGGCCAGATACACGGGCCAGCAGTGGTGCAGAGGCGGTATTGAGATCAACACCAACAGTATTTACACAATCTTCTACGACCGCATCAAGGCTTCTGGCCAACTGAACCTGGCTGACATCGTGCTGATATTGGCCAACACCTATCGCTTTAGGCTCTATTTTAACCAGTTCGGCCAGCGGATCTTGTAAGCGTCGAGCGATAGATACCGCGCCACGCAGTGAGACATCAAGATCAGGGAACTCTTTGGCGGCAAATTCAGAGGCAGAATAAATCGAAGCGCCTGCCTCATTGACCATAATTTTCTTCAACTTAAGCTCAGGGTGCTTTTTCATCAATTCGCCGACTAATTTGTCGGTTTCTCTGGAGCCGGTTCCGTTGCCGATACTGACCAGCTCTGCCTTACATTGAGCCGCGATGGCTGCTAGTGAACGAATCGATTTGTCCCAGGCATTTTGCGGCGGATGAGGAAATATGGTGCCATGGTGGAGCAGCTTGCCGGTGCCATCAACCACGGTGACTTTCACGCCGGTACGCAGGCCGGGATCAAGGCCTATGGTTGTTTTGTTGCCAGCCGGAGCTGCCATTAATAAATTTTTTAGGTTTTGGCTGAATACTTCAATTGCCGCGCCTTCTGCTGCTTCACGAATGCGTGAAAACAGTTCCGTTTCCATATGCGATTGCAGCTTCACGCGCCAGGTCCAGCGGATCACCGTTGTAAACCATTCTGATGCGGCGGTTCCCGTCATTTGGACGTCGTGAATTTTTGCGATCATACCCTCGCACGGATTAGAGGCTTTTTCGTCCTCAAGCAAGCTGGTATTAGGCACAATAGATAGTTGAAGAATACCTTCGTTTCTGCCACGGAAAATAGCCAGCGCTCGATGAGAGGGGATAGCTTTTAATGGTTCGTTGAATTCGAAATAGTCTTTATATTTATCGCCTTCTTTTTCTTTACCAGCGACGACCTGTGATTTTACCAAACCATTTTCCCATAGGTATTCGCG
>DFOV01000277.1 GCA_002376965.1 Gammaproteobacteria bacterium UBA3532
CGAAGCAGTAAGTCGGTGTTAGATGAAGCCGCAAGATTACCCCTCGAAGAAGATGATGAATCGTTAGCAAAAAATACAAGGGAGGCTGGCAATGACTAGTTTCTGGAGTTTATATGTAATCGTACTAACCGTTGGCTCACTGCTAGCGATCCTATGGCTTCTGATGGTAACCCGTAAAGGGGCAGCGGAAGAACTGGAAAAGGAAACCACTGGTCATAGTTTTGATGGCATTGAAGAGTACAATAATCCGTTGCCACGTTGGTGGTTATGGAAATTTTATCTAACGTTAATTTTCGCCGCTATCTATTTCATTCTTTATCCTGGGTTGGGTAATTTTGGTGGAGTATTAGGTTGGTCTTCTACTGGTGAGCATGATGAGGCTGTCGAGGCACATAATGCCAAGTTTGATGCGCTTTATACCGAGCTGGCGAAAACTTCTATACCAGAGTTGGCTAAAGATGCAAAAGCGTTGGAAATCGGTCAGCGACTTTATATGAATAATTGCTCGGTTTGCCACGGTGCCGATGCGGGTGGAGCGATTGGATTTCCTAATTTAACCGATAATGACTGGTTATATGGCGACACGCCAGAAGCTATAAAAACCACTATTTTAAAAGGACGAGCAAACGGAGTAATGCCTGGCTGGTTAGATAGCTTAGGTGAAAAGGGGGTCAATGAAGTGTCTCAGTTTGTTATGAGCCTGAGTGGCCGAACTGGGCTAAATGAGCAAATGGTCAAAGCAGGTCAAGGCCTTTACAACACCAATTGTATGGCATGCCATGGCCCTGAGGGTAAGGGGAATACGGCCTTGGGTGCTCCTAACCTGACCGATACAATCTGGCTGTTTGGTGGCTCTCCCACGGTTATTAAGAACACCATCCGTTACGGACGGAATGCCATTATGCCAGCACATGAGGATATCCTTGGAGAGGACAAAGCGCATGTATTGGCTGCCTATGTGTACAGTCTAAGTCATGAGTGAGAAAGACTCGAACAGGAAAGGGAGTTCAACACACCAAAAGCAGGATAAGTCTAAACCGCAGATAATCGAAACGGTCGATTTATACCAAAAGCCGGACAAAATTTATCCGAAAGCTGTTCAAGGCCGCTATCACACATTGCGTGTGATAGCGGCTATTGTGTTATTGGGTATATTCTATGGCACTCCATGGCTGCAGTGGAACGGACAGCAGGCGATTCTTTTTGATTTGCCGGGTCGAGAGTTTCATATTTTCGGCATCACCTTCTGGCCTCAGGATTTCTTCTTATTTGGTTTGCTGTTGGTAATCGCGGCCATCAGCTTGTTTTTCTTTACTGCCTTGGCTGGACGGTTGTGGTGTGGTTATGCTTGTCCGCAAACGGTTTGGACCAAGATCTTCCTAAAAATTGAGCACTATATTGAGGGGGATCGAAACGCCAGAATGCGGTTGGATAAGATGCCGTGGAACAGCGAAAAGATCCGCAAGAAGTTCACTAAGCATGGGGTCTGGATAGTCTACTCACTGTTTACCGGTTTTTGCTTTGTTGGCTATTTTATTCCAGTAGATAGCTTATTCGGTGAAATAGTTAGTCTCAACCTTGGTCCTTGGGCAACTTTCTGGATTCTATTCTACAGCTTGGCAACTTATGGTAATGCAGGATGGTTGCGTGAGCAGATCTGTATTTACATGTGCCCCTATGCGCGCTTCCAAAGTGCTATGTTCGATAAGAACACGCTCATTATTACCTACGATGAAGAGCGAGGTGAAAGCAGAGGTTCACGCAAGAAAAATGTAGAACCGGCTACGCTGGGTTTGGGCGACTGCATCGACTGTAAGTTGTGTGTCCAAGTGTGCCCGACGGGTATCGATATTCGTGATGGTCTCCAATACGAGTGCATAGGTTGTGCTGCCTGCATTGATGTCTGTAATGGCGTTATGGATCAGATGGGATACGACCGAGGCCTGGTTCGTTATAGTACCGAAGAGTCAATGGAAACCGGCCATCTCAAGGTGTTTCGTCCCCGTGTTTTTATCTACGCTGCCGTATTGCTGGGGCTGCTGGGAGGCTTGGGCTACGCTATTTCTCAGCGTGCTCCAATTGGTCTTGATATCATTCGTGATCGCAACCAGCTCTATCGTGAAACGGTTGAAGGTATGGTCGAGAATATTTATACCTTCAAGTTTATTAATAAAGAGCAACGACCACATCGCTGTGAATTTTCTTTAGTGGAAGCGGGACCAATAACCCTATTGGGCGACAAAGAAATCATTATACCTGCTGGTGAATTAAAGACTCATGTAGCGCGAATGCAGGTTGATCCCGGTTTACTAACCAAAGCGAGTAACAGTGTTAATGTTCGTGTGGTTTGTGATGATCTTAATGATTTTGTTTTGTTGGAAGAAGGGCGCTTTGTAGGGCCTGTTCTGGGACAAAGGATACCTCGATGAGTAATCGATTAGAAAAGACCGACAGCAAACCTTGGTATAAGCAGTTCTGGCCCTGGTTTATTATTGCCATTCCTGGGTTGACTGTTATAGCTGGCGTAAATATGTTGTTTCTTGCGATCCGCAATGCGGATACCTTAGTTGATGATGATTACTACAAGAGCGGTTTGGCTTTAAATCAGAGAATGGAAAAAAATGCTCTGGCGGCATCTAAAAATATCACGGTTGAACTGAACTACCGCAATCAAGCTATCCAACTCTGTGTTCAAGGAAACAGTAATAATCAGCAGTTTGAACTGACCATGCAGCATGCTACTTTGGCTCACTTTGACCAGCATCTGGCTTTTACCATGAGTGACGGCGATTGTAATGTGATTGCGCTAGATTCGGTCGCAGAAGGCAACTATCATTTTACATTAGATGCTCTGGAAGAGCAGTGGCGGGTGATCGGGTCAAGTTACTTCCCAATAAAGGCACCTATTACGCTACACCCATAATTACGCCACACAAATAGATGTCTTCTTGTTTTCACTGTGCTGAATCCATTCCTGAAGGAGCTGACTTCTCGGCAAATATTGCTGGGAAGTCTAGGTATTTTTGTTGTGCGGGTTGTATGGCTGTATCGCAAACCATTACGGACAGCGGATTGGATAGCTTCTACCACAAGCGTGATCGCGCCTCGGTTAAGGTGGGGGAAGAGAGCGCATCAGTAACCTCTTTTGCCATTTATGATGACTCGGTATTTAATCAAGACTTCACCGATGTTATCGAACACAGAGCAACAACTAAACTACTGGTTGAAGGTATTACTTGTGTTGCATGTGGCTGGCTAATCGAAAAGCGTCTGGCCCAAATAGAGGGCGTATGGCGAGCGAGTTTGATTTCTACTAGCCACAAACTCATCATTGAATTCGATGCATCAAAGGTATTACTCAGTCAGTTGGTGAAATGTGTTCATCAGCTCGGCTATACCGTTCATCCATATAATGAAGTTAAAAGGCAGCAAACCGCAAATAGCGAAAGTCGGCGCTTAATGAAGCGGTTGGGGGTTGCTGGCTTTGGCATGATGCAGGTGATGATGTTTGCAGTCGCGCTATATGCTGGTGCCTGGCAAGGGATGGATAGCAAAGATCAGGTTTTTCTGCATTGGGTCAGTCTGATTGTTGCGGTTCCGGTGGTATTTTACAGTGGCTTTCCTTTTTTCCACAAAGCATGGCGTGGCCTGCGCGGTAGACAGCTAAATATGGATGTCCCTGTCTCTATTGCACTAATACTTGCTTTTGGTGCCAGTGCCTATGCGACTTTTAGCGGCGAGGGAGAGGTTTACTATGATTCGGTGACCATGTTTGTGTTCTTTTTGTTGTGTGGTCGGTTTATTGAGCACCAGACTCGGACCAAAGGTCTGCGCCACTTTATTAGCGCTGGCGCTGAATTACCTGTGACGTCCCATAAAAAGACGCCAGATGGTTGGCAGCAGGTTGCTGCAAAGTCGATACTGCCTGACGATATTGTGCTGGTGGCAAGTGGTGCGATTATCCCTAGCGATGGCGTGGTAGTGAGCGGAACGACCCAAGTCAATGAAGCCTTATTGACTGGAGAGTCTCTACCCATCACAAAGAGGGTTGGCGACAAAGTATATGGTGGCTCAGTTAACCAGGAAAGCCCCATTCAAGTGAAAGTTACTGCCACACACGCTTCGTCTTTGATTGGTAAAATATCCCATCTAATGGATGCTGCGATGTCTACCAGACCAAAATCGATCGCCATAGTTGATCGCTGGGCATCCTGGTTTGTGGGCGCGGTGTTGTTGATTAGCCTAGCGACTTACACTGTCTGGCATTTTGTATTGCTCTCAGATGATGCCTTTTGGGTGACACTTTCAGTATTGGTGGTAACCTGCCCATGTGCCTTGTCATTAGCCACACCGGCTGCAATCGTTAATACCATTCAAACTATGGCTTCTAAAGGGATTGTGGTCACTCGCAGTGAAGTGATAGAGCAAATAGCCAGTATTAAACGCGTTGTATTTGATAAAACCGGCACCTTAACCAGCGGAGATATACAGATATCTCGGGTTGAAGCCTTTGATCCCAACTATACCGCTCAGCAATGCTTTGATATTGCAGCTGGCCTGGAGCAATATGTATCCCATCCAATCGCTCAGGCTTTAGTGCAACGCATGCAGACTCGGGTTTCTGTTAGTCGGCCTGCTGTAGAGGTAGGGAGAGGAGTCTCTGGAGAAATCGGTGGGCAGGTTTGGTATTTAGGCTCGGCCGAATGGATCAGTGCCAAGAGCCATAAACCTAGTCAACCATGCGATATATATCTAGCAACAGAGAGTGCTGTCATCGCTGGATTTTATCTATCAGATAACGTTAGGCCAAATGCAGCAACCACCGTTTCCTGGCTAAACCAGCTTGGTTTAAAGCTATCCCTGCTTTCTGGCGATAGAATGGATAAGGTCGCCGAGGTCGCAAGGCAGTGTCAAATAGAAGATTTTTACGCGCGAAGTATGCCGGAACAAAAGCTAGCGCAAGTAAAGCACTGGCAGTCCAGTGGTGAAGCCGTTTTGATGATTGGTGACGGTATGAACGATGCTCCGGTCTTGAGTGCCAGTGATGTGTCTGTAGCAATGGGAGAGGGCACCCATCTAGCGCAAGCGAATGCTGATATGTTATTAGTATCCAATGATCTGGCAAGCCTTAAACATATGTTTGAGCTGGCTGCGACGGGACGACGTATCATTGTCCAGAATTTAATGTGGGCAATTGGTTACAATGTGACGGTTTTACCCGTTGCTATGGCGGGTTGGGTTCCCCCCTATCTGGCGGCCATTGGTATGTCGCTAAGCTCTCTGATTGTCATTATTAATGCGAGTCGTATCACCCGAAAATAACTCGCTAAAGCGTTGGGAGAAACAGAATGCAAGCAATGTATTTTCTTATTCCACTGGCTATCGTTATTGTGGTTGTGGCCATTGCTGTATTTCTTTGGGCGGTGGACAGTGGCCAATATGATGATTTAGACCGCGCATCACGGGACATATTGTTTGATGATGACGAGCTTGATGGTCGCTATGAGCTTGATGGTAAAGAAGCGTGTCATAATGACAATGCGACGGATGAACTCACGAAGGATATGCCAAAGCGTGATTGATCCAACGGCTATGGTGACAGCTTTGGTCATGGGCATTTCAAGCTCGGTGCACTGTCTTGGCATGTGTGGTGGGCTGGCATTGGCCATTTCCAGTCCACAAAAGCAGTGGCTACCGCTGGTCTATCACGCAGGGCGACTGGCCATTTATTCTTTACTAGGAGCCGTCGGGGCACTTCTTTTATGGGGCGTGTCACAGTGGTTTGCGGTAGGACTTCGTTTTTTCAGTGGTGTTTTGTTGATTGCTGCGGGGCTATATATTGGCAGGTGGTGGTTTGGGCTTGTTTATATCGAAAAAAAATTGGCTTTTACCTGGCAAATAGCCAATAAGTATACCCAAGCCATATTACCCCCTAAAAAAATATCCGATGCGTTTTTACTTGGATTATTATGGGGAATGATGCCGTGTGGGCTGATATATTCCAGTGTGCTTTGGGCTAGCGCATACGGTGGAGCACTCGATGGCGCTTTGTTGATGTTGCTTTTCGGAATTGGCACGCTTCCGGCCTTGCTCGGCTTGTCTTTTGCTGGGCAGTCTTTTCAGAGTGTTTTTCAGCATGCTATTGCCAAGAAATTGCTTGGTGGGATACTCATTAGTATTGGGCTTTGGGTGGCCCTTGGGGCTGTGGTTCTGGGCGAACGTTTGTACCAGCATGACTATTTATGCAGCCCATCGGCCTTAATCACTTCATAATCTGACATGAAGTGACAAATCTGTGTTTTATCAATTTACATTACCTGTTGTTGCAACATGGCGATAAATTTTGATAAATGCTAAAATGCTGGCCATCCCACGCACACAAAATAAGCGTTAAACCTATCTACAATTTAACCCAACCTCAGCGATAAGCTGGCGTGAGAGGGCTTTGTTACCAGCAACTGGCGTTAACTGGTGATAGCAAAGATTCTTGAAAACGCAGCTATCGAACAGGTTAACCACGATCATTGTGAGGATATTATTCGTGTTAGATCATTATCGTAAACACGTTGCAGAACGTGCCGAGCAAGGTGTTGTACCCAAGCCTTTAAATGCCCAGCAAGTCGCAGAGCTTGTTGAACTTCTCAAGAACCCACCTGAAGGTGAAGAAGCGTTCATTCTTGATCTTATTGGAAATCGCGTTCCTCCAGGGGTTGATGAAGCAGCCTATGTTAAGGCGGGTTTCCTAAGTGCTATTTTAAAAGACGAGGCCACAAGCCCTCTCATCGATAAAACCCAGGCGATCAAGTTGTTGGGTAATATGCATGGTGGCTACAATATCGCAACGTTGGTTGAATTACTTGATGATGAGACACTGGGAACCCTTGCCGCGGATGAGCTAAAACACACGTTGCTGATGTTTGATGCATTTCATGATGTTGCTGAAAAAGCCAAAGCGGGCAATCAGAATGCTCAATCTGTGCTTGAATCCTGGGCCAATGCGGAATGGTTCACTAATCGTCCTAAAGTGCCTGAAAGCATCAAAGTCGCCGTGTTTAAAGTAACGGGTGAAACCAACACCGACGATTTGTCTCCAGCGCCTGACGCTTGGTCGCGCCCGGATATTCCATTGCATGCTCGTGCCATGTACAAAATGACGCGTGAAGGTCTTGAGCCTGAAGAGCATGGCGTTACTGGCCCTATGCAGCAAGTTGAAGATGTTCAGGCGAAAGGTTATCCGGTTGCCTTTGTTGGTGATGTGGTTGGTACCGGTTCATCTCGTAAATCTGCTACTAACTCGGTGTTGTGGTTTTTTGGTGATGACATTCCTGGTGTACCGAATAAGAAGGGCGGCGGCATCTGTATTGGTGGTAAGGTAGCGCCAATTTTCTATAACACCATGGAAGATGCTGGAGCTTTGGTATTCGAAGCCCCTGTTGATGACATTAATATGGGCGATGTTATTGAGATCCGCCCATACGATGGCAAAATCTTATCCGAATCTGGCGAGGTTATTTCTGAATTCGCACTTAAGTCGCAAGTTCTGCTGGACGAAGTGCAAGCCGGAGGCCGCATCAACTTGATCATTGGCCGTGGCTTGACCCTGAAAGCCCGTGAAGCTTTAGGACTTGATGAAGGGGACTTTTTCCGCAAGCCGACAGCTCCAGTCGATTCGGGTAAAGGCTTTTCATTGGCACAGAAAATGGTGGGCAAAGCCTGTGGTGTTGAAGGTATCCGACCAGGAACCTACTGTGAGCCACAAATGACAACCGTCGGTTCGCAAGATACAACCGGGCCAATGACGCGAGATGAGCTAAAAGATTTGGCTTGCTTAGGGTTCTCTGCGGATCTGGTTATGCAGTCATTCTGTCATACGGCGGCTTATCCAAAACCCGTTGATATCGATACCCAGCATACCTTGCCCGACTTCATTCAAACACGTGGTGGTGTTTCGTTGCGTCCTGGTGACGGCATCATCCATAGCTGGTTGAACCGTATGTTATTGCCTGATACTGTCGGTACAGGAGGTGATTCACATACCCGTTTCCCTATGGGGATTTCTTTCCCTGCTGGTTCTGGATTAGTCGCCTTTGCGGCAGCAACGGGCGTTATGCCACTGGATATGCCTGAGTCTGTATTGGTTCGTTTTAAAGGTAAAATGCAGCCAGGCATCACATTGCGCGACCTGGTTCACGCCATTCCATACTATGCCATCCAGCAAGGTTTATTAACGGTAGAGAAAAAAGGCAAGAAAAACATATTCTCTGGTCGTATTCTGGAGATTGAAGGCCTTAAAGGGCTGACTGTTGAGCAGGCGTTTGAGCTTTCCGACGCCTCTGCTGAGCGCTCTGCTGCAGGCTGTGCCATCAAGCTGGAAGAAGATGCAGTAGCTGAATACTTACGCTCAAATATCACGTTGCTACGTTGGATGATCAACGAAGGCTATGGTGATCCTCGTACGCTTGAGCGCCGTGCGGCAGCGATGGAGTCTTGGTTGGATAATCCTGAATTGATGGAATCCGATGATGATGCTGAGTATGCTGCGGTTATCGAGATTGACCTAAGCGAAGTCGTAGAGCCCATCGTTTGTTGTCCAAATGATCCAGATGATGCCAAGCTACTGTCTGATGTTGCTGGCGACAAAGTGGATGAGGTCTTCATTGGTTCTTGTATGACTAATATTGGCCACTTCCGGGCGGCGGGTAAATTGCTTGATTCCTACAAAGGCGGCATGTCGACGCGTTTGTGGTTATCGCCACCAACTAAAATGGATCAACACACTTTGATGGAAGAAGGGTATTACAACATATATGGTCGTTCTGGCGCGCGTATGGAAATGCCTGGATGCTCATTGTGTATGGGGAATCAGGCGCGTGTTGCACCAAACAGCACCGTGCTATCCACCTCGACTCGAAACTTCCCTAACCGTTTGGGCGATGGAGCCAATGTCTATCTAACGTCTGCTGAGCTGGCAGCTGTTGGAGCTATCTTAGGCAAGCTGCCTAGCCCTGATGAGTATATGCAATACGCTCAAAAACTGGACTCAATGTCTGGCGAAATTTATCGTTATATGAATTTTGACCAGATTGAATCGTTCCAGAAAGCGGCTAACGAAGCAAAAGCAAAAGTTATCGAAGTCGCTCCGGCTTAATGTCTATCTAACAGGCGCCTCTTTGGGGCGCCTGTTGCTCCTTTCTATCCTGTTGTTCCTCTCTAAAAATGCCCGCTCAATCTGACACCATTTATATTCGCTGGTGTAAGCCCAGTGACATAGTCGATCCTGCTTTGATTGATTATTATTGGTCTATGGTTTCGGATGATGAGCGAGTCAAAATACTGCGATTTATTCGCCCAGAGTCCCAGCATAGTTCATTAGTTACCCGTGCGTTGATACGATGCTATCTATCACAGTTGTATCCGCATATTGCTCCAGCAGACTGGCGATTTTCAAAGCAAGCGAAGGGAAAGCCGGTTTTGGCAATGCAAGAGCAGGGTGTTCTGGCCTATTTTAATGTGACCCATACTCGCGATACCATTGCCATCGCGGTTAGCGAACGCTACGATCTTGGGCTCGATGTTGAGCATATTGACAGCAGTAGAGCAAAGCGCTTGCAGGTGGCAAAGACGGTTTTTACCGAGAGTGAACAAGCCACTCTTGAAAAGCTGTCAGGTTATGAAGCATATCATTATTTTTATACGTTATGGACGTTAAAAGAGGCCTTCCTTAAAGCTTTGGGAACAGGATTAACCATTGCGCCGCGCAAGATTGAATTTTTATTGAACGAAAATCAGGTATCTGTCGATCTTTCTCAGATCGATATGAATGGCGCTGACTGGCAGTTTGCACTTTGGGACGTCAATGAGTCGAGTATGGCACTTGCCTGGCAGCAAGGCGCCGCCAATACTAAGCTGCCACATCTAGATAGCGCTGAATTTATCCCTTCATAAACCTAGATATGCAATTTACTTCGTCACAAAGGTCTTACAGTAAACCTTGTTAACCAAAAGCATGGTGAATTTGTCTTCGACGATTGTGAATTTGGTCATACCCTTAATGTCATGATAAGGCTCTTCCTTATAGGATTTTCCTTTCGCATCAAGCACTTTACGTAGCGAAACCAGATCGGTAGCGCCCTCTAGAAGTTTATCCTCAGCAGCTAGAATCTTGATATCCAGGCACTCACCGTGTCTGGCCATTAGATAGCTTTGAGTTGAGTCTGGAGCTGTTGTTTGGGTGGGGGGGGTCTGCAGTTTCTCACTTTCTTTTGGCGAGGCTGGGGCTGCTGCTTTTGTCGGCATGTCAGCAGATGTTGCGTTGTCGGCTTTAACACTTGTGGTGGGGGAGCTGAATCCCGCCGTAGCGTAGCCAAGCGCTATGACTATGCAAGATAATCGAAGATTCGTATTCATTCTCTAGCCTTTGTTTTTCTGTAGACGGAATATTGTAGCGAGAAATGTCGATAACGCAAAATATCAAAGGAAGGCTTTTGTCCCTACAAATACCATGGGTATAATGCTTGAGTCGTAAACAATAAATTAAAAATACTTATGGCACTGAAGACAGGTGGATGTTCGATAGGAGACCAATCATGAAGCGCTGGATGTTTATGTTCGTGGTACTAGTTACCGCCTTTCCTGTTTTTGCTCACGAGGGATGGATTTTATCACCAGCCGAAGTGCTGGAGTGGAGTGCCAAACCAAAACCTGCCATTTTCACTCAGTGGGGCATTGCCAATATCTGCGTGCTTTCCATTGCGTTTTTATTCGCGGTTGGCTGGGTTCGACTTGGACAAACAGGGGCTCGCGAGCTGTTTGCTGATTTACAGGTTCGTCTTAGTTCATATGGCGATTATGCATCGGTCATCCTACGGTTTTGCGCTGCTTGGGCGCTGATTTCTTCAACCTTTGCTTTAGAGCCAAGATTGGGTAATGCCGTGATGGAAAGTCCAACTCTTTTCGCGCCAGACCTGGAATTGCGGCTATTGTCTCCGGAGTGGATGTGGTTGAAGTATGTGCAGTTAGGCCTCGGTCTGATGCTGCTATTTGGTATTTATACGCGGTTAACGGCACTATTGCTGGCTGGTTTAGTCGGCCTAGGGTGGTACCTGTTCGGGCAGATGATGCTTACCTACTTAACTGCGCTATTAGGGGTCGGGCTCTACCTGATATTGCAAGGCGGTGGTTCACACTATATCCCCATGCCCACTCCACAGTGGGGTCGGCGCTTGGCGGATAAACTTGCGTCCATACCAAGAACGCGTGCTCAATTTATCTTGCGGATCATGGCTGGGTTAAACTTTCTTTATCTCGGTGTTTATTTCAAAGTACTGCAGCCTAATTTGGCGTTAGGTATTATTAATATTTATGAAGTCCCCATTCTCAGCTGGAATCCCGAGCTATTCGTATTGATTATGGCGGTTGTAGAGACTATGACTGGCATATTCTTATTGCTAGGTGTGTTGATGCGGCCGATGTCTTTGTTTTTGCTTGGTGCGTTCATATTTTTCGCTAGTGTTCTACCTGAGTCGATGACAGCCCACATGCTGTTTTACGGCGTGATGTTGACGTTTTTATTCAATGCTGCTGGCCACTGGCAGAAGCCCGTCGCCAAAGACAAGGCTGCTCATATTGTAATTATCGGTTCGGGATTTGGGGCCATTGCTGCGGCATTGAAACTGGAGAAACTGATAGGGCGCTATAGCAACGTCAGTGTAACGCTGATCGCTAAAGACCTGCACTTTGTCTTTTCGCCACTGCTACCCGAGGTGGTGGGGGGCTCATTACAGCCAGGAGCCATGCTAAATCCATTACGGCGTATATTTTCCTCAGTTAATCTCATATCTGCCGAAGTTGAACGCATTCAATCCGGTGAGCATCAACTATTGACCTTGCGTGTTGATGGTGAGCAGCAAGAGTTAGCCTATGACAAACTCATTATCGCTCGTGAATCCGAACCAGATTACAGCCGTTATCCTGGACTTGCTCAGCACAGTTTACCATTGATGACCGTGGGAGACGCCTTGCATATTCGCAAGCACATTATCAAGCAGTTTGAGAAAGCCATGTTGGTAAATTATGATGAGAAAAAGCGCCTGCTGACGTTTGCTGTCTTGGGTAATGGTGAGAAAGGAGCGGCTACGGCAATTGAGCTACGACGCCAGCTCAATGCGGCAGCCACAGCATATCCTGGCATCGATGCTGAGTCTATTGGTGTTTTTCTGCTGGAACCAGGCGGCATAGATAGCTCCAGTCGTACATTTGTCGCTCGCAATAAAGTACTTGATCGCTATCGCATTCAGTACATGCAGGATATGTTGGAATCAATTGCTCACGAATCCATTCGCTTGAAATCGGCTATTGTTGCTTGCTCCACCGTTGTTAATTGCCTCGAGAGACAGCCATTTATCTATATGGATGAACGCTTGATTGATCGCTCTATTGATACCGATGAATACCTCCGCGCTCAGGGACGCAAAGATATCTACGTGTGTGGCAGCCTTAACCCACTTCTAATGAATGCTACGCTGGATTTGCGGCAGCAAAAGCGTATTGGTATTGCCGCTGCCTACAATGCATGGGCATCAACCCAAGGCTTTGAACAGAAAAGCTTTGAACAGAAAATACGAAAACGTCATATATATCATATGGCGCGTCGCTCGATGATTGAAGTGGGTCCTTTTTGCATCTCGGGACCGCTTGGTTGGTGGATCAGTCGTTATCAATGTTTGCAGGTTTTGCCAGGACTTGAGCGTAATCTGCGTATGATGATAGATTGGTTGCTAGACATTCCGTTTAGGAATGATATTGCGGTTTTGGCATCCGAACAGTCCAATACATTAGAGCAAGTTAGTTTTCATGCTGGCGAGGCTATGATTGTTGAAGAGGAAGAGGGCGACTGTGCTTATATTATCCAGCGCGGTGAAGTCTGTGTGTCTGTGGATGGCAAAGAAGTCGCAAAGCTAGGTAAAAATGCCTGTGTTGGTGAAATGGCTTTGATTGAAAATGCGCCTCGCAGTGCAACGGTTACTTGTATAACGGATGTGCTGGCTACCAAAGTGACTCAAGGCCAGTTTGAGCAGCTATTTTCAGGTTTTGATTTGATCAACGAGGCCCTGCGAGACCTATCTCGCAACCGGCGGAAAGACATAGAAAATGCAAAAATCAGAGAACAGCACGTGGCTTAGCTATGCTTTTATTCTGTTGTCCTTTATCGGGCTTGTAGCCTTGTTGCGTCTGGACATACAGCAAGCGTTGTTTTCGGAGCAGGCGCTTTTTTATGATGTGCCAGAATCGATACCAACGCCTAGTCTAGTTGCCGATATTATTGAAAGCTCGCCAGGATATAGGGCGATTCGTTTAAAGAGTGATAATTTCGTTTTGGCTGAAGCCTGTATATTGCCAGAGGCTGGAGAAAGCCTTGTTGGGCACGCACACCTTTACGCTGATGGGAAAAAGGTGGCTTCGCTGTATGAAGCGGTTACGTTATTGCCACAAGATGTAGCAGCAGATGCCAAGCTGAGTGTCAGCCTTCATCTGCTGCCGGATCATCGAGCTATCCGAGTGGATGGTGTTCCGGTGATGGCTGATGTTAGAAGTGATAGCTTACACTGACATATGCGCCATCAATCTTAATATCACTCTCTAAATCGTCTTCATCAATAGTCAGCTTGATCTGGCGATATCCCAATGCTGCTCCTAGTCCAAGATCGCCGCGGTAACCAATTTCAGCTGAGTAATCCGATAACGAATTGCCATCGAAGGAAATAAAGCTCATATCGCCTCCGGCATAAAATCCACTAAAAGGCAGATCGAAACGTGCTTGGGCGAATAGTGTTGGAATGGGGGCTGAAATCTCAGAAACCTCACGGCCAATACCCTCTGAATCTAGGGATATTTCGCCATCTAGATACCATAGGTTGATGCCAGCATCCAGGTTTACCCAGTTATCCAGCAGTTCATAGTACAGCGTCGCTTCCAAGTAGTCGAGATCGAGGTGACTACTGACATTCGAGCCGACAACATAGGTGGTATCCGAAAAAGATATTTCTTCTTCTAGAGTTTCTGAACCATCCACACTTAGCTGAGTCATTTCAACTCGAACATTGGGCAGTAATGGTACTGGATGCTCTACATAAGCGTAGAAACCGGCTTGTTCGTCAGACTGCCAGCCCAGGCTATCGTCTATATCAATATCCTCACCGTCATCGGCAATGTAACCAGAACTGTTTTGTTGCCAATAATTGGCACCAACTCCAAAGCCGACGATATCGGCATGACAGAGTGGGGCAACGAGGAGCAAGGGTACAAGAGTGGCTTTTTTCACTAACGCTCTCCATTTATTATTTTGCGTAAAAATATGATGCGTAAAAAAAAGCGCCGGTACTTCGTGGGTAGGTACGGCGCTTGTGGAAATGCTGCTTGTAACATCCAAAGTATAGTTGAGAGTGTTCGCTCATCAAGATGAGGGCAGCACTTTTTCTTTTAAACAAGTGAACTGCAACTCTAAGCACTTGCAGTTACGATAATTTTTTATTCCTGACTGTCTAAATATTTTTCTGCATCCAGAGCCGCCATACAGCCCGCACCAGCAGAGGTAATCGCCTGACGGTATACATGGTCGGCAACATCACCAGCGGCAAAGACCCCTTCGATACTGGTCGCTGTCGCATTGCCTTCGGTACCACTGTTGATTTTTATATAGCCATCTTTCATATCCAGCTGGCCTTCAAAAATGTCTGTGTTGGGGTGATGGCCAATAGCAATGAATACACCCTGAAGATCGATCTTGGTCACGCTGTCGTCGACAGTGCTTTTTATGTTCATGCCGGTAACCCCCATATCGTCGCCTAATACTTCGTCTAGCGTATTATTCCAATGAATGGTTACATTGCCATTTTTAGCTTTTTCAAGCAGTTTATCTTGTAATATTTTCTCTGAGCGCAATGCATCGCGGCGATGAACCAAGTGAACTTCAGCTGCGATATTAGAGAGGTAGAGCGCTTCCTCAACCGCTGTGTTGCCGCCGCCAATGACTGCTACTTTTTGATTGCGATAGAAAAAGCCATCACAGGTTGCGCAAGCTGAGACGCCTTTGCCCATAAATTTTTCTTCCGAAGGTAAGCCCAGATACTTAGCAGATGCTCCGGTGGCAATGATTAGTGCATCGCAAGTATAAGTGCCACTGTCGCCTTTTAACGTGAAGGGACGTTCTTTTAAATCTACAGTATTGATATGGTCGAATATCAGCTCTGTCTCAAAGCGCTCGGCGTGTTTTTGCATTTGCTGCATTAACTCTGGGCCTTGAATACCATCTGCTGCGCCTGGCCAGTTATCGACATCTGTAGTGGTAGTCAATTGCCCACCTTGTTGAATACCCGTCACCAGAACAGGGTTCAGGTTGGCACGGGCAGCATATACGGCTGCGCTATATCCCGCAGGGCCTGAACCAAGAATTAATACTTTACAGTGTTTTGGGTCTGACATGGTTTTCTCCTAATGAAATGCCAAGTATGTGCAAGGCAAAGGTTGCACTGTGAATCTGAAAGCAATTAGACGGATTGAACGCGCCGGTTTAACGAGCTGTCCGAGTTAACCTAATATTTGTAGTTAACTTAATATATGGAGACGGTGGTAGTATTTTTCGAGCGCGAATCGTCAGATTTCGCTATTTTAGCGAATATTCATCAGTTGTTAAGCTGCCTGGGCTAAAAATAAGCAGGTGTGTTCACAGTCTTTTGATTCGGAACTGGCCAAATGACCATTCAAACCCTAAAATGGGGCGAGGTTTTCTCAGCAATAGGCGACGACAGCCTTTGTCAATTTAGCGAGAAAATGTCGTCGCAACGAGATAAGGTAATTTAAGCATTGGAACAACTACAAATAGATTGGCGTATGACCCAGCCTGCCGGTAAACGAATTCGAGAAGCATGGAGCATTTTATTTTTGGCTATTGGCCTTTTCTTAATCATTGCTCTACTCACATTTAATCCCAATGATCCTGGTTGGACCCGAACTGGCAGCCATATTGGTGTTGCTAATTTCGGTGGCTCGGTAGGTGCTTGGTTTGCTGATCTAACGCTCTATTTGTTGGGCTACCTGGCCTATTTGCTTCCCGTTTTAATCTTTCATCTTGGTTGGCGCATTTTTCGTGGACGGTCGGAGAATGAAAACGATTCTCGCTTTCTATATGGGGTTAAGCTGTTTGGTTTTATCATTTTATGTGCCAGCGCTACCGCTTTGGCCAGCTTGCATTTCTTATCACCTTGGCCGTCCCATCAAGTTGGAGCTGGTGGCTTGTTGGGTGACCAGTTTGCCATCCAGCTATTGCCTCAGCTAAACAAGACCGGAACTACGCTGTTCGCATTGTCTTTTTTATTTATTGGTCTTACGCTCTACACCGGTATCTCCTGGGTGGCCCTTGTTGAGGGAATTGGTAAGCAAGTGTTTAAAATGGGCAGTTGGATAGCGAGCCTTCCACAGCGCTTTAAGCGACCCGAAGGTGAGGCAGTAGTTGAAGAGAATGCTGTAGAAGAGAATATAATTGATAGCACTAGCGCCAATGCTCAAGATTTTGCGAAGGTCCACTCAGCTACTGCTGCTATTGATCCTATCAATGAACTTAAAACGAGTGAATCCACTTTATCCCAACCTGATGAGCCATCTGCCAAAGAAGAGCCAGAAGAAGAATCGCTCGATATCAAAATACCGCCAGAGAAAAAACGTAGCTGGCTATCTTTTGGACGTGATAAAGCACCTGAACCCTTGGATGAATCTAGTAACGATGTCGAGTCCGTTGATGAGCGTTTGACTAACTCTTTGCCTAATACCGATTCGGAAAGCATTGCTGAACCAGTGATTCCCCCTATTGTTGATCGAATTGAGCCGCACTTAACGCTGGATAATGTCGAAGACGTTGATGGGATAGATGGAGAGCCTGAACAGCATCGCCGTGCACAAAATCTTCAGCTAGATGACAGTGATGTCGCTCCTGTGCCTGCTCCATTTGCTATGTCTGAGCCGGAACCGTTAAACCTTTCCAATGAATCAGTCGCATTTGATGCACCTGCAACGTACGATGAAACTGAGCAAGCACCCGCTGCGGAAGTAGCATTCGAAGCGCCCGCAGCTGAGCCGTCAAAAGCCAAGAATAAGGTGCCTATCTCGGACGACATTCCGGTGGCAGAACAAATTGCGCCACAAGCACCAGTGATTCCGACTGCGCCCGCTAAAAAAGCACCGCAAACGACGGTGGTAGGTGAGTTGCCGAGCCCCGAATTGCTTGATCCTCCTTCTATCGTGAAGCGCGAAATTGATGAATATGAGCTACAAGAAATGGCGCAGCAGGTGGAAACCCGTCTAGCCGAGTTTGGTATTAAGTCTCAAGTAAAGGGCGTTTATCCTGGCCCAGTAGTAACTCGCTTAGAAGTCGACTTAGCACCAGGAACCAAAGCGTCGAAAGTGACTGGTCTTTCGCAGGATTTAGCCCGTGCGCTTCTGGTCGCTAGTGTTCGTGTTGTTGAGGTTATTCCTGGAAAGTCGTTCATCGGTATTGAGCTGCCAAATCCGAATCGCGAAATCGTGCGCCTAAGAGAAGTCGTAGCTTCTAGCGTGTTTGATAAAGCTAAGTCGCCATTAACACTGGTTCTGGGCAAAGATATCAGTGGTAAACCGATTGTGGCCGACCTGGCTAAGATGCCTCACTTACTTGTCGCGGGGACGACCGGCTCAGGTAAATCTGTTGGTATCAACGTTATGCTACTCAGCTTGTTGTTTAAGAGTCGGCCAGATGAAGTGCGCTTGATTATGGTTGACCCCAAAATGTTGGAGTTGTCTGTATATGAAGGCATTCCCCATTTGTTGACGCCGGTTGTTACCGATATGAAAGAAGCGTCTAACGCGTTGCGCTGGGCTGTGGGTGAAATGGAGCGCCGCTATAAGCTGATGTCGAAGCTTGGTGTGCGCAATATAGCGGGTTATAACAAAAAGGTTGAGGAAGCTGAGGCTGCAGGTACACCGATTGTTGATCCGCTGTGGGATAGAGAGACATCGCTGTTTGATGTGCCACCGACTTTAGAAAAACTGCCATTTGTGGTCATCGTTATTGATGAGTTTGCCGACATGATCATGATTGTTGGTAAAAAGGTAGAAGAGTTAATTGTGCGTATTGCACAGAAAGCACGTGCGGCCGGTATTCATCTTATATTGGCAACTCAGCGTCCATCCGTAGACGTTATTACCGGTCTACTAAAATCGAATATCCCGACGCGTATATCGTTCCAGGTTTCATCAAAGATTGATTCGCGAACGGTGCTTGATCAGCCGGGGGCAGAAACCCTGTTAGGCTATGGGGATATGCTCTATTTACCGCCGGGCGTGGCGATGCCCATGCGGGTTCATGGTGCCTTTGTTGATGACCATGAAGTGCACGCAGTTGTTGATGATTGGAAACTGCGTGGCGAACCGGATTATCTTGAGGAAATATTGGATGGCCCATCGGAGCCCTTGCCCGGTATTCCAAGCGAGCAAGCCGAAATGCAGGCTGCGGATGGCGGTGATGCCGATCCGCTTTATGATCAAGCCGTAGCAATTGTTACTGAGTCGCGAAAGGCTTCAATATCATCTGTTCAACGCCGTCTAAAAATAGGATACAACCGAGCGGCTCGTCTCGTCGAAGAAATGGAAGCCAGCGGCGTCGTTTCTGAAATGCAAAGTAATGGGCAGCGCGAAGTATTAGCGCCACCGCCACCCAAATAAAGGTAAGAGAATGTTACAACAGTTATCAAACCGTTTGTTGCTCGGGTTGTCGTTAACTTTTTTTGTCGCGCCACCGGGTTTTACTGCGCCACAAGCCGGTGTCACCAAAGAGGCATTGTCGGAATTCATCGAGCGTAATAAAGTTACTCCTCCAGAAACACCGACAGGCACTGAACAAATAGAAGAGCAAGACACTGACAGTAACGGAGATAGCCAGCAAGCTAATACAGAAGTCAGCAAAGAGCCTGGCAGTGAAAGCATCAAGCAAACGCCCAGCGAATCATTGGTTGCCTTATTAAGCTTCAAAAACCTCAGCAGTGATTTCCACCAGCAAACCTACGACGAGTCAGGCTCACTTATCGATCAAACCAACGGCAGATTTTGGCTGGAGCAACCCAACAAGTTTCGATGGGAGGTAGAGCATCCTTATCAGCAGGTAATAACCTCTGATGGGGAAAAAGTGACCACCTTCGACCCCGACCTGGACCAAGCCATTATCCAGTCGATTGAGCAAATTATTGGCACATCGCCAGCAAAGATTCTTGGGCAGCCTGCGGCCATCGAAAAACTGTATAAAATCGCATTGCAACCAACCAGCAATCCTGCAAACAACGTTGCTGCCTTTGTGTTGTCGCCACTGGAGAAGGATGAGGGAATCGACCGTATCGAGCTTTTCTTCCTGAATGAAGTCGTACAGCGTATCACATTCAAGGATGGCTTGGGGCAAACGACAAATGTTGTTTTATCAGACATTAGCGTCGGTGAAGTAATTGACCTGAAAATCTTTCAGCAACAACTACCACAAGAGGTGGAAATTCTTGACCAGCGCTAGTTATATTCCGCTAGCAGCGCAGTTAAGGCCGAAGATACTGGAAGAATATGTTGGCCAGCACCATATAGTGGGAGCAGGAAAGCCTCTGCACCAGCTGTATAGCCAGGGTGCGGTTTATTCAATGGTTTTTTGGGGCCCACCAGGCACAGGGAAAACTACACTGGCAAAAATTCTCGCGAATAATGTTGATGCTGAATTTATCGAGTTAAGTGCGGTTTTATCTGGGGTTAAAGATATCAGGCAAGCCGTTGAGCAGGCGAGAAGTAATCGCTCCCTGGGGCGAACAACAGTATTTTTTGTTGATGAGGTTCATCGCTTTAATAAGAGCCAGCAGGATGCATTTTTGCCTCACATCGAAGAAGGCGCTTTTGTTTTTATTGGCGCGACCACAGAAAACCCATCATTTGAATTAAATAAAGCGTTGTTGTCTCGCGTGCAGGTATACACGCTCAAGCGACTGGAGTCAGAAGACTTGTTAGGGCTGCTCAATCGCGCTCTTGCCCATTTAGATGCCGAAGTAACACCTCATGCGCAATCATTGCTGTTAAGTGCAGCAGATGGTGACGCCCGGCGACTGCTCAATTTAATGGAGCAATGTCACCAGCTGTGTGGACAGCAATGCTGGGAAGCCGATGGCGTTAAAGAGGTGATTGGTCCGACCTGGCGGCGCTTTGATAAAGGCGGCGATATATTTTACGAGCAAATTTCTGCTTTGCACAAGTCAGTGCGAGGTAGTGATCCTGATGCTTCTTTATACTGGATGTGCCGTATGATCGACGGCGGTTGCGATCCGATGTATGTTGCGCGGCGTCTGGTGCGGATGGCGTCGGAAGATATAGGTAATGCTGATCCGCGAGCGTTGGAGCTGGCATTAAATGCCTGGAATACGGTCGAGCGCCTAGGGGAGGCCGAGGGAAATCTGGCTTTGGCTCAGGCCGTGTTATATTTGGCGGCCGCTCCGAAGAGCAATGCCGTCTACGCCGCATTTAAGGCGGCAATGGCTGAGGTGAAGCAAGAAGCAAGCTATGAAGTCCCTATTCATTTGCGCAATGCGCCAACCAAGTTAATGAAACAGCAGGGTTATGGCAAAGCCTATCGTTATGCCCATGATTATCCGCAAGCCTACGTACCGAATGAAACCTACTTTCCTGATGAAAAGTCGCCAACGACCTATTATTATCCGGTGGAGCGTGGGTTAGAAATCAAAATCAAACAAAAGCTGGCCTTTTTACATCAGCTGGACAATCAAGAGTCGTTATCATGAATCTTAGCCATCTTTTGGTCGTCGCTTTGGGTGGAGCGACTGGCGCCGTATTGCGTTATTCTACCAACCTGTTTGCCATGCACCTGCTTGGTCGGCATTTTCCCTGGGGAACGCTTATTGCCAATGTGGTTGGTTCTCTGGTTATGGGCATTATGTGGCGTCTGCTGCAACAAGATATTGCCTGGGTTACCGATAACGTTCGATTGTTCTTAATGGTTGGGTTGCTCGGAGCCTTTACTACTTTCTCAACCTTCTCGATGGATAGCGTCCAATTTTTTATGTCGGAAAATTGGCTCAAGGGCTGCTACAATGTCGCCCTCAATTTATTCTTGTGTCTTTTAGCGGCCTATTGTGGTGCCTGGCTAACTCAACGATTTTTATAGGACTTGTTTTAGATGTTAGATCAGAAAAAATTACGTAATGAACTGAATGATGTTGCCCAAAACCTGGCGCGTCGCGGATTTGAACTGGATGTGGCGCG
>DFOV01000215.1 GCA_002376965.1 Gammaproteobacteria bacterium UBA3532
GCATCAGGGAATATATCTAAATAGCTTCCGCCTTGAGCATAAAAAGACATCGCAATCGTATAATTCCCGCCAGTATCAACTGTTAACTTACTTCCTAGTGACGCGCTGCAAGTCAGTATATTTACTTCGCCCACCGACAGCAGACCACTGACATGGTCGTCAACAAGACAACCACCATTCACACCTTTGTAACCTATTACAAAAGGCTCACTAGCATTCATAAAAAAGCTGCCATAATAGTAGCCTGTTACCGAATTAAAAGTTAATAGGTGTTCCGGCAAAGGTGAATTTGCCCAATTGTTAAATGCTCCTTTTACATAAAGCTGATTTGGCAAAGCTGTTCCCCTAGGGAACTGTCCGTCAAATGATTCAAAGCGTAAGTTTGCCAATACAAACTTAGAGGATTGGTCGGCCTCCCAGGTTAATATGTGCTCCCCCTCCTCCAATCGGATACGTGAAGTATTACGAGGTCCGCGGCGTCCTAGTCGTTCAACTATAGCTTTATGTGGACTAGAAAAGTTCACCAGTTTAAAATCACCAAGCGCTTGATACCAGTAATCAAAATAAAGATATTTAACTTGCCCCTGAGGAATACTAAGAGTAACGCTAAGTGCCGAGTATGAATTCTGACTGCTCGACATCACGACTTCGCCTGTATCCCAGCCACTTATTTCCCAAGGGTTCCTTGGGTCGTTATCCACAACCAGGTCACTCATACCTAGGAGGGGTTCCGAGAAAGCGGGATCAAAAGGTAGTCCATCCAGCTCATCTGGCTGGCCGTCATTGTCATCATCGGGATCAGCGTTATCACCAACCCCATCCTGATCAGCATCGGCCCACTCTGTAGCATCATTTGGAAACAGATCGCTATTATCTCCAGCTCCATCAAGGTCACTATCTAGCCATTCAGCGGGATCAAGAGGAAAGCTATCTACATCATCAGAAAAGCCATCATTGTCATCGTCACTATCTACTTCATCGTTCATACCATCGAAATCGGCATCCTTCCAATCGAGGGGAAGTGTTGAGTTTAGCCTGATGATATATTCTTGGTTTTCGAAGTCGCATTTCGCGATCAAGTTGGCTGCAAACTCTTGCTCAAGGATATCAAGTTCAAACACGTCTAAAGTGAGTTCCCTTAGCGGGTTCGAGTAGTCACAATTGGGCATGGTATGTGTCCCAGACTCAATTGACTCCCAAGGTAGTTGCGTTCGCCCGATATAGATAGGCTCGGCGCTAAACAAGAGTTGTTCAGATGCACCCGAGTCAAGATTACCCTCATAAGGGTCAAATGTGACTTGAAAACTGTTGGTAGTTACATTCCCTCCTATAAAACCATGCTGTCGGGTATAAACCGAGCTATTATCTTCATTAAAAATAGCCAACAGTTGATCACTTAACTCATCAGGCAAGCCACTACCCGCGTATACATACTCAATAGTAAACCGATCAGCTTCAGTAAAATCGTAGTCATTACCACCCAGAAATGTTAATACCACTTGATGAGTGCCAGCACTCAAGAACGTACCAAATTGCTTTTTGCTGTAAGAAAAGTCCCGTTCTACACCATCAATCAGCATAAAAATGCGTCTGACGCCAACAGACGTGTAATTTAGTGTGAAATAACCAGGTTCCAGTAATGTAAAATCAAAGGTAAGACCGGTATGTTCAGAGCGAAACAGTTGCTGCAACACCAATTGATTACCTTCATTGGCCGATTCAACTTGCCAGAAAGCCTTGCGATCTGTGTTTATCTCAATATCCGTTCCAATGGGCACAGCTACCTGCTGAAATTCTCCCTGAGTATCCTGCACTTGGAAACTCTCAGTCGCGGTTGAAGTTGCACCTTCGGCATCCATTACTTCTACAGTGATATCATACTTGCCAGGAAACGAGGCTCGATATTGATGCACCAGCTCGGTAGAAAATGGCGTATCGTAACGACCATCAGAGTCAAAATCCCAGCGCGCCAGTAATACTCCATCACTATCAGTATCTGAGCTGCTGCTGGCATCAAGAGCAATAAATTCTCCTTCGCTAATTACAGCCTGCTGCTCGTTTAGAATGGCGCTGGGGGGGTGATTGCTTTGGCAGGCTTTACAAGGGTGCTCCAAAGCAACCAACCGGCTACCGTTTAGTGCATCGTGAACAAAAAGCCAGTCATCGGTTGCATATCCCGCCGTTGCTTGCATATTAGGCAGTGCAACCTCGCCAATCAACTCTCTCCCGTGATACGAGTAGTAACTTAGTCTATTTGGAAACGTGCCCCAAATTAAGCTAGATGATAAGTCGTAATCAATCGACTCGAAATAGATGTCTGCACCTAAAGACAGTGACTCAAAATAAAACTGCCTGCTTGATTCTTGCGCCGAATATACATCACCCGAATTTAGAACAAACACATCTCCAGCTGGCGATACTTTCCCGCCACCTCTGGTCCAAATAGAGCTCCAATAATTACGAATGATATCGTTCCCAGCTACCTCGTACATAGCAAACTCTCCCCCCGATAGAAGGAGAAACCGCTCTGTGCCTGGTATAAGCTCCACACTCCAACCATCATCGGCATCTTCACTATAAAGATGGTCGCCGGTTAGGCCATTATAAATTTCAACATCAACGCTTTTATGGGGTGTAGCTGGGGTTACAAATACCCTGTCACGACCATCTACGGCAATGTCTTCTGGCTCAATAGAAACAGGAAACCTTCTTTTTTCACTGTGAACAACTGGATCTAAAACAACCAGTTCACCACTCGGCGAAGCCGATGAAGAGTCTTCTTTGACCAAAGATACATAAACTTCACCCGTAGGTGACAATGCAACAGATGTTGGCTCTAATTCAAAACTGGCATCCTTGCTCGAACCTAGCGCAATGAAGTGTGAGACCAGCCGCTTATTAACTGCATCAAGCATATGTAACACAAGTGCGTCCTTATCAAACACACTATCGGCCACATCAAAACCTAAGAGAGCAAGATCCAGGTCGGGATCAACCCCATCCAAAACCCCATCACCATCATCATCCTCATCAGCATTATTCCCAACCCCATCACCATCAAAGTCATACTGCTCATTCGGATCAAGCGGAAAGCCATCAGCAATATCTAGCGCGCCATCGTTATCATCGTCTGGATCCGTCACATCAGGAATGCCATCTTTATCAAAGTCGGGCAGATTTTTAATCGGCTTCGTTTCGGTGATGAGTGACCATGGGTTCGTTACGCTGTTTATGGTAGCAACACTCTGCGTTTTGGCGTTTGCCATAAAATAAACAACATTCTTGCCACTCACCTGATGTCGCCACAGCAAATCATCAGTCACATCACCGTTGTAGTCGCCACTATCGGCAATTTGCCATTGTTGGTCGGCGACGGTGTTTAGGGCATGGCTAGCGGCAATGGTGCCGCCTTGCATTTGGTATATCCAGTTAAGACCGGTAGACGTGTTTCGCCAAATCAGATCGCTGTCGCCGTCGCCATCGACATCGGCGATGGTGGCGATTTTCCATTCGCTGGGCGCATGGTTGAGGAGGTATTGGTTAGCGACTTGGCCGCTGGCCATCAGGTAGATGAAGTTAGCGCCTGTAGTTGCATTGCGCCATAAGATATCGTCGGTGCGGTCGTTGTTGAAATCACCATGACCGACGATTTGCCAGTCGTTGCTGGCGACCGCTGACACTTTGTTGCTGTGGGCGATAGTGTGCCCTTGCATTTGATAGAGCCAGACCAGGCCGGTTTGGCTGTTGCGCCATAGGATGTCGTCGTTGCCATCACCATTGAAGTCGCCAATGGCGTTGATCGACCATTCCAGGCCTGCTGTGTTGATGGGTTGGCTGGCGGCAATGCTAGTGCCAGAAAGTTGATAGTACCAGTTTAAACCCGTGTTAGCGTTGCGCCATACAATGTCGCCGGTGCCATCGCCATTGAAATCACCACGATGGGCTTGCCATTCAGTCGGTACTTGATTGAGGCGTTTGGCGCTGAATGCTGCGCCATCCATCAGGTAAAACCAGTTTTCGCCGGTGTCGTTATTACGCCATAGCAGATCGGCTTTGGTATCGTTGTTTTGATCGGGAGATACAGCAAAAACCGACGTTGATAATATTGCACTTGCCAACATAGCCAGTGCAGAAAAAAGCTGGCGTTTACCTGCCATTGGAGCCTCCAAAGAAATATTAAATCAGTCTGCCAAGCACTTTCGTTTTTTGGGAATTTTTCCACACAACCATAAAAAAAGCAATCGACACCAGCATTGACGAGCCGATACATCCGACATTCCGCACCACATTTA
>DFOV01000110.1 GCA_002376965.1 Gammaproteobacteria bacterium UBA3532
CACTGGTCAGCCAACTTCGATGAGGTGCAAGATTTTGAAATCCAGATGGAGCACCTTAACGGTGGTGATGGTCTGATTCCCGGCGATACCTTTACTGGTCAGTCTCCACTGGAATACACCAGCGCTGGTCGCTCACAAGCGCTTGATGCGTTGGCAGCATACATCAATGGCTTAGGTAAGGACCGTGTCAAGCGCTCACCTTATCGCAGCTACACCGGTGAGCTAACCGCCGCAGCTTTGCGTGGAAAGCAACTATTTGATAACGACAACTGTGCCGATTGTCATAGCGGTCAGGCATTTCGCGATGGATTGCGTCATGATGTGGGTACTATTACTACGGCTTCTGGACAGCGTTTAAATGGCGTGTTTGATGCCGTGCGTACGCCAACATTGATCGAGCTGTGGGACAGCGCACCGTATTTTCACGATGGCAGCGCCGCCACATTGCAGGAAGTTTTGCAGCGGGGTGATCATGCTCGCAACCTTTCGGCAGCAGACGAGGCTGACTTTATTGCCTATCTCTATTCTATCGATAGAGAGATGTATATCGATGATGCTGAACCAGTCAACCAACCGCCTGTTGCAGTCAATGACAGCGCAACCACGGATCAAAACCAGGCGTTGGTGATTGCGACCGCTACGCTACTACAAAATGATAGTGATCCTGAAAACGATGCCCTTACATTTGTTTCGGTCAGCGACCCTGCTAATGGCACCGCTGTTTTGCAAGGAAGTGATGTGACTTATACACCGAATACGGATTTTACCGGAACCGATACCTTTACTTACATCATCAGCGACGGACAGCGTACCGCCAGTGGTGAAGTAGAAGTGACGGTCAATACGATCATGCCTAACCGGCCACCGGTTGCAGTTGATGACCAGGTAACAACGACGCAAGACACTGCTATTGTTATTCAAGTTGCCAGTTTGCTCAGCAATGATAGCGACCCAGACGGCGATCCATTAACTCTGCTATTTATTGACGACTGGATAAATGGTACCGCGCACCACGATGCCTCGGCAGGAATCATTACCTTCACACCAACACCTGGCTTTGTTGGTCAGGGCCAGTTCACTTACATTATTAACGACGGTAATGATCCAAATAACTGGGACAATCTGGGTTTTGCAACCGTGGTGATCACTATCGAAGCAGCATCAGCACCAGGTACACCAGTTGGAGGTTCTGATAGTTTTGAAGGTGAACAGAATGTAGCTCTAACCATGACCTTTGCAGAGTTACTGGCCAATGATTCTGATCCTGACAACGATCCTCTCGATATTTCAGCTGTCACTACCCATGCTGGCGGTATTGCTATTCTCAATAGCGAATCAGATAACATTGTGTTTGATCCGGGGTTTGGATTTACTGGTATTGCGGCGTTTTCCTATACCCTCACCGATGGTGTCAACAGCACACAGGTTCGAGTCGAAATTGATATTGCCGCCTATGCAACATTGACCGTCAATAATGGCGGTGGTGATGGTCGGTATCGTTCGGGTACGGTGGTTGATTTGGTAGCTGATGCTGCGCCATCAGGAGAAGTTTTTGCCAGTTGGTCGGGGGATATCAGCAACGTTGCTGATGTGTTAGCAGCACAAACGACCATCACCGTTGGTGACACCGATGTGAGCGTATCAGCTAACTTTGCCCCGGAAAGTGGGGATGATCAAGCGCCCTCAGTGCCAACCGGGTTAACGCAAATCGGTGTGACCACCTCTTCTGTGAGTTTAAGTTGGCAGGCGTCTACTGATAATGTTGCTGTATCAGGCTATCAGGTTCTGATCGATGGCTCACCAGCCGTGACAGTCACAACGCCCAGCGCTACCGTATCTGGCCTGAATGCCGGAACTAGCTATCAAGTACGAGTTCAGGCAAGAGATGCCGCTGGCAACTGGTCGGCACTATCCAGTGCACTAAGCATGACGACAGATGTAGCCTCTGATGCGATTAACGTCTATATGGCTGTGCATAGCCTCGGCTTGCACACCACCAGCGACGAGACAACGGTGCCGCATTGGCTTGCACTGCTCTCATCTGAGGGCGGCACCGACTTCAGCATGGATGGACGTTTTGGTCAGATTGATACACAAGTAGCTGCGGGTATACCGACGGAATCTGTGTTTGGTGGAGTTGGAGCCGCGCAAGATGGATGGAATACGACCTTTGCTGATTCCAATTTTGATGCTGTTATCATCACCACGGCCAACTGGATTCAAGGCATTTCTGTTCATTCACATCCAGGGGCAGAGCCTAACGGCCCTAGCACGGTGGAATATACGCTGGATTTCTACGATATATTAACTAATCCGGTTGATGGTGCGCCAGGTATTCAAGTCTATATTTATGAGCACTGGCCAGAATGGTTTAACCTAACGGCTGAATTTCCACCAACTAACCCAACCCAGGCGCAGTTTGATGAATACAATAACTACACGTTGGCTGGCTTTCATCAGTGGTGGTACGACCTGCAAGATGCTCTCAATGCCGCAAGGCCCAATGCTCATACCAAGCTGATACCGGTTGGGCCAGTTGTCGCTAAGCTAGTGACTGGCAATGGCCCTTTGGTTGGTGTAACTGCAGCCGAGCTTTTCGAAGACTCGGCAGGCCACGGTCATCCAACCATGTACCTTCTCTCGGCAATGGTTCACTACATGGCGATTTATGAAGAGCCGGTGCCAACCAGCTTTGTTGTGCCAGAGAGTGTCCATCCGCTATTGCGCAATAACTTTGCTACGGTAGTGAATACCATGTGGCAAGATATGCAAACCTATACGGATACAAATGGCGCAAGCCGCATCTGGTAGGGTGGAGTGCAGATAGCCCTTGTTCGGGCTATCTGCACTCCACTAACATTGTGTTTTTATTTCTGGTAATGGTCCAACCTGCGTCCTTTATATTTCTAGTTGACCGCGATTGAAATGAAATAGACCGTTGAAAGTAATGAACAGAGAGCGTTTGCTATGATAAAGCTAAAAGCAAGAATTAATGCCATAAATAGTATCGTCAGGCTAGGCGAAAAAGAAGAAGAAAGCGGTGTTAATCGGGAGGTAGGAGCTAAACTTAAAAAAAATTGGCGCGAATTTGATGGCGTACAATACAACTTAGATAAGGTAGATATGGCCATTCACTATTTCGATATAGCATTTGAACTGGCTGACTCTCCAGAGTTAAGTGATTTACCAGGAAACCCGATTCCCTACATACTGAACTGCAAAGCTAGAATGCTAGAAACTGTTGGGCGGAAAGAACAGGCAATTAAGGTTTATGAGGATATTATAGAAACGGTTAATACTAACTGGGGAGCCGACAACCCTGCATATGCGGGTTACTTAGTTGCCGCAAAATCAGGTATCTCTCGTTGTCAAGAAGGATAGCTATTAGCCCTTGATGTTCTAGATAAACGGGATGCACACATTATCTCCCAGTAATTGGTCGAGCATGCTAACCCGCCGGATCTCCGATCTGTGATTTGATGTTGTCTAACAGGTAATCCACCAATGCCCGAGCGGCAGGTGATTGTCCTCGGCGAGATGGCATTACGAGGCTTAAATGCGCTTTCCCTGATACCCAGTCGGGCAGAACTCGCACCAGCGATCCATCGCTGAGTTCGTCCCTGCAGGTATAGGCTGGCAAGCTTACTATGCCTAGTCCTTTCGCCGCTGCTTGTTTCAACGTAGTCATGTCGTCACTGCAAAGTTGCGGGCTGAAGGGGATGGTGGTTTTTAATCCATCTGTTTTCTCCAGGCTCCAGTGCCCGGTTGCTGGCTGCCAGCCTACTTTCAAGCTTTGTCTTTTCAGCAAATCATAGGGCGACTGTGGTGTGCCGGTTCGAGCCAGGTAGTCCGGGCTAGCGAATAGGTGCCAAGATACATTGGCCAAGTGTCGTTGAATAATACTTGAATCAGGCAGCGCTTCCATATGGCCTCTTATCGCTATGTCGATACCTGAAGATAGCAGATCGACCGATTGGTTAGTCACCTGCTGGACCAGCTCTACCTTCGGGTGCTTTCCCAGAAACTCAAACACCAGCTCTTGGAGTACAAACTGAGCAACACCTATCGAACAACTCATGGTAACGCGCCCACTAAGTGATTCCTTGCGGCTTTGAATTGCTGCTTCGGCAGCTTCCATTTCCTCAATCAGTGCTCGGGCATGCTGGTAAAACACCTGGCCTGCTTCCGTCACTTTAAAATGGCGCGAAGTTCTTTGTATCAGGCGGGTGTCGAGCCTTTCCTCCAATTGCGATACATGTCGGCTCAAGCGCGACTTGGGCATGTTGAGCGCCCTAGCTGCGGGAGAAAAGCCCCGTTTTTCCACCACATGGACAAAATAGAAGTAGTCATTCAGGTCAATCATTGTCAGTTGGTTCGTCGTATTCTGCTAGCTTATTGTTCTAATTATAGAACGATAGTTTCATTATTTGAATCTACACGACCTTATCGTTCCATTGTTAAGATATAACCATGACTACGAGACATCTCAGCAGGAGAGCGAACCATGAACGCAGTAACTTCTTCAACCGTATCGATCACCGCACCAGTAGGCGGCAAAGAACTCAAGATCGGTGCCGGTTTTACCGCAAACGCTTTTCGCGAACGCGATTTCACAGGTGCCATGGATCCGCTGGTCATGGTTGATCACTACCACATGAATGCACCGACCTTTGG
>DFOV01000124.1:0-2567 GCA_002376965.1 Gammaproteobacteria bacterium UBA3532
TAACCATGGGTGAGTTCAGTATGGAGCTATGTGGCGGAACCCACGTTACACAAACTGGAGACATTGGCTGTTTCACCATCGTTTCGGAGTCTGGTATTGCCGCTGGTGTACGACGTATTGAAGCCATTACGGGGATGAAGGCCTTTCAATGGCTCAGCGCACATCGGCAACAACTGCAAGGCATCGCCAGCCTAGTCAAGGCTGATGTTGCAAGCGTCTCCGATAAAGTGAAAGCAATACTTGACCAAAACAAAGCACTCGAAAAGTCTGTTGCTCAATTACAGAGCAAGTTAAGTGCCGCCAGTATGGGAGATTTAGCTGGTCAAGCGGTCAAGGTCGGTGACATCGAACTTGTCGTTAGTAAACTTGACGGGGTTGATGCAAAAGCTTTACGCGACTTGGTTGACCAAGTGAAACAGAAATTAAGTAATGGTGTGGTTGTTCTTGCTATCGCTGGTGATAACAAAGTTTCTTTGGCGGTAGGGGTGACCAAAGCATTGTCTAATCAAATAAAAGCCGGAGAGCTAGTTAACTACGTGGCTCAGCAAGTAGGTGGTAAAGGCGGTGGCAGACCAGATATGGCAATGGCCGGTGGCTCAGATGTTGATTCTTTGCCTGGTGCTCTTGATTCTGTTCAGAGTTGGATTGAAGGCAGGCTTTAGTCAGCTTAAACAGGTCAATTAGATTTAGTAGGTTTGTTGATTTAGCTGCTCTGTTGAGTAGCAATTGGCAAGTTGTATTGTTGCCCAACAGGGCTAATTGAGGCGGGATAAAAAATGGGCCTTATTGTTCAAAAGTATGGCGGAACCTCTGTTGCCAATATTGAGCGCATTCAAGCCGTAGCTGAACGTGTTATAAAAGCGGTGAAAGACGGCAATGACGTAGTGGTGGTGGTTTCTGCGATGAGCGGTGAAACCAATCGTTTAATTGCGCTCGCGAAAGAAATTGATCCAGAGCCAGCGGCCAGAGAAATGGACGTATTGGTTTCTACTGGAGAGCAAGTCACGATAGCTTTGCTTTCGATGGCGCTGCATAGCCTGGGGCAGGAGGCGGTTTCATTCACGGGCCCTCAAGTACGCATATTAACAGATAGCGCTCACGGCAAGGCACGAATTCTCGACATCGATCAACAAAAAATCGATAGTCAGCTAAAAGCAGGAAAAGTCGTAGTTGTTGCTGGCTTTCAGGGACAGGATGAGCATGGAAATATCACGACCCTTGGTCGTGGTGGTTCTGACACCAGCGCGGTGGCCTTGGCTGCGGCATTGAAAGCGGCGGAGTGTCAGATCTACACCGATGTAGATGGCGTCTACACAACCGATCCGCGAGTAGAACCTAATGCGCGGCGTTTAGACACCATTACCTTTGAAGAAATGCTTGAAATGGCTAGCTTAGGAGCAAAAGTTCTACAAATTCGCTCGGTTGAGTTTGCTGGCAAATACAATGTACCTTTACGTGTTTTATCTAGCTTTACCGAGGGGTCGGGAACGCTTATTACATTTGAGGATGATAAAATGGAACAACCTGTTATCTCTGGTATTGCATTTAATCGCGATGAAGCAAAATTGACACTCGTTGGTGTACCGGATAAACCCGGTGTAGCTAGCGATATTCTATCGCCAATTGGCGAGGCGAATATCGAAATCGATATGATTATTCAGAATGTGGGGGCTGACGGTACTACAGATTTTACTTTCACTGTTCACCGCAATGATTATGATAAAGCAAAGGCTATCTTGGTCGATATTGCTAATAAGCTTGGTGCGCGTGAAGTTAGCGGTGATAAAAAGATCGTTAAGGTGTCTGTGGTGGGCGTTGGTATGCGGTCTCACGCAGGCGTTGCATCGACCATGTTTAAGGCGCTAGGTTCCGAAGGGATTAATATCCAGATGATTTCAACATCGGAGATAAAGATCTCTGTAGTTGTTGAAGAAAAGTATTTAGAGTTGACCGTTCGTACATTACATGACTGCTTTGGTTTGGAGCAAGAATAAAACTGTGGTAATGTTCGCGACATGTCTGTTGATTTTTTTGTATCAATTTTGCAATTTTTGGTTAATAGACAATACTATAAAGGTTTGTTCGATAGGGCTTACCAAAAAGATTGAAGTAAGGAGAATATGTAATGCTTATCTTGACTAGACGTGTAGGAGAAACTCTGATGATAGGTGATGATGTCACCGTCACAGTTTTAGGTGTAAAAGGGAATCAGGTGCGAATTGGCGTGAATGCACCAAAGGAAATATCAGTACATCGAGAAGAAATTTATCAACGTATTCAGCGTGAGAAAGAAGCGCAATCTTATTCTGGTGATGGTTCGGAATAATCTATAAAAAATACTTGATTTATAAATTGGTTAGCGTAGTATATCGCACCGTAAGGAGAGATGGCCGAGAGGCTGAAGGCGCTCCCCTGCTAAGGGAGTATGGGTGTTATAGCCCATCGAGGGTTCGAATCCCTCTCTCTCCGCCACTTTTAAGTTAGCTTCTAATTTAAAAGAAAATGGTTGCAAAACAGAAATTAAACTGTATTATACGCACCACACAACGCGCCCGTAGCTCAGCTGG
>DFOV01000124.1:2927-5750 GCA_002376965.1 Gammaproteobacteria bacterium UBA3532
TCGAATCCTTCCGGGCGCGCCAATACCAAACCCATGTCATTGTGACATGGGTTTTTTTTTGGACTACTGAAACGGATATCATAAAAATCTGATTTTAGTCATTATCAGGTTCTTCGTTTTTCTGTTTAATTAATAGATTACAGATTTTTGTCGATTAAGTTTTATTCTGTGAAATGCCTGCTATAGTTTGACATATAGCAGTTGAAAGACCCAAATTTAAAGCAGCTACGCGAACTAGAGAACCTATACAATAAATGAGGCGACTGGCTAGACGTCTATGAGCAAGTTACATTCAATAAAAGTTCAGATTATCTCCTTAGTGGTTGGTATCGGAGCGCTCTTATCCTTTTTTATGGTTTATGTCTTTCCGAGCATGACCAAGGATCTTAGTGAGTCAATCCAGCTCAGGGACGCGCAATTTATCACTACCTTGTTGTCGGATAATTTAGCGCTTGGGGTAGAGACCATGATCCTGGATGATGGTGATAGCCTTCAAACTACGCTTAATACGCTGCAGGTAGAGGGAGAAGAAGAGCCTACCATTTCCAAAGTTAAGGTGTTTGACGACACATTGATGTATTTACGTGGCCTTTACAATGAAGACGATGTAGACACAAGCTTCGAACCAGTCGAAGAGGCTGTCTTTAATGACTTAGGTGAGGTTGTTCGTGTTTGGTCGCCGTTGCGCAATTCTGAGAAGATGGTGGTTGGTTATGTTGAAATTGACTTTTCTAAGCGCTTTCTAACCAATAGCCTCAATAACAACTCCCAAATTGCGCTCCTAATCGGAGTGGCTGCGCTAGGCATAACCATTATTCTTGGTTGGCTACTGGCGAGTTCGATCACTAAACCTATTGCTGAAATAAAGCGCTTTATGGATGAGGCTGCCTCTGGTGCCGGTGATTTGACCCAGTCGCTTTCAACGTCGAATAGGGGGGAAGTCGGTGTCTTAGCTGGCCAATTCAATACTTTCATTAAAAAGCTACATGGAATGATGCTGCGTATTAGGGAGAACACCGATCAGGTGATGGGCGCTAGCAACGAAATAGTTAAAAGTGCTGAGTGGTTGGCTCAAGGTTCTTCTGATCAGTTACAACAAACTCACGAGGTTGTTGAGTCGGTATCTGTTATCAGTAGTAGCATGATGGTTGCTTCTGAAAACTCTCGCCGTCTTGCCGAAGAATCCAAAGATGCATCACGCATAGCCAGCGATGGTCGTTCTGCTGTTGAACGCTTGTTAGCCAAGATGACAGAGGTTAACCAATTAGTTGATAAATCTACAGAAACCATTCAAACTCTCAGCCAGCGTTCTGAGGAAATAGTTAAGATTGTAGATGTCATAAACGAAATTGCTGGACAGACTAATCTTCTGGCTTTAAATGCTGCTATTGAGGCGGCTCGAGCTGGAACCCATGGGCGAGGCTTTGCCGTGGTAGCGGATGAGATTCGTAAGTTGGCTGATCAAACTACGTCGTCTACCAAAGGCATTGAAGACATGATAGCTAATATGCAATCTGAAACGTTGGTTGCTGTTAAGGCTATGAAAGACAGTGTTATAATTGTCGATGAAGGAATGGATGTTGCCCATCGCGCTTCCGAAGTGCTGGGCGAAGTGATGGATATGTCAAATCATGTTTCTTCGGCAATAGAACAATTGGCTGCAACCGCTCAGGAGCAAAGCAGCGCATCTACGCAAATTAATGATAATATCAGCTCGATAGCCAGCGTAACAGAAAGGGCCGCGCAAAGTGCGAACCAGATGTTGTCGATATCCGAAGAGCTGAATAATCAGATGGTATCTTTGAAACAAATCGAAAGTCAATTTAAGTTGTAATGGAGAAAATTATGCGGAAATTATTAAGTTATGTGGTGATTGCTTTTGCGTTTAGCTGGGCGGCACAAGTGAATGCTGCTGGGTTGCCAGCAAAGGTACAGGCTAACCTCATTCTTAAAATTCTTGGGTTTGAAAAGTCTACCACAGCATCCGGAGCAGCATCCATTCATGTGATTGATGCGCCAGATGTGGCTGCCGCGCTTGAGTCGATGGTGGGTCGTCGTGCTGGTAAGGCAAAGCTAACTGTTGTTACGCAAAGCTCATCAGTGCCTAGTGAAAAAGTCTCTGCTTTGTATATCGGTTCTGAATCGCAGTTGGATGAAGGTTTGGAATATACGCATAAAAACAATGTGATGTCTGTAACGGGTAACTCTGCGCTAGTTGATAAAGGCGTTACTTTGGGGTTAGGTGTTGAAGCTGGCAAGCCTAAATTTATACTAAACCTTTCCGCTTCAAAAGATGAAGGTCTGGATTGGAATCCAGCCATTCTGAAGATAGCTAGTGCTGTAAACTAATTGCGTTTTAGGGCTGTCTGCATTGAAATATAGTTACGTTACACTTATTAAAATCGGTTTTTTTCTTGGGTTGATACTGCAGTGGTCTATAGCGAACGCTGCCTTACCGCCAAAGGTAGAAGCCAACTTGATTCTGAAAGTACTTAATTTTAATAAGTCGATCACTCCAGGCAGCAATATCACTGTGCATGTCATAGGAAACGATGCAATTGGACAAGCCCTGCAAAAATTATCAGGTCGTCGAGTGGGAAAAGCGAAGCTTGGCGACGTGACTTTTAGTGGCTCTCTCCCCGCCAGTGCGGTAAATGTCATTTATACTGGTGATGGGGGACAAGTTGAAGGCGTCAAGGGTTTTGCTGCTAGTAGTAATGCGCTAACCATTGCCGGAGATTCAGCCTGGGTGGAAAAGGGGCTGATATTAGGGTTTGTTGTCGAAGGTGGTAAACCTAAATTTGTTATCAATCTAACCCAGTC
>DFOV01000198.1 GCA_002376965.1 Gammaproteobacteria bacterium UBA3532
TTTGCTCGGGTTTGTCGTTATGGCCTGGTTGGGTGGTCTGATTATTTTCCTGCTCTAACGGGGCTTCTGCTGGCTCTGATGCTTCTGGAGTTATCAGCTCTAAGGTTTCGTTATCAGGCAGCTCTTCTAGTGTGAAATCATGGCTTTCGGCTTCTTCAGCGATCTCTGATTCATCCTCAACTGGGGTGAATTCAAATTCAATGTGCTCTGGCTCTGGCTCTGGCTCTGGCAGTTGTTGTGGATGTTGATGCGAGCCTAAATCTTGTTGTGGCTCTGGATTTGGTGAGGGAGTTGACGAGGTTGCTTCACTGGCTGGTGAGGAGCCAGGCTGGTCTTGAGGCGCTGAGTCGGGAGCGACGTCTTCGCTGGTGGATTTTCCGGCTTTCTTCTCCTGCGCTGCTTTTTTTAGCGCATCCAGCAGCAAGCTCATGTTTCAGGTTCTCCCGAAAAGTTGACCCGGTTTGCCTTGTGTTGTTGCGGGAGAAAGGTTTTAAAAGACTTCAGATCTTGTTCAAGAGAGGCCTGCTCGATAATGACCGGACGGAGAAAAATCACCAGCTCCGATTTCTGAGCAATATCTTCTTTGTATTCGAATAACTTGCCCAAGTACGGAATATCGCTAAGAATCGGTACACTGTTATCAGCCTGTTGTATATCATCTTGCATCAGCCCGCCCATAATCGCTGTGTCGCCATTGCGAATAGACAGCGTTGATTCCATTTCCCGCACTTGAACGATCGGCACTTCATTAACAATTTCCAGCTGCGCTAGCAACGGGTTTGGATCTCGGGCTCGGCCAATAACGCGTGAGATGGTGGGGCGTAAGTTCAGGGTGACCTGGCCAGACTGGCTGATTTGTGGCGTGACGGACATAACAAAGCCGACGGGTACGGTATGGATTGTTGTTTCCGATGTTGTGGTATCGCCCTGGCTATCTCGCGTGCTTTCTTCTGTTTCCACCTCGATGGTGAAATACACCAGATTATCAACCACTTTCAAAATAGATGTTTGATTATTGAGCGACATGATCTTGGGGCTGGAAAGCACTTTTACGTCGCCAAAGTGTTCAAGGGCCGAGATCGTGGTTTGCAGAATCTTACCTTTGTCGTCATCACCACTTAATATCAGTTGACTAAATGTATTTTCTTGGACCAAGCTCGGATTGATAACCTGTTGGACAATGTTGATGCGGTCTGAGGTTGGATCAAACAGGTTCCATTCGATTCCTGCCTGATATTGATCTTTCAGCTGTATTTCGGCAATGGTTGCTTCAATCAAGACCTGGCGCTTGGCTGACGAAGCAACCTTCTGTATGAACTCGCTGATTGCTTTATGGCGGTATTCCGTTGCAGTCACGGCAATCGTGCCTGTTTCTCGGTTGACGACGACCCTTGGCTGAATTACCGGGGCAACTGGCTCTGTTGGCGATGGCGTTTCTGCTTGATTCATTGGTGCCAAAGCGCTTTGCAGTAAGTTTGGTTGTTCTTGGGGTTGGGGGGCTGCTGGCTCTGGTGTTTCGGGGGCTTGCCAACGATCATCAATAACCAGTTGCTGTAAGTTCGCTTCCAGCGAAGACCAAAATGCATTTTCCGCCGTGTTGGTGACGATGGTGGATGAGTTGTTGTTGCCACCTTTGGCGCTGCCGTCGATGCCAGAGCCGCCTGTTGAGCCAATTTGGGTTGCCAGGTTGACAGTGCTTTCACTGGTACGCGTCATATTGACATAATCAACCTGGTAGTTGTGCTGATAGGGTTGATCTCGCTCTACCACAATGTTTCTAGCATGAATGGAGTATCGAATCGGCAGTTGGTTGGCAACACGTTTAAGGATCTGCGGCAGGGTTTGATCTACTGCATTTAGTGTGACATCACCGACGATGCGCGGATCGATATCAACGTTGTATTCGCTCTCCCGAGCCAATGAAAATAAAAATTCTTTTGCTGGAACATCTAAAACTACCGCGCTGAATTTTTCTTCAATTCTTGGACGTGTTGGCGGTGGGAGAAGGGGAGGGGCCATTACGGGGCTAGGTATGCTAGTGGTCTCAATTTTTGAAGCGTCAGTGGCCTGTTGAATATGGCCGGAGGATAAGGGCTGAGCCGAGAGTGGTTCTTTCTTTGATTGTTGCGAAGCGCAGCTGGCAAGCAGGGAACATGAGAGAATGGCTGTTAGTATAAAACCTGATTTCATAGCAGCGTTTTAACCTGCGTTTGACGGATGCTGGGCCTGGTAGAGGTCAATTTCATTACGAATACCGCGAATTGGGCGAATGTAGGGCTTATTGGCCTTAACGTTGTCGGGAAGCGCTTCCAGCGTTTCTTTCGCAAGTTGCCAAGATGCGAATTCATCATAGATAAGACTATATTTTTCCTCGCCATTTTGAATAAAAGGATAGACGTAGATCTTGGAAGATTCCATGCTCGGCGGCAAATTGGCGATCAAATGGGCGATTTCTTGCTGGTGGGTGATTTCACCAATCATTAACTGAATAGTAAAGTGTTCGTTTCTGGTGTGAGGCAGCCAGTTCTGAGTTTGGTTGAGGTGGCGAACAAACTTGGTAGGCGTGTTTGAATTGTTCTGAGCAGCCTGTGCAACGCTAACCGCTTGTTTTAGTTGCGCTTTTTCTGGCGCTGACACCTGTGGCGTTTTCGAAGCTTCGGCAATCCGCTCGCTAGTATCTGGCTGGGCGGCAGGTAAAGCGATTGTTGGCGTTTGTGATGCTTCAAGTTGTTTCTGCTGCCATTGCAACCCAAAGTAGCCGATACATAGCGTTACAATGCTGATGGCTGCAGCGATAGATGCGGTGGTTTTGTGGTGGCTCCCTGTTGTTGGGCGTCGGCCAAATTCACAATCGGCAATGGCTGTTTTGACATGCTTTGGCTGCACTTGATGCGTTCCTTGGGCGAAGGCCGCCAGCAATGTTTTATCGGCCAGTATATTGATGCGCCGAGTTAAACCGGCAGAAGCCTTAGCTATCACCTTAGCCGTTTTGGTATCAAAAATATCTGGCCCGCGATAGCCCACAGCGCGCATGCGAAAATTGAGGTAGTCGACAATATCGTTGGAAGCAAACGGGGTTAGCGAAAAGGCATGAGCA
>DFOV01000286.1:0-3166 GCA_002376965.1 Gammaproteobacteria bacterium UBA3532
GAAGAAATGTGGCAAGCGGGCGGTAAATATGGTTCGGTTGATCCGTGCTTTCCGGCCAAGGTAGCCCAAGCGCACATTCACAACCTGTTTTTTGAGCATCATGATAAAAAGCCGCTGGATTACATCTTCTTTCCCTCGCTTACCCATGTGCCGACCTTCGTTGAGGGTGTGATGGATACCGCCTGCTGTCCTATCGTTGCTGGAACGCCGAATGTTATTCGCGCCGCGTTTACCAAAGAGCAGGACCTGTTTGCCAAGCGGGATATTGAGTATATCGACCCAGCCGTTTCTATGATGGAGCCGCTATTACTTAAGTCACGACTTTATGAGGTGTTTGGCGACAAGCTCTTCGTAACGGAAGATGAAAATAACTTCGCTGTCGATCAAGCTTATCAGGCGCTTGCCCATTTTGATCGACATATGGAGCAGAAGGGCAGAGCTATTCTGGATGCGGTGGAAGAAGATGGGCGCGTGGCATTGTTGATGATTGGGCGGCCATATCATAACGATCCGGGAATGAATCATAGTGTGCTTGAAGAGTACCAATCCATGGGATATCCCATCTTATCGATGCGTTCTATCCCGAAGGATAAAGACTATCTGGCTCGCTACTTTGCCGAAGACTTGGCTAAGAAACATGTCGACTCGCCATTAGAAATCCATGATATCTGGCCGGAAAACTTTAGTGTTAACAGCGTGCAAAAAGTATGGTCGGCTAAGTTTGCTTCACGTCATCCAAATGTCGCGGTGCTTGATTTAAGCAGCTTTAAATGTGGCCACGATGCGCCAACCTATGGTTTGGTTGATCGGATTATGGAGTCTTCGGGCTCTCCTTATTCGGCGCTCCATGATATTGACGCAAACAAACCGAGCGGCTCGATTAAAATTCGCGTTAAGACCTATGGTTACACCTTAAAGCTGGCAGAAGAAAAGCTGGAAGACGCCAAGGTGCGTGAAATGCAATTAGAAGCTTCGATGCTAGAGAAGCGACTGCACCTCTTGGAGCAAGCACCTGCGCATATAAAGCAGGATGAAAGCTATTTAATAGAGCTGGATAAATGGCGAGCCAAGAAAGCCCAGCTCTATACCGTTAATCAGGATGAAGCCGTTAAAACGCCAATCGCTCAGCCATTGGAAGTTAACGGCAATATGATCCCGATTGTGGAAGTCGATTAGAAAAGATGAATACCAGTACGGGCGAGCTGTTTGGTAGTGGGCAGGTCTGTGAGGTCTCTGTGGCAAGGAAGCCACAGCGAAGCCTACAGGGAAGTATTTACGGCGTCCTCACAGTCCTGCTCGCTACCAAGCAGCGGATGTAACGAGATCAACAAAGATATATCACAGGCCAATTGAAAAGGAGCAAGCCAATGCACCAACAACAGTCGCCAGAAAAGCACGTATCGACTGAGGACTACTTGCAACAAATCGAAGCAAACTTAGCCGATTTTGAGCAAGAAGAAAAAGCACGGCTCAATATCCAGCAGCAAGAAAAGCAACATTGGCGTGATGCCAACCCCAACACCTTCACCGCCAAACAGCGTGCCCACACCACCATCTTGCACGCTGGGCTAACCATGGCCCATGACATTTTCATCCAGTCGGCGCTGCGAGGCCTGGGCTACAAAGCCGAAGCCATGGATGTTCCTGATACCAAGTCGCTGCAATTTGGCCGCGAATTTGGCAATCGTGGGCAATGCAATCCAACCTACTTTACCGTTGGTAACCTGGTGAAAAAACTAAAGCAGCTTGAAAAAGACGGTATGAGCAAAGACGACATCATCAAAAATCATGTCTTTGTTACGGGTGGATCATGCGGCCCGTGCCGGTTTGGAACCTATGTCACGGAATACCGCAAGGCGCTACGTGATGCTGGATTTGAAGGCTTTCGAGTGCTGCTCTTCCAACATGCCGATGGTGTGAAACAAGCCACGGGCGAAGAAATGGGCCTAAAAATCAACGCTAAACTATTTTACACGCTATCACAAGCCGTCATTCTCGGGGATGTTATCAACGCATTAACTTATCGCATCCGCCCCTATGAGGTTGAAGAGGGGGCAACAGACAAAGCAGTGGTGCGTGCCAAAGAACGGATTACTCAAGCTTTTGAGCGAAATAAAGGGTTACTCAAAGCACTCTATCAAACACGCAAAGATTTCGCGTCGATTAAAGTCGACCGCACTCAGGTCAAACCGAGAGTGGCCATCATTGGTGAATTCTGGGCGATGACCACCGAAGGCGATGGCAACTACCAGATGCAGCGCTTCCTGGAAAAAGAAGGAGCAGAAGTCGATATTCAGCTGGTTTCCAACTGGTTTTTATACCTGATCTGGGCTGCCAAATACGACACCCAGGAGCGCGCAAAACTCAAAGGCGTCGATAAGAGCAAAGCCTTACACGACAATCAAGGCAGCAAGTTCTCGCTCGAAAATGTAGATGTAGCCAAAAGGCTGATGATGTTGCGTATCGGGCGAACCTTTATCACCATGGTGTTCCACATCTTTGCCAAGCTCTTGGGCTTAAAGGACTACCACCTGCCCGATATGGAGCATATCGCCCAAATCAGCCACAAGTTCTACAACAACAACTTGCGTGGTGGTGAGGGGCATATGGAAGTTGGTAAGCTTATTCACAATGTTGTCGATCAAAAAGTGAATATGACCCTAAGTATCAAGCCCTTTGGTTGTATGCCATCCAGCGCGGTTTCGGATGGTGTTCAGTCTTTGATCACCGAGCTATATCCATCTGCGATATTCCTGCCTATCGAGACCAATGGCGATGGTGCGGTGAATGTGTATAGCCGAGTGCAAATGCAATTATTTAAAGCGCGCCAGAGCGCAGAAAAAGAATTACAGGAATGCCTGGAACAGCAATCCTGGTCGATGGACGACTTCAAACAGCAAGTGGCATCGATTCCGGCACTTGAAGCGGCACACTATCGAAGCCTGCACGCAGGTGCCTGTACAGCGGTGGACTTAATACATGATGTGATAGCTCGGCAAAAAAATCCGTTTTATCGCTTAGGGTTCTGGCTTAAAAAACGGCTTCCTGGTGCGGCTAAACAGAAAAAGCAAGCCACCATCGATGCGGTTGAAGCTGCGGCCAGGCGCTTTCAGCAGCGCCATCACAATGAACGCTATGCTGATATCGCAGTTCAGGTGGTTGAGCC
>DFOV01000286.1:3488-3715 GCA_002376965.1 Gammaproteobacteria bacterium UBA3532
TAGTTATTTTGGCTATAGTTATTTTGTGGGGGCTCTGCTGTTGTTGCGATGGTGTTGACTATTTTGTCTATCTTAACTATGGCATCGCGACGGCGGGAGCTGCCCAGTTTCTGGTAGCTGCGGTTAATATGGGTTTTTAGCGTACTTTGGGCGATGTGCAGGCGCTGGCATATTTGGTCATTTTTAAGGCCTTGATGGATAAGTTGTAAAATATCCCACTCGCGTTC
>DFOV01000137.1:0-287 GCA_002376965.1 Gammaproteobacteria bacterium UBA3532
ATTACGGTTTGACCAATTTTGCTCCGCGCTTGATTTACCTGCTGATCCGGCGACATTAACATCGCTTTATTGCCATGTGCTGGCAGAGTCACAGCATGTGTTTTGCTTTGAGCAATCCAATGAAAGCGTGATTCGGGTTGAATTGATCCAGCTTGGCGTCGAGCGCTATTTGATGCTGGTTAATATTCATCATATCGCAACCGATGGCTGGTCGATGCAGATTATCGTCGAGGAGCTATTAGCGCTTTATCGACAACAATCGTCCCACCAACAGCAGCCGCTACCGC
>DFOV01000137.1:697-6648 GCA_002376965.1 Gammaproteobacteria bacterium UBA3532
GGACGCGGCGCAGAAGGCCAAACAATATTGGTTATCCTATTTAAGCGGTGAGTTGCCAGTACTGGATGTCCCGACCGATTATCCGCGCCCAGCGCTTAAGTCATTCGATGGCGACAGTGTATGCTGGCAGTGGAACAGCAATCGCCTTGAGCAACTCAATCAACTGGCAGGGCGCTATCAAACTACACTATTTGGTTGCTTAACCGCGCTGGTGAGTTTGTTGCTTCATCATCATAGCGGTCAGGATGACGTACTATTGGGCTATCCTGTAGCCAACCGCACCCATCCCGATATCGAGCCTTTGGTTGGCTTCTTTGTCAATACGCTGGTTCATCGCAGCCAAATAGCGCCGGAGCTGACCTTTGATGCTTATCTAAAACAGGTGGCTCACAACTTAACGCTGCATCAGCAACATCAAATGACACCATTTGACGGCTTGGTTGATGCCTTGGACTGCGAGCGCGATCCGTCGCGAACCCCGCTGTTTGATGTCATGATCGTGCTGCAAAATATTGAGCATCGTTCGATGGACATGGAGGGCGTGAATATTCAGCCGATCACCCTTGCTCCACGAGCCAGTCAGTTCGACCTGACGTTTCAGTTTGCGGTGCAAAGCGAGGGGTTGGCGTTGGAGTTGATTTTCAATACCTCACTTTATCGTGCCGACACCATGCAGCAATGGTTGGGGCACTTGGATGCATTACTTGATAGTTGTTTGACCAAGCCTGTGACGCCGGTGCGTCAACTCAGCCTGATCAATACCGCCAGTCTGTCACAGTTACTTTTTGATTTTAATCCGTCGCGCTCGCCTGTTCCTGAAATGACCATCGGCGAAGCCTTCCATCATCAAGCGTTGCAACAGCCTAAGGCGCTGGCATTGGTGAGCGACGATATTCCAATCAGCTATCGCCAGCTGGATCATCAAAGCAATGCGTTAGCCTTCTATTTGATGGAATTCTACAATAGCCAGCCTATTGCTATGCTGATGTCTCGCTCCACACGGATGATTGAGGTGATGCTGGCTATTTTCAAATCCGGCAGCCCCTATCTTCCGCTGGAAGGGGAATATCCTGACAGTCGCCTGAGTTACATGTTGCAAGATGCCAATGTTGGTGTGTTAGTCACAGATACGGCGCACCTGGAACGGGCCAACGAACTGGCTGCCGGGTTAGATCATTCTCCTAAGGTTGTATGTGTAGATTCGCTCCACTTGGAGCCTGTTGCCCAATTGCCCACTTCGGCAACGACGTCACAACACGGCGCATATATCATTTATACCTCCGGCAGCACCGGCCAGCCCAAAGGGGTGCTGGTGCCGCATCATGGTTTGGTAAATATGGCGTTGGCTCAAATTGATGCCTTTGGTATATCAACGTCTGATCGAGTGTTGCAGTTTGCATCGGTGGGCTTTGATGCCTCGTTATCTGAGGTCTTTATGGCGCTGCTGGCCGGAGCCAGTTGTGTGATTGCCCAGCGTCCATTGGCTGATGTGCTGAGTGAAGTTGAGCGCTGTATCACACTATACGAGGTAACCGTCGCGACCTTTCCGCCATCATTGTTAGCCCATATGGATGTAGAGGTCGTAGCAAGGCTAGATACCGTGATCACGGCGGGGGAGGCGATAGACCCCCAATTGGCACAGCGCGTTGCTAAGACGTGTCGTTATTTCAATGCCTATGGGCCAACGGAAAACAGTGTTTGTACCACCATTTATCCGTTACCTGCAACGCAGAAAGATAACGGCGCGATTCCGATTGGTCGACCGATCAACAACAACCTGTGTTTGGTCGTGAACGCACATCAACAGTTGCTACCACCTGGCATGGTCGGTGAGCTGGTGGTAGCCGGAGATGGTTTGGCGCTGGAATATATCAATCAGCCCCAGCGTAGCGCCGAAAGTTTTAGGTCTTTTGATGAGATATCGGGGCAATGGACGACCGAGGCTATCGCCGAACTCAGCAGCGATCCGCGCTGGGCTGATAGCGTGGCCATCAATGCAGCTGAATATTACCGAACTGGCGATCGGGTTCGCTTCAATCAAAATGGCGAGTTGGAATTTTTTGGCCGTATCGACCAGCAGGTCAAATTGCGTGGTCATCGCATCGAGCCGGGAGAAATTCAGGCGCAACTCATGAGCATCCCTCAAGTGGTTGATGCCTATGTGTTTGTCCATCGTCCTAATTCCAGTGGTTCTAACGCCTCTGGTTCTAACACTAATAGCCAGTCTGACCAACTGTTAGCCTATGTTGTACAAGGAAAAAATAGTCTGGAGAGTCAGCAGATCTTATCTATACTCAAACTGCGATTGCCGAGTTATATGATACCGACTCAGCTCTTTCAACTGGATCAGTTACCACTAACATCCAATGGGAAAGTTGATAAAAAGGCACTGCCGCTCGCCAACGCTGTTAAGCATCCATCGACACCAACGACCATGCTAGAGGGTGACAACGACGTTGATCAAGCTCTGCTTGGCCAGGTGGTTAATGTGATGGACAGTGTATTGGAGATGGCAGTGGAGCCTTCGAGTCATTTTTTCCAACTGGGAGGGCATAGCCTGTTGGCGGTGAAGTTTGCGCGCCAACTCAGTCGTTGTTTAAAGCGTGATGTTTCGCCATTACTGGTGTATCAGCATCCACAAGCGTGGGCGTTGGCACAGGCTCTAACATTGCCTCAAGCTGATGGGCTCATCTATCCATTGTTTTCGGATGGGTTTTCCGGTGTGGTATCGGGTCCTACGGTGTTTTGCTTGCCACCACTAAGTGGCAGTGGTTTAAGTTATGTCGATCTGGTCGCGCCGATTAGCTGCGCGCAATGGATAGGCATCGACTTTCGTTCACAGCATGCCTGGTTTGAGCAGTGTGTCGAAGCCATTAGTGGTCAAGCTGCTGGTGATATCTTTCTAATGGGGTATTCCAGCGGTGGCAACCTTGCTTTTGAAATGACGAAACGGCTGGAGCTTGCCGGAATAGAAGTTAGCGGGTTGATTTTGTTGGACAGTTGGCGACGTATCAAGGCACAGCACCTCAGTGAACAGGCGATACAAGAAATTATCGACTGGCATCACCAAAGTGCTGAGCAAACGATACTGAGTGAAATGCATGATGTTGCATCCTTAACGGCCTATTTGAATGACATCAGTCAACGGGTGAATTCAGGGCAGGTTAAGGCCAATATTTATAGCATTCAAGCTGAGCATCAGGATGTAGAGCAAGGCGTATCGCAGGAGTACCTAACGCTCGATTGGCAACAAAGTACGTTAGGTCATTATCAAGTACACCAAGGGCAAGGTGATCACCTGTCACTCTTTTCAAAACAGGCGATTGACCATAATAGAAGGATATTGGAGGAGGTTGTAACATGTGGGAAAGTATGAACAAACTAACGCTGACTAAATGGCTGGCACCACTCTGCCTAGTCGGCTTCATGGCGGGTTGCAGTGATGACGACGACGACAACAATGACGTGATCAACGATGACAATCGTCAGGCTCTGCAATCGTTGTTGGATCAGAAACGTATTGAAGGTAATGTGCCAGGCATCACCTTGGCTATTCATCAGGGAGGCGATATTCTCACCGTCACCAGTGGCCAAGCAAATACGGAAACGGGAGAACTTTTCACTCCGGAAACACGTGTAAAAGTTGGTAGTATTACCAAAACCTTTACCTCGATCGTGGTGTTACAGCTGATTGAAGAAGGTAAGTTGAGTTTTGATGATACGCTGGATATGTATCTTCCTAACCGCCTGGAAAATTATAATCCTGAGCAGCAAACGATTCGCAAAATGCTCCAACACACTAGCCTGATCTGTAATTTTACGGATGTGCCTCCCTTTAATTGGGCGGCGGATGCGCAGACTGACCCGGAAATGATTTGGGCACCCGATGAGTTAATCAATGAGGTAGAGCCGTTTTTCTCGGAGCAGTGTGCAGAAGAAAACACCTGGCTGTATTCCAACACCAACTACGTCATTTTGGGCGAGATCATTGAGTTTATCACCGGCAACTCCTATGAAGTTGAGATCACCCATCGCATCATTGATCGCTTAGGTCTTACCAACACCATTGTTCCCAATAATTTCCAGGATATTGACCATCTTCATTCTCGTGGATACCTCAATGGCACTGAAAACATCAAGAATGGCAAGCCAGAGCAAACCTGGACGCAAACTGAACTAGAGCCTTTAATCGACGTCAGCGCGGTTAATCAGTCGTTTACCTGGTCATCGGGCAGCGTGTTGTCTACGCCTACTGATATCGCCCGTTGGGTTGATGCGGTTGGTAGTGGCGATATGCTGAGCGAGGAAATGCAGGCCGAGTATCAGACAACGGTTAACACGACCGTTGCTGGTGGTGGTATCTATTTCTATGGGTTAGGCGTAATGAATGTGCCGATGTGGGATGCGTGGGGGCATGGCGGCGGCCATCCTGGATTTGATTGTGGCTTATGGCATATTTCTACCCATGATGTAGGCATTGCTGTTTGTGAGAATCGCACGCTGTCCAGCCATATGCGTTCAGATAACTTCATCGTGCATGAAATTTTGGATATCTTATTCCCAGAAGAAGATTATCCGCCCATGCCTGATGATGCTGATGCCTCTGTCGCACCGAAATCCAGTCTGGGCTACAAATACTATTAGTCCAATACAAATACTATTAGCCCAATGTGTCTCTCGCTGATCAGGCATCGGCGAGAGACTGTCTGTACGCTTGATTCAAGTAAGTGTGTTGACGTCGTCGGGGGATAAATTTACCCTCGACATTGTTTGCATCGCAGCCAAGCTTCATGCTTTAATCTCAAGCATTCCAAATACTTCGATAGCCGAGGCCGTTCACCCTCGTAAGGACAGAGCAAGCCCCGTAGGGTCAGAGCACGCACTAAGCAAGCAAAAGGGATGACAATGAAGTTCGAGCTTTTATCCTTCGTTTTGAAGGAAACCGGTCAAATCCGCAATAAAATTATTACTGCTACGGTAGCCGCTGGTTTAGCCAATGGCTTGGTGATGGTGATTATAAATAACGTCGCCAAAGATTATCACGATATCGACTTCATCAATATTGTTCTATTTTTTATGTGCATGGGCATATTTGTTACTGCCAAGCGCTACTCGTTGTATGAGACCGAGTCCAAAATCCAGAAAGCCATTTCCAATAAGCACCTGACCATTATTGATAAGCTGCGCAAAAGCTCGCTGGTTCAATATGAAAAACTGGGCAAAATCGGCATTGTTACCAATATTTCCGAGAACTCGGAAATTATCTTTGAATCGTCGCGGATGATAGTCAGTGCGATGTCGGCAGCGGTAATGTTAACTTTCTCGTTTTTATATATTGCCTACCTTTCGACCTCTGCGCTGTGGATGAGCATCATTATTATTCTACTTGGTGTATTTGCCTACCAGTTTAATCAGAAATCGATTATGGCGCTGTATGCCGAATTTCAGCAAAAAGATGCGGCATTTTTTGAGTCGCTAAACCATTTTCTTGATGGTTTTAAAGAGGTCAAAATCAATCGCGAACGCAGCGATGATATCTACTTCAACGAGTTTAGGGAAAATGTTGAGCAGGCCGACGATGTGAAACTGCGGGCGGAAAAGAAATTTATTACCAATACAGTTTTCACCCAGATTTTGTTTTTCATGTTGATGGCTTTTATTGTTTTCTTATTGCCCCAAATGGATGGCTCTAAGCCTGAAACCATTGTATCAATAACCTCTGTGATTCTTTTTATTGCTGCGCCGGTGGGCATTTTGGTTGATTCCATGCCGATTATTTCCAAAGCTAATATGGCATTGAAGAACATCCTGCGATTGGAAGACGTTTTGGATAAGGCATCTGATTATGAAGCCAATGGTCGAGAAGACTTCCCCGCTGATTTTGGTGAGTTATCGATTAGGCAACTTAACTACAACTACATGGACGATGTAAATAACAAGATGTTTAGCCT
>DFOV01000078.1 GCA_002376965.1 Gammaproteobacteria bacterium UBA3532
ATTGTTGAAGAGGCCAAAGAAGAAGCGAAAACTGAAGCTGAGCGTGTTAAAGCAGGTGCTGAAGCGGAACTTGAGCAGCAGTTTAACCGTGCCAAAGAAGATTTGCGTGGCCAAGTGGTTTCCATAGCCTTAGCGGGTGCTGAAAAAGTACTCGATAGAGCGGTCAACGAGAAGGACCACGCTGATGCTTTGGATAAACTCGTCGCCGAACTTTAAATCGGGGAAGCACCATGGCTGAGTTAACAACCATAGCTAGACCCTATGCCAGAGCTGCGTTTGAATATGCGATAGAAGCACAGGCGCTGGCAAAATGGGAAGAAATGCTGCAATTAGTTGCAGTAATCGCTGACACAGACGACATGCAGGATCTTATTTGCAATCCGTCTGTGAGTCAGGACGAACTGGCTGCCGTCATTGCTGATGTAGGCAGTACAGCGTTCGACGAGTCATTAGCTAACTTCTTGAAAGTAGTTGCGGCCAACAAACGGCTAGTCATACTGGTGGAAGTAGCTGACTTATTCAGAGCGATGAAAGCGCAGTACGAGAAAACAATCCACGTCAGTGTGACGACGGCTCGCGAACTAACTGCCGAGCAGCAAAAATCGCTTGCTGCCGCACTGGAGAAACGCCTCCAGACAACGGTCGACCTGGAAAGCAGTGTCGACCAATCGTTGATGGGAGGCTTGGTTATTCGGGCAGATGATTTGGTCATTGATGGCTCGTTACGTGGCAAGTTAGCTCGGCTAGCGACAAGCATGCTGGCTTAATAGAGGAACTGAGGATGCAATTGAATTCCACAGAAATCAGCGAACTCATTAAAAAACGCATCGATAAATTCGAGGCAGTTAGTGAGGCGCGCAACGAAGGTACTATCATCAGTGTCTCCGATGGTATCATTCGTATCCATGGCCTGACCGAGGTCATGCAAGGTGAGATGATTGAATTGCCCGGCAACAGATACGGTATGGCGCTTAACCTTGAGCGTGATTCTGTTGGTGCGGTAGTCTTGGGCCCCTATGCTGATCTTGCAGAGGGCCAAACAGTAAAATCAACAGGCCGTATTCTTGAAGTACCGGTTGGCCGTGGATTATTAGGTCGCGTTGTTGATGCTCTGGGTAATCCAATTGATGGAAAAGGGCCAATCGAAAGCGATGGTTATTCTCCGGTAGAAAAAGTTGCGCCTGGGGTTATTGCTCGTCAATCGGTTTCACAGCCGGTTCAGACTGGTATCAAATCTATTGACTCGATGATTCCTATCGGGCGTGGTCAGCGTGAGCTTATCATCGGTGACCGTCAGATTGGTAAAACAGCGATCGCTGTTGATGCTATCATCAACCAAAAAGATTCTGGCATTAAATGTATCTATGTTGCTATCGGGCAAAAAGCGTCAACCATTGCTAACGTGGTACGCAAGCTTGAAGAGCACGATGCACTTAAGCACACCATTATCGTTGCAGCGAGTGCTTCTGAATCTGCGGCACTGCAATTTATTGCGCCGTATGCTGGTTGTGCGATGGGTGAATACTTCCGTGACCGTGGTGAAGATGCGTTGATCATTTATGATGACCTGACCAAGCAAGCTTGGGCATATCGTCAGATCTCGTTGTTACTTCGTCGTCCGCCTGGCCGTGAAGCCTATCCTGGTGATGTTTTCTATCTTCACTCTCGTTTGCTTGAGCGTGCAGCTCGTGTAAATGCTGACTATGTAGAGAAATTCACCAACGGTGAAGTCAAAGGACAAACCGGATCATTAACAGCTCTGCCTATCATCGAAACGCAGGCTGGTGACGTTTCTGCATTCGTACCGACTAACGTTATCTCGATTACCGATGGTCAGATCTTCCTTGAAACGGATCTGTTTAACGGTGGCATCCGTCCTGCGGTAAATGCGGGTCTGTCAGTGTCACGTGTTGGTGGTTCGGCTCAAACCAAGATCATCAAAAAGCTAGGTGGTGGTATTCGTCTGGCGTTAGCTCAGTATCGTGAACTGGCAGCATTTGCTCAGTTTGCATCAGACCTTGATGATGCAACTCGTGCCCAATTGGAGCATGGTCAGCGTGTAACTGAGTTGATGAAACAGAAGCAGTATTCACCGTTATCTGTTGCTGAAATGGCAGTTTCATTGTTCGCAGCAGAAAAAGGATACCTGAAAGAGGTTTCTTTGGAGAAGATTGGTGACTTTGAGCATGCATTGCATTCCTACGCGAATAGCGAACATGCAGAGCTATTAAATAGCATCAATGCGACCGGTGATTACAGCGATGAAATCCAGCAAGGCTTAGCCAAATTGATGGATTCGTTTGTTGCGACACAAACCTGGTAAGTGGTGGGGCAGCTCATGCTGCCTCTTCTGATTCATCCGTAAGAGAGAATAACTATGGCCGCCGCCAAAGAAATTCGTACCAAAATTGGCAGTATTAAAAATACGCAAAAAATTACTAACGCAATGGAAATGGTTGCGGCGAGTAAAATGCGTAAAGCCCAAGATCGTATGGGTGCATCACGGCCGTATGCTAAACGTATTCGTCAGGTTATTTCTCATGTAGCGCAAGGGGATTTGGAATATCAACATCCTTACCTTGAAGAGCGCGAAGTGAAAAGTGTTGGCATTATTGTCGTGTCTACCGACCGAGGATTATGTGGTGGCTTGAACATTAACCTGTTCAAAAATGCCATCTCATTGATGAAAGAGTGGACAGACAAAGGTGCTGAAGTGCGTTTGGCGACTATTGGTAAAAAGGCTGAAAGCTTTTTTGGTAGTCGTGGTGCAGATATTCGAGCTTCATTTAATGGATTGGGTGATGAGCCTTCATTAAGTGAATTGATCGGAAGCGTATCGGCGAAGTTAGACGCCTATATCAACGGCGAAATTGACAAGCTATATCTTGTTTACAACAACTTCGTCAACACAATGACCCAAAAGCCGACGGCTCAGCAGTTGTTGCCTCTCCCTAAGGATGAAACTGATGAGAAAACCTATAACTGGGATTATCTCTATGAGACAGAGCCAAAAGAGCTGTTAGAAGCACTTTTGATTCGTTATATCGAGTCTCAGGTATACCAAGCGGTTGTTGAAAATCTAGCGTGTGAACAGGCTGCTCGAATGGTTGCGATGAAAGCAGCAACCGATAATGCTGGTGGTCTTATTGATGAGTTACAGTTGGTATACAACAAAGCTCGTCAGGCTGCAATCACGCAAGAACTCAGCGAAATTTGTGCCGGCGCAGCGGCAGTTTAACCGATAGATAGAATTTAAGACTTTAAGGGGATTAACCTTATGAGTAGTGGAAACGTAGTACAAATTATCGGCGCCGTTGTTGACGTCGAGTTTCCCCGCGATTCAGTGCCAAAAGTCTACGATGCACTGAAAGTAGAAAACACAGAGATCACACTCGAAGTTCAACAGCAGCTTGGTGGTGGTGTTGTTCGTACTATCGCAATGGGATCAACCGATGGCTTACGTCGTGGACTGAGTGCTGTCAATACAGGTGCTCCTATTTCGGTTCCTGTAGGTGTAGAAACACTCGGCCGCATTATGGATGTATTGGGTAACCCAATCGACGAAAAAGGCCCTATCGGTGAGAAAGAAGTTTCAGCCATTCACCGTGAAGCACCAAGCTACGAAGAGCAGTCTGCAACCAACGAGCTTTTAGAAACCGGTATTAAAGTTATTGATCTGGTTTGTCCGTTCGCTAAAGGTGGTAAGGTGGGTCTGTTTGGTGGTGCCGGTGTTGGTAAAACCGTAAACATGATGGAGCTTATCAATAACATCGCAAAAGCCCACTCGGGTTTGTCTGTATTTGCTGGTGTTGGTGAGCGTACTCGTGAAGGGAACGACTTCTACTACGAAATGCAGGACGCTGGCGTTCTGGATAAAGTAGCGATGGTTTACGGCCAGATGAATGAGCCTCCTGGAAACCGTCTACGTGTTGCTCTAACTGGCTTGACCATGGCTGAGAAATTCCGTGATGAAGGGCGCGATGTACTATTGTTCGTTGATAACATTTATCGTTATACGCTGGCAGGTACTGAGGTATCAGCACTGCTTGGTCGTATGCCTTCAGCGGTAGGTTATCAGCCAACGCTGGCTGAAGAAATGGGTGTACTTCAAGAGCGTATTACCTCTACACGTACTGGCTCTATCACGTCTATCCAAGCAGTATATGTACCTGCAGATGACTTGACTGACCCATCGCCTGCAACCACCTTCTCGCATCTTGATGCAACCGTTGTACTTTCGCGTCAAATCGCTGAGTTAGGTATCTACCCTGCGGTTGACCCACTTGACTCAACTTCGCGTCAGCTTGACCCATTGGTTGTTGGTCAAGAGCACTATGAAATTGCTCGTGGTGTTCAGTCTGTGCTGCAGCGCTACAAAGAGTTGAAAGATATCATTGCTATCTTGGGTATGGATGAGCTGTCTGAAGAAGATAAGCAAATCGTAGCTCGAGCGCGTAAAATCCAGCGCTTCTTGTCTCAGCCGTTTTCTGTTGCTGAGGTGTTTACCGGAGCACCAGGTAAATACGTATCGTTGAAAGATACCATTGCTGGATTTAAAGGTATTCTTGACGGTGATTACGATAGCCTACCAGAGCAAGCGTTCTACATGGTTGGTTCTATCGATGAAGCCGTTGAAAAAGCAAACAAAATGTAATTAAAGGTACTTTAGCATGGCTATGACCGTTCATCTCGATATTGTAAGCGCCGAAAGTGAGATCTTTTCTGGGCTTGTCGAGACGGTGCAATTAACCGGGGTTGAAGGTGAGTTGGGTATTATGCCTGGCCATGCGCCTTTACTTACCCGCTTAATTCCTGGCACTATCCGGTTCGTTAAGCAAGGCGGCAAAGAGGAAGTATTTTATGTTTCCGGCGGCATGCTTGAAGTGCAACCAAATTGTGTAACCGTTTTGGCGGATACCGTTGTGCGTGCAGATGATATTGATGCGGCAGAGGCTGAAGAGGCCAAACGTCGCGCAGCAGCAGCGCTTCACAACCAAGAAAGCAATTTTGACTACTCTGCCGTTGCAGCAGAGCTAGCGGAAGCTACAGCGCGGATTAGAGCGTTGCAGAAGATGCGAAAATAGTTATTGATTTTGCTTAAAAAAGGGTGGCATATGCCGCCCTTTTTTGTGGGTACTAATATGTGTTTGTAATACTAGGGTGTGCTTGTGGATACTTGCGCGTGTTTCATCCACACAATCTATCTATAATTTGGAATATGTCGCCTACATAAACGACTGATAACAGGAGAAGACCATGGCGTTAAGCGTTGTTATATTAGCCGCAGGTAAAGGTACTCGGATGAAGTCGAGCCTGCCTAAGGTATTGCATACATTGGCCGATCGACCTTTGGTTGAACATGTTATTGACAGTGCTCAAGCGCTGAATCCAAGCAAGGTGGTTGTAGTCTACGGTCATGGCGGTGAAGCTGTACCACAAGCGCTTAGTGGCCATTCAAACCTAAGTTTCGTTTGTCAGCAAGAGCAACTGGGTACCGGTCATGCGGTGGCACAGGCGTTACCATTAATCGATGACAATGACCAGGTGTTGGTGCTATATGGCGATGTTCCTCTGACCCCTATCGATGTATTGCAGAAGTTAACCGACAGTCAGCCGGATGAAGGCATATCGGTATTAACGGTTATGGCAGACGATCCGACAGGTTACGGCCGAATTATTCGCGATCAAAAAAATCAAGTACGAGCAATTGTCGAACAGAAAGATGCTTCTCCTGAGCAGCAGCTAATCAATGAGGTCAATTCGGGTATTGTTATTGCTAAAGCCGCATCCTTTAATCGCTGGTTGTCACAAATTGATACCAACAATGCCCAGGGTGAGTTGTACCTCACTGATTGTATTGGTTTGGCCGATAAGGACGGTGTTGAGGTTGTAGGGCACCTTGCCAGCCACGAATGGCAAGTAGCCGGGGTCAATAATAGAAAACAGCTTGCAGATTTGGAGCGGGTTTATCAGCGGTTGTTAACCGACGATCTCATGGACCAAGGGGTTTCTTTTTATGACCCTGCACGTGTTGATATTCGTGGTGAACTTAGTGCTGGGCAAGATTGCTCCATCGATATCAACTGTGTATTTAGCGGTACTGTTGCCCTAGGTAACAATGTTTCTATCGGGCCAAATTGTGTTATTTGCAACACTGTTATTGGTGACAATGTTGTCATTAAAGCCAACTCTGTAATAGAAGATGCAAAAGTTGGAACGGATTCGACTGTCGGGCCTTTTGCTCGCTTGCGACCAGGTGCTGAGCTGAAAGGCGACAGCCATATAGGTAACTTTGTTGAGGTTAAAAAAGCCACTATCGGTGTTGGAAGTAAAGTGAATCATCTTTCCTATGTTGGCGATGCCAGCGTAGGAGATAAAGTTAATATCGGTGCAGGAACCATCACCTGTAATTATGATGGCGCCAACAAATATCAAACCATCATTGAAGATAATGTATTTGTCGGGTCTGACTCACAGTTAGTCGCACCGGTAACCATCAAACAAGGTGCAACGATTGGTGCTGGCTCAACAATAACCGCTGATGTCAATGAAGGTGTGTTAGTGTTAAGTCGCACTAAGCAGCGTGAGATATCGGGTTGGAAACGACCGGTTAAAAAGAAAAAGTAAGCTTTGTAGTCATACCAACTATAAAAGATAAAGAGCGCTATACGCGCTTTTTATCTTTTATATCCCCAAACAGTCCAATATGCTTGGTACTTGTACAGCATTAATATAGTTTAGCACTGCGCTTTAACCACTTCGGCAATGGCTTCGGCGTGCTGGTTTACCTTATCGATATTCTTTCCTTCCACCATAACGCGTATTAGCGGCTCTGTACCAGATGGTCTTAACAATACGCGGCCCTCGCCTGCCATATCTTCTTCAGACAGTGATACGGCCTTAGAGACATCCTCATTAGCCATCAGTGCCTGACGATCTGCATCTGGATTTATAGCGACATTGATCATTGTTTGAGGTAGTTTTTCCATGCCTTTTTTCAATTCATGTAAAGACAAGCCAGAATGAATCATTGCTGCTAAGACTTGCAAGGATGAGACAATACCATCGCCAGTGGTTGTTTTGTCCAGGCAAATAATATGGCCAGATGACTCGCCGCCTAATACCCATCCTTTCTCTTGCAACTTGCTCATAACATAGCGGTCACCAACTTTGCTGCGCGCAAAACCAATGCCTAGTGTTTTCAACGCCAACTCAAGGCCAAGGTTGCTCATTTGTGTACCGACAACACCACCTTGTAATCGGCCATGACGCAAATAGTCACGGGCAATGATAAAGAGAATTTCATCACCATCAACGACTTCACCCTTATTATCAACCATGATCAGCCGATCACCGTCGCCATCAAAAGCGATACCTAAATCGGCTTCGTTTTCGATAACAGATGTCGACAAAGCTTGAGGTTTAGTAGCGCCACAATCAAGATTGATGTTCAATCCATTAGGTGATGAGGCAATCTCGATGATATCTGCGTCCAATTCACGAAATACGCTTGGAGCGACATGATAAGTAGCCCCCTGGGCACAATCGACGACTATCTTTAAACCACTCAACCGCATGGTATTTGGTACGGTCGCCTTGCAAAATTCGATATAGCGACCGCCAGCATCAACAATGCGCTTTGCTCGCCCCAGTTTTTCGGACGGAACCGTTTCCATCGGCATATCAATATAGCGCTCTATCTCGGCTTCAACCTCATCGGGCAATTTAGTGCCGTCGCCAGAGAAAAATTTAATCCCATTGTCTGGGTAAGCATTATGTGAAGCGCTGATTACTATACCAGCCTTTGCTCGCAATGTTTGAGTTAGGTAGGCAATTGCGGGGGTCGGCATCGGACCGAGTAGCAAGCTGCCAACACCGGCAGCAGCCAGCCCTGATTCTAGTGCAGACTCGAACATATAGCCCGAAATGCGCGTGTCTTTGCCTATAACGACCAATGACCCCGAACCTTTGGCCAAAACCTTACCGGTAGCCCAGCCTAATTTAAGAATAAACTCGGGATTAATTGGTCCTTGGCCTACAGTGCCACGAATGCCATCGGTTCCGAAATATTTGCGAGATGTCATTATTGCCCCAACTCCTGAATGGTTTTTAATACTTTTAATGTGTCGACGGTTTCTTTTACATCATGAACGCGAAATATTGAAGCGCCTCTGGCAGCAGCCCAGCTGACACAAGCAAGGGATGCGGCCAAACGCTCATTAACATCACGTCCGGTAATTTTACCCAACATGGTTTTTCGTGATATACCAACGAGAATGGGATAGCGTAAAGCAACAAACTTATCTATTTGTTTTAGTAACGTTAGGTTATGTTGCAATGACTTACCAAAGCCGAACCCCGGATCGAGCCAGATTTGACTACGAGGTATGCCAGCTGCTTCACAGCGATCGACTTGGGTCAGTAAGAAGTTGGTTACATCTTCAACAACATCGTCATAGCTGGGATCGAGTTGCATGGTGCGTGGCTCACCCTGCATATGCATCAAACAAACAGGGACTTTTAAAGATGCCGCCATCTCAACGGCGCCTGTTTGTTGTAATGCGCTTACATCGTTGATCATGTTAGCACCAGCGCCAATGGCTTCGGCCATCACTAGAGGTTTGCTGGTATCTATCGATATTGGAATACTGGAATAGAGGCGAATGGCTTCTATAACTGGAATTACTCTATCCAGCTCTTGCTGTTCGCTGACAGGTTTTGCTCCTGGTCGGGTCGATTCGCCCCCAATATCCAGAATATCAGCCCCGTCTTTCTCCATCTGTTGGCATTGTAGAAGCGCTTTATCCAACGAAATATATCGGCCACCATCAGAGAAAGAGTCGGGTGTGACATTTAGTATGCCCATCACCTTGGGTCCATGAGAAAAATCAAAAAGCGCCATAGTTCTCGCTCCTGAGATACAAAAATGCCGGTGCAAGCACCGGCAATTTGTTGATTAAAATGGTTACTACTAACGGCTAGCTTTGATTAACCGGCTTAGACGAATCAATCTTTGCACTGTTTTTTTGCTGCCCTTCCTGGCTACCACTGGAGCTGCCTCCAGTGGTATCGCCATTGTCATCCCAGCCTGGAGGTGGCGTAACTGATTTGCCCTCCATGATCTCTTTCACTTGCTCTAAATCGATGGTTTCGTATTTTAGAAGTGCTTCAGCCATAGCATGCAGCTTGTCCATGTTCTCCTGCAGTAAATGCTCAGCACGCTGATAATTTTTATCAATCAGTGCTTTCACTTCTGAGTCGATAACATTGGCGGTGGTATCAGAAATATTTTTCTGTTTGCCTGTACTTCTGCCCAGGAATACTTCACCTTCTTCTTCGCTATATAGCAGTGGACCAAGCTTTTCAGAGAATCCCCACTGGGTAATCATTCTGCGGGCCAGCCCTGTTGCAGACTGGATATCGCCCATTGCGCCCGTGGTGACATGTTCGGCCCCAAAGATAAGCTCTTCAGCGATACGGCCACCGTAAGCCATAGATAATTGAGCTTCCAGCTTTTCTTTTGACTCGCTGTAGCTATCGCCTTCTGGAAGGAATTGGGTTACACCCAAGGCTCGTCCACGCGGGATAATGGTGACTTTATATAGCGGGTCGCCTGGCAATAAGAAACCGATAATGGCATGACCTGATTCGTGGTAAGCGGTTAATTTCTTCTCATGTTCAGACATCGCCATGGTGCGACGTTCGGCACCCATAATGATTTTATCGCGAGCTTTATCAAACTCGTCTTTGCCCACCAGCCGCTTGTTTGCACGCGCAGCGAAAAGTGCTGCTTCATTGACAAGGTTTGCCAGTTCAGCACCAGAAAACCCTGGCGTAGCTCGGGCTACCACTTTCGGTTCGACATCTTCAGCAATCGGAACTTTCTTCATGTGTACCTGAAGGATCTGTTCGCGCCCTTTAACATCGGGTAAACCAACGACGACTTGGCGATCAAAGCGACCGGGGCGAAGTAGCGCAGGGTCTAATACATCTGGACGGTTGGTAGCTGCAATGACAATCACACCTTCACCACCTTCAAATCCATCCATCTCGACCAGTAGCTGGTTCAGGGTTTGTTCACGCTCGTCGTGGCCACCACCTAATCCTGCACCGCGATGACGCCCCACGGCATCAATCTCATCGATGAAAATGATACAAGGAGCATGCTTTTTGGCTTGGTCGAACATATCACGCACCCGCGATGCACCAACACCAACAAACATT
>DFOV01000228.1 GCA_002376965.1 Gammaproteobacteria bacterium UBA3532
GGTTGCTACATCAGCATTTGCTTTCGGTGGCGGTGGTGGTCTTAATTTTAAAGATCCTAAAGGTGACGATTACGGCCCGGGTAATTACATATACCCAACCGATGCTGTATACAAAAAAGGCTCTTTTGATTTAACAGGCCTTAAAGTAAAAACAAAGAAAGATAACGTCACATTTGAAGTGTCTGTTGACTCTAAGCTAGAGGATCCATGGGGAATGGGTTCAGGTTTCGCTATTCAGATGGCATTCATCTTTATCGACGTAGATGGCAAAGCTGGTAGTGGCTACACTGATAGCTTACCTGGCCTAAATGTTGGATTTGCTGAAGACTCAGCTTGGGATAAAGTGGTCATTCTTTCTCCTCAAAAACAAGCCCGCGTTCTTTCCGAAATCACTATTAAAGCACCAGACAAGAAAGGTGTGATTTTAGTCCCTGGTAAAACCCAAGGCATTGGCAAGAAAATCAAGGGCTCAGTTAGTCTTGAAGAGATCGGTGAAGGCAATCCAAAAGACTGGGGCTATCAGGTGGTTCTTCAATCTAACGAAGGCTTCCCAGCGAAAACTGACTTGCTAACACGTAAAGTTAACGAATTCGAAGGTCAGCATCGTTTTGGTGGTGGTAACGACTTCGACTGCGATCCTCACGCTATTGACATTCTCGGCGACGACCAAAAAGAACAGTTGGCCTATGAGTGTGACGATGAAGGTAACAGCGTTAAGCAAGCTACCTTACACATGATTCGTAAATAAGATTATAAGAAGTAGGGAATATTCGCATGTTGGATATTCCCTTTTTAGTAACGAGAGAGGGATAAATAATGGGTTTTAAGAAAACTGCTCTTGCGACCTTAATCGGTGCAGCTGTAACTATTCCTGCCACTGTTAGTGCAGAAGGTTTAGAATGGTTCGGTAGTGTTTATGTTAAATTTTTGGATGGTAACGACCACAGCAATAACGGCATGTATAGCCTTGGTGGTACCTATCCTAGCGCCCCAGACGGTGGTGACCAAGGTCAAGCCATTGAGTTTGAAATGCTATTTAAATCTCAAGTTTCCAAGCAAGTAGAAATGGGCGGACGTCTTAAAGGGCGTTTTAACCGTAACTACTGGGCGAACTTTGGTGGGTTTGGTCCTGGCGACGAAGACGGCCTTGAGAGCGCGCAATACTTCAAGGTACGTGGTACTTATGTCACTGTTACTCCAGGTTATAGCTGGATTAACTCTATTACCTTGGGCTCAAATGACTTCGGTCAATTTGATGCGTGGACAATAGGTAAAATGCGCTACATCGACCGCGACAATGGTTCCGGTATCGTAGCTAGCGGCTCTATCGGTGATATTGCTCGTTGGGATTTCACTCGTATGTCTCTTCCAAAGCTTTGGGCTGGGCCAGGTTGGCAGACTACCTCAGCTGACAAGACTACACGCGGTTCTTATAACACCAGTGTATTTGCTCAAGACGCTGCTTATGCCCTGCAATTCACTTTCGATGGCAGCGATATGGTTCAAGCTCGAACTGTATTCGAATATGTGATCGACGAAGAGCTTTATGATGGTGATGATGATCCAAGTGATGGGCGTCGCACTACGCCTCGCGTAGAAAATACTGTTGTTGGTGGTGTTGTTTCTTTTACCGGTAGCGATATGGTTGGTGTTTCTGCTACCTACTACTACAGTGATTTCAAAAACGACCTTAATCTAGGTGGCGATTATGGCGGAGGTCGCTGGACTCCATACATTAATGGTGATGAAAGTGACTGGGCTGGTAAACTAAATATCGATATTACTGATATTGGTATTGATGATTTCGGTGTGAACTTCGAACTATTCCGTATCGGTGCAGACTATACATCTGTTGTTGCGGCTCGACGTGAATCTGACGTTCTTCTTACTGAAGGTTTCGAAGGTTCATTCATGATGCGTAACCTTACTGAAGGTTCACTAGGTATCGGTGGTTTCAATGGGGCTGCTCAGCAGGTAGTTACTCTTAACGTTGATAATGAGTTCGCAGACTTCGATGAAAAAGCTGCTCAAACTGTTATTGGCTGGCAGGGTATTACTGTCGCGCCTCGCATCAATATCGCAGATATAGATGTTTCTGGTGAGTTCACCTATATCGACTATGATTCAAACTGGGAGAACTTCGATGACCAATACGAAATGGTTGGTGAATCAATGGTTCCTCTTTATCCACAAATGGAAGGCGATTCCAGCATTGGTATAGGCAGTGGATGGCGCTCAGCATTCCAGGCTGACCAAGATAGAGAAACTGTTATTGCGGTATTGAAAGCTGCTTACACTCTAGATGTTGGTAAAGGTCTTAATACTGGTCTTCGCTTGAAGTTCATCGATGATGCGGATAACCGTGTTACTTCAGAGTCTCGTTTCAATGAAGTTTACGCTAGCGGTGGTTTAGATTCATTAGATGATGATGACCGTGATTTCGAGATGTTCCTTTTTGAACCAACCATCGGTTATCAAGTTCATAACGACCTGTATGCAAAGTTAACTTATGGTTATTATGATATCGACGTAAATGACGGTAAAGTAGGCTACGGTGATGATGGTCATCCAGGTAAAGGCTGGACTGCTCCATATGAAACTGGTGAGCACGAGCGTCATAGCTTATTGCTACAATTCGACTACTTCTTACCTGGTTTGGAAGTTGGTTCAAGCTTACAATGGATCAATCAATACTATGATCCTAAATTCCAGTTCAACAACGAGCAAGATCGTTTAGCGCGTGTCAGCGTTAACGAAGAAGGTGATACTGTTGTAGCCACTGGGTTAGGTGATGTTGTTGACGAAGAAGCAAAATCTCGTCAATATCGCATGAAAACCTGGGTTAAAGTTAAGTTTTAATCTAAGCGTTTGATGTGTTACCAAGGGGGGCGTAAGTTGCCCCCCTTTTTATTAGTTTATGGATATATTTATGAGAACAATTTTCGCTGCGCTTACTTTTGTATTTTGCAGTCAAGTCTTCGCGCAATCCCTTTTTATATTTGAAGATGTTAAAGGCGATGACCATGGCTGGGGAGAGGTTAATTATCCGGTTGGCGGTAAACTCAGGCCTGGCGACCTCGATATCCTCAGTGTAGAAGCTGAAGATGATGGTGATAGCGTCACTTTCAGCGTCAAATTCAAGAACAAAATAGACTCTCCCGAGGGTGTCTATGGTGATGACACCGGACAGCCTATTTCTTCTTACGTCAGAGAAGCTTTTTACAAGCAAAATATTGATATATATATCAATACACATTCTGACGATGCTCCCTATTTTAGAGGCTTGGTTCCTGGACGAAATGCTCGTTTGCCTAACGATAAGACATGGAATAAAGCCATTGTAGTTACACCTCGCCCAGCGGCGATAGGCGATGTGATAACACAACAACTGGTGCGTAAACTTAAAAAGCGCTTAGCTAGTGAAGGTGTACGTGTACCAGATGAAGACAGTTTAGAAGATGATATACAAAAAAAGGTGCTACCCAACTTTTATTTTCCTTCTCGTAGTAGAGTATATGGGCGTAAATTAAAGTTTAGTGTTCCTAAAGCGTTTTTGGGTGGAACGCCTCAGAAAAATTGGGAATATCTAGTTGTAGTTACTGGTGCAGATGTAGAAACGCGTGGTAGCTTGCCTTTTATGCAAGAAGATGAGCAGCCTGTATTTATGCGCCCAGTTGTTGGTGGCGGCAATGGCTCAACTTTTGGCGGTATGTTCAGAGCTAATGCTTATACTCCGCATATTATTGATGTGCTGATACCGACAGATAAAACACAAGAACAGCTTTTATCATTGGCCGATGAAAACACCCAGCAATTTGCTGTGTTGCCGATGTTGAGCCCTGAGAAGTATCCTGGCTTTGATATGCCGGATATCGATGCATCTTTTCGTGGTAAAGGATACGCTGAATATGATCCATGGAGCGCTTTAGATAGAAGTCCTCATGCGACTAGAAGCTCATTAGATGCAACGAGTACGAATTCTATTGTTATAAGCCCCGCAGAAAGAAAAGAAAGCAGTGGCGCGGAAAAGGAACCTTCGGTTTCCAATCATACGCAAACGCTGTCAGAAAAAGCACTTAACCCCTACAGTGAAGAGCAAGCAAAGAAAGAAAATTTTAATCCGTCTAACCGACCACCACTGGAAAGGCTTAAGGAGCTTGAGACTTTGCGTGAGGAAGGTAAGATTTCCGAAAAAGAATACGATGAGTTACGCCGACGTATAATTATGTCGATATAAATCAGTTGAGAGGTAAATGACACTATGTCACAAGTCGACGCCATTAATCATTTAGCCGATATTGTAAACATGCGTTCACACTATATTGACGCATGGGGCAATCATCAGGAAGTGACATTCGAAAACAAAAAGCGTTTGTTAGGGGCTATGGGCTTTGAAGTTGATAACTTGGAAGCGCTTCAAAGAACGGTTTATGAAAAGGAAAATAGCAAATGGAATGAGTTATTGGCGCCTGTAAAGGTTTGTCGTATAGACGAGCCTCTTTCAATTGAATTCAGTATCAAGGAAGTTGCTTCAGCAGAGCACTTTACTTGGGAATTGCAAATCGAAGATGGTGATTTCCATAGCGGTGTATTAATTCCGGAGGAACTCGAGGTTCTCGAATCTAAAGAGCTTGAGGGTATTCGCTATAACCGTTACCGCTTTATCCCGCCTGTCGTTCCAGATCTTGGATATCATAAATTCAATTTGCGCTCGCGACAAAGCGATAGTCCAGTGACAGGCACGATGAGCCTTATTGTTGTTCCTACCCGTTGCTTTCAGCCTGAACCAATCTGTGATGGTGGGAAGGTGTGGGGAGCTTCGGTACAGCTATATACACTGCGTTCTGAGCGCAACTGGGGTGTCGGTGACTTCACTGATCTAAAGGTGTTGGCAAAATCATCTGGAGCTGAAGGATGCCATGTGTTGGGGTTAAATCCTATGCACGCCATGTTCCCTCACAATGCTCATGCGTATAGCCCTTATAGCCCCTCTAGCCGATTATATATCAATATCATATACATTGATCCGGTGGCTACCCCAGAGTATGAAAAGTCCGAAGCAGCCAAGGCTTTAATGGCTGATAAGGAGTTTCAAGCTGAGCTAGAGCGATTACGTGGCGTTGATAACGTTGATTATCCAGGAGTGGTTGCGGCCAAACGACGCATGTTTGAGTTGATATTCGAACAGTTCACTCAAGATTTAGAAAATAATACTGAGCGTGCGCAAGCTTTCCATACTTATTGTGAGAAAGAAGGAGAGCAGCTTTTCCGTCATGCGCTTTATGAGGCGCTTCAGGAGCATTTCTATGCCCAGGACTGGAGTTATTGGGGATGGCCGGTATGGCCGGAAGAGTACCGTGATCCCGAGGGCGAAGCGCCTGCTCAATTCGCCAAAGAGCACGCAAAACGTGTTCAGTTTTTCCAATATTTGCAATGGTTGGCGTACCAGCAGTTAGAAGAAGCCAACAATACTGCTAAAGACAGCGGCATGGCGGTTGGTTTATATCGTGATCTTGCCGTTGGTATTGACCGAGCAGGTACCGAGGCATGGAGCTGCCAAGACCTTTACACCAAAGACGCTAACGTTGGTGCGCCACCAGATGCTTTGTGTACCCAGGGCCAGGATTGGGGGCTACCAGCGCTTAACCCAGATGTTTTGATAAATAGCGGCTATGAGTCATTTATTCAGTTGATGCGCGCGAACATGCAAGGAACTGGTGCTCTACGTATCGACCATGTTTTGGGAATGATGCGCTTGTGGTGGGTACCGCTTCCAGGAAGTTCTGCTGACGGGTGCTATGTTTACTATCCTCTTGACGATCTTTTCGGCATCATTGCGCTAGAAAGTCAGCGTAACCAATGTATGGTAATTGGCGAAGACTTAGGTACGGTTCCTGATGAAATCCGTATTGGTATGTCGCGTATTGGCCTGTTCTGTTACCGTGTCTTTTTCTTCGAGCGTAATGAAGACAATACTTTCCTTGCACCTGAAGACTATCCTGAAGAAGCTTTGGCGACAGTTAGTACCCATGACTTACCAACGCTACAAGGCTACTGGCAGTCCAGAGATATTGAAGTACGTGATAAGCTGGGCATGATTCCTACTCCTGAAATGCGCCAGCAACAGTTTGATGGCCGTTCGGAAGACCGCCACCTGTTGTTGACGACTCTGCAAGAGCAAGGCATTGAGTATGGAGAGCTACCTGATAGTGGCTTTGGTCATCCTGAAATGACAGAAGACCTGCGCAGCGCGATACAGGTTTGGGTCGCTAGAACAGCTTCACGAATGATGTTAGTTCAATTGGAAGATATTCTTGGTATGACCGATCAGGTTAATCTACCAGGTACCGATCGAGAGTATCCTAACTGGCAGCGCAAGCTCAGTGCTAATGTTGAGCAAATATTTGCCACTGATGGTGCTAAGAAAATGGCACGAGCTCTTACTGAAGCGCGTAACCGCTAGGCTGCATAGCTCATGGTGAGGGGGCTTTCTTCTCCTCACCATATTCCCTCACCCTGTCTCTATTCATAGGCGTCTGACTATGAAGTTTCAAATATCTAGCCCACAACGCTATCCAAGCAATCCGCAGTATCCTTGGGAAAAGCCCTTGGCTATGTGGGAAGATCGCATGATTGTTAATGTACCTCGTGGGATCTCACGCAATTTGGTGCGGTTCATTGAAGATGAGGGATGTGTTTATGCTGTCAAAGAAATCCCAGACAAAGTGGCGCTGCGTGAGTATGATTTGCTCAAAGAGTTAAATGAGCTTGAGCTTCCCGTTGTTCAGCCGGTTGGCGTGCTGACCGAGCGCCATTGGGAAGGGGAGTCGATCAAAGCCCTTTTGGTCACTAGGTTTTTAAAGTTTGCGCTACCTTTTCGTACCCTGATCTCAGGTGGCTTCTTTGCCGCTCAGCAAGAGCGTTTACTTGATGCGTTAGTTGATTTGATCGTAAGGCTGCATTTGGCCGGATTTTACTGGGGCGACTGCTCATTATCCAATACGTTGTTTCGCCTTGATGCAGGGCGCTTTGCGGCATATCTGGTGGATGCTGAAACTGGTGAAATTCATCCTACTCTGTCTAAAGGTCAACGAGAATACGATCTGGAATTGGCAGAGCAGAATATTGCTGGTGAACTCATGGACTTGGCTGCGGGGTTTGGTTTGCCTGACGGGGTTGACCCGATAGATACCGCGCAGGAGTTAGTTGCGCGCTATCACCGACTATGGGGTGAACTAACCGATGACGAGGTCTTTGCGCGTACTGAAAATTACCGTATTGAGGCCAGAATCAATCGATTAAACCAGCTAGGTTTTGATGTTGAAGAGCTTGAATTGGAAACGGTAGAGGGCGGTCATCGGCTAAGAATGAAGCCTAAAGTGGTGGAGTCGGGCCATCATACCAAATTATTGCAGTCGTTAACTGGTTTGGTGGTGCAAGAGAATCAGGCTCGTCGATTACTAAATGATATTCACCGCTACCGTGTATGGCTTGAAGGTGAGGGCAAGGTGGCGGGTTCCGACAGCGTGATGGCTTTTCGATGGTATACCGATGTTTACCTGGCCGCGCTGGAGGCAATACCCTCCGATTTTCGGAAAACATTGGATGACCCAGAAATATTCCACCAATTACTCGAACACCGTTGGTTTTTGTCGGAGGCCGCCGGCCAAGATGTCGGTTTATCCGAAACCATAACCTCTTATGTAAAAAACGTATTATCAAAGAAATAGGTGATGAACGTGGATGCCATTGAATGCTTGTTACATCGAGTTTCTGTTCCCAAACTAACTGAGCCAGGACCGAATAAAGAAGAGCTGCAACTGCTGCTGAAAGCTGCATTGCGCGCTCCTGATCATGCGGCCCTTCGGCCATGGAAGATTGTGGTTATTGAAGGCGAAGGACGTCAACAAATTGGTAGAGCCTGCCTTGAGCATGCCATCACAGCTAATCCTGAGCTGTCCTCTACTCAGCAAAGTAGAAGCGAAAATCTACTAAAGAGAGCACCTTTGGTTATCGCAGTGGCCGCCTCTCCAGTTGAGCATCCTAAGGTGCCAGAGGTTGAGCAGTTGTTGTCAGCTGGCGCGGCTGCACAAAACCTTATGCTAATGGCACATGCTCTAGGGTATGGAGCGGTCTGGCGCACAGGGGAATATGCTTATGCAGAGGCCGTACGCAATGCTCTCGGATTAGCTGAGCATGAGAGCGTGGTGGGTTTTATCTATATTGGAAGCGCAGATATGAAGATCCCAGATGCACCTGAACACAATATCAGCGATTTTGTTTCTTATATTGGATAAACTGGCTCTAAAATCCTTTCCAAATTGGCGTGCCTTGCTCTTCAACAACCTCATCGCGACGCTTATTCACGTCTTTATATTTACTTTCTTCCTGGCGTCGTGATGGGCTAGTGGCGCCAGGTTGTGTGTCGAATGATTTTAAAAACTTATCGGCTTCGCTTTCGTAGAGTCTATCAATCTTTTTCATTTGAGTTCCTGTCTTAACGTCGCTCGGGTATAAACAACCGAACTAAGGCAAGTTTAGTCGATGATCTTGTCTTTGTATTCACATAAGTCTTCAATAATGCAAGACCCGCAGCGTGGCTTGCGGGCTATACAGGTATAGCGCCCGTGTAATATAAGCCAGTGGTGTGCATCTTTCAGATAGGGTTTGGGAACGAATTTAAGTAGTTTCTGTTCAACCTGATTAACATTCTTTCCGGGGGCGATATTGGTTCGGTTGGATACACGAAAAATGTGGGTATCCACAGCCATTGTTTCGTGGCCAAAGGCCGTATTAAGTACTACGTTGGCCGTTTTTCTACCAACACCGGGAAGAGCTTCGAGAGCCTCTCTATTTGCAGGTACCTGTGACTGATGTAAGTCCATAAGCATCTTACAGGTTTTGATAACATTTTCTGCTTTTGAATTGTATAACCCGATGGTCTTAATGTAGCTTTTTAGACCTTCCAGCCCTAACTGATAAATGGCTTCTGGCGTATTGGCGACAGGGAACAGCTTCTGTGTTGCTTTATTAACGCCAACGTCGGTAGCCTGGGCTGAAAGAATAACCGCAATCAAAAGCTCAAACGGCGACTGGTATTCCAGTTCGGTCGTTGGGTTGGGGTTGTTTGCCTTCAGTCGCTCAAATATTTCGGTGCGCTTGGCCTTGTTCATGGCTGTGGGTTAAGCCTCTGCGACACGGGCGCGTTCGATAACCCGCTTGGGCTCTGTAGCTTTACGCTTGTTTTCGATGCGCTTATCGATAATATTTTTCAACGCAATCAGAAAGCCCATGCCAATAAAGGCTCCCGGTGGCAGTACCATTACCAGAAACTGGCTATCCAAATGGAATAGGTCAATGGTCAGGTTTTGAGCCCAGTCTCCAAATAGTAAATTGGCCTGGCTGAACAGCGTACCCTGGCCCAGTACTTCTCTAATCGCGCCCAAAACCACCAATACAGCGGTAAAGCCAAGTCCCTGCATCAATCCGTCCATGCTGGCGGGCAATACAGGATTTTTGCAGGCAAAGGCATCGGCTCGTCCGAGAATAGCGCAATTGGTTACGATTAAATTAATAAATATTCCCAAAGTTAAAAAAAGCTCGTAAACAAACGCCTGCATTAGCAGTTCAATAACGGTTACGTATGCCGCAATAATAATGACGAAGACAGGTAAACGAATGTCGCCAGGCACCCAGTGGCGCACAGTGGATACTGTCGCATTTGAACCCACCAGTACCAGCGTTGTGGCAAGACCCAATGCCAAGCCGTTGATCAGGGTACTGGTGACGGCGAGCAACGGGCAAAGCCCAAGCAGCTGTACCAGGGCTGGGTTATTTTTCCATAAGCCATTGAAGCTGATTTCTTTTAATGGACTACTCATCGTGACACCCCGTTGTTGCGGAGAATAGCTGTTCTTTATTACCGGTAAAATAATTTAGTGTATTACTCACTGATTTAACCACGGCTCTTGGCGTTATAGTCGCGCCAGTTAACTGATCAAAGTCACCGCCATCTTTCTTAACTTTCCATTTTTCTGGGGCTGGGTTTGACAGGGATTTACCGTTGAAAGCTAACAGCCAGTCAGATTTTTTAAGCTCAACTTTATCTCCAAGTCCGGGCGTTTCTTTGTGCTCATTGACTCGAACACCAGCGAGTGTGCCGTCGTAATAAATACCTATGGTGAGCCGAATTGCGCCAGAATAGCCATCAGGAGCAATGGACTGAATAAAAGCCGCAATTGGAGCGTCATCATGCCGAGCCAAGTAGGCTTTGACTGGATGCTTAGCTGAAGCTCCAACCTGAGGAGCCGTGATCAGAACACAATCATTGAAAAGGTCGTTATTATAAGCGTCTTGTTCGACCAGTGTTTCTATCGTATCAATCAATACCTGCTGCCTGTTTATTTGAATATCTTCATGAGTCAGCAAGTTTGTTATCGCGGTGATGGCAACAGTACCAAGGGCAAAAGCGCCTAATATGATGGCATTGCGGCTGATAGAGCGAAAAATCATGGTTTATTCCTTGGTGACCGTTGGAATACGATGACCATATGTACGAGGTCGTGTGTAATGATCAATGGTTGGTGCGGCCATATTCATTAACAACACGGCAAATGCGATGGCGTCAGGATATCCTCCCCAGCTTCGAATACAATACAGCAGAATACCGATACCTATGCCATAGTAAATTCGCCCTTTATTAGTGGTACATGCAGACACTGGATCTGTTGCAATGAAGAAGGCTCCCAACATAGTGGCGCCGCTGAACAAGTGGAAGATCGGTGTCGCATAGCTGTCTTCGCTAAACAGGCTAAACATATTGGAGATAATCAATAGCGTAGCAAGCAAGCTAAGGGGGATGTGCCAGGTTATGGCTTTACGCATAATCAGGTAGATACCACCTGCGAGGTAGGCCAGATTCACCCAGAACCAACCTTTGCCGACATACCATAGGTCACCCGCCAGAGCCTGAAAGATCGGGGAAGACAGGGATTCTTGCAAGCTGTGCATGTTGCCCAAGTCGTTTTTGACTGTATCAAGAGGCGTTGCAGCGGTAATACCATCAAACTGGCTAATACTGAGCTGCTTTAAGCTTTGAGTAGTCAGCTCGCCTACCTGCTCAGTAAAGATCATGTTTAGCGAACCTAAAAAGCTTAGTTGATGTTCGCTGATTGACTGGACCGGCACCCACGTTGTCATCTCGACAGGGAAGGCGATCAGCAAAACAACATAGCCAACCATTGCTGGGTTAAATGGATTGAAGCCCAGCCCTCCATATAACTGCTTACCAAGCATTATTGCTGAGGTCACGCCAATCACCGTAGCCCACCAAGGTAAATGAGGGGGAAGGGCAATGCCGAGCAATACGGCAGTTAGTAATGCGCTATTATCTTTCAGATAAAAAGAAATCGGCCTTTGGCGAAGCTTCAATATGGAGGCCTCGACGCCTAAAGCGACACTAATGGCCAGCACTAACTGAATTAGAGTGCCCCAGCCAAAAAAGTAGGTTTGCACCAGAATACCGGGAATGGTGCATAGCACGACCAGGCGCATTAGCTTTCCCGTATCATTGTTACCCGCCGTATGGGGTGACGAGTGTGGTGTAAATTTCATCACCATAAGTTAGTTACTCTGCCTTATCGGTTGCGGATGGAGTGGCCGAGCCATCGTTGCTGGATTTTGCCTGTTTGGCTGCTTTTTTGGCTTTCGCTCGTGCCAAGGCCTGTTCTATTACGGCTTTACGCGCATCGTCATCCTGAGATGTCTTTTTCGGCGCGTCTGCAGATTGGGCCTCTCCACTTGCGGCGGCTTCTTTGGCTGCAGCGGCTTTTGCTGCTTTGGCCTTGGCTGCCTTTTCGGCACGAAGCCGACGTTGCTCTTCTTTCTGGCGCTTGGCCTCCTCAAGACGAGCATTACGTTGTTCGTAGCGGATCTTGGCCCGCTCGGCTTTTTCCTTATCGGCTTTTTGAACCTTAATTTCCGTTTTGGCGAAGCGATAATATTGGACCAACGGAATGTGGCTTGGGCAGACATAAGCACAAGCACCACACTCAATACAGTCAAACAGGTTGTATGACTCGGCTTTATCCAGTTCTTTAGCGGCACTATGCCAATAAAGCTGTTGAGGCAACAAATTCGCCGGACAGGCTTTAGCACACTCGCCACAACGAATGCATTGTTGTTCTGGAATGGCTTCCCCTAGCTCTTCTTTAGATGGAGCTAGGATACAGTTTGTTGTTTTAATGACAGGAATATCATCACTGGCCAGCTCAAAACCCATCATCGGGCCGCCCATAACCAATTTAGCGACAGGTGCTTGTAGCCCAGTTTTTAGTAGGTGTGATACTGGTGTGCCTATTAGAACGTTGAAATTCCCGGGATGCTTCGGAGCCAATCCTGTTAATGTTGTGACTCGAGAAATCAACGGCTCACCGTAGCGCACGGCGCGATATATTGCCGCGCAGGTTCCCACATTTTGAACGACGACTCCAATCGAGGCCGGAATCGCACCACTAGGTACTTCTTTTCCGGTGAGGATATAAATAAGCTGCTTTTCCCCGCCAGATGGGTACTTGGTCGGAATAACGACGATATCGACAGAGGTGCCTGCTGCCGCTTTTTCCATGGCGGTGATGGCTTGTGCTTTGTTATCTTCTATACCAACCAATATGCGTCGAGGGGATATCAAGCGAGCAACAATCTCAATACCTTCAATGATCTCGTCAGCTCGCTCGCGCATTAGCACATCATCAGCTGTGATGTAAGGCTCACACTCGGCGGCATTAATAATCAGGGTATCAATATTGTCGCGCGGGGCTGTTTTGACCGCTGTTGGAAAGCCCGCCCCCCCCATACCACTAATGCCTGCTTCACGAATAATGGCATTCAGTTCGGTTTTCTTGAGGGTGACAAAGTCGGGGTTTTCCTGCTTATCTATCCAGCGGTCTTGGCCATCCGGTTCTATCACGACGCAGGTGTCTTCCATCCCAGAGGCATGAGGAATGGCATGATCGCTAATGGATGTCACAACGCCAGAAGTTGGAGCATGAACCGGGCAGCTGATAAAGCCTTGTCCTTCTGCAATCTTTTGGCCTTTCAGGACCGTGTCACCGACAGTGACGACAGGTTGAGCTGGCGCACCAATATGTTGACGCAACGGCAATACCAGCTTGTCAGGCATTGGTAGATCCTGGATCGGCTGTTGCGTCGAGATGGACTTATTTTCGGGCGGATGAATACCACCTGCGAATTGCCACAAATGATGAGCTGACTTTGCTTTCATCAAGAAACTTCCTTAACCGGAATAGTGCGCTCTGGCGCTTTCCAGGTCCACGTATCAACGGTTGGTTGCAGCTGTATCATATCAATACAATCTTCTGGGCAAGGATCGACACAGAGATCGCAGCCAGTACATTCATCTGCAATAACCGTATGCATTTTTTTAGCCGCACCGACAATGGCATCAACGGGACAGGCCTGAATGCACTTGGTACAACCAATACACTCGTCTTCACGAATAAATGCTACTTGCTTAGGCTTTTCACCTTCGTGAGCGTCGTCCAATGGTTTGGCTTCACGTCCGAGCAGGTTAGCCAATTCCTGGATGGTGGCTTCTCCTCCTGGAGGGCACTTATTGATTTCATCACCATCAGCAATGGCCTTGGCATAGGGCTTACAGCCAGGGTAGCCACATTGACCGCATTGGGTCTGTGGCAAAAGCGCGTCGATTTGATCAACAATAGGATCGCCTTCGACCTTAAAGCGAATTGCAGCATACCCCAATAATCCACCGAAGATTAATCCGAGGATCACAAAGGCGACAATGGCGTAAATAACAACACTAGCCATTACAGTTTCACCAGGCCGGAGAAGCCCATAAAGGCCAGGGACATAAGACCGGCAGTAATCATTGCTATCGACGGGCCTTTGAATGGAGAGGGGACGTCGGCAACAGTCAGGCGTTCGCGAATGCCGGAAAACAGGATGAGTACCAAAGAGAAGCCAACGGCGGCACCAAAGCCATAAATAATCGATTGAACCAAGCCGTGGTCTTTATTGATATTAAGCAGTGCGACGCCCAAAACAGCACAGTTTGTAGTGATCAGCGGCAGAAAAATCCCCAGCAGGCGATAGAGCAAGGGGCTGGTTTTCTGAATGATCATTTCAGTCAGCTGTACCACCACTGCGATAACCAAAATGAACGCGATATTTTTCAGGTAGACAATATCCAAGGGTAGCAGAATAAATTTGTGCACCAGGTAGCTGCAAAAAGACGCTAATGTCAAAACGAATGTGGTGGCAGCGGACATGCCAACAGCCGTGTCTGTTTTGTTGGATACACCCATGAAGGGGCATAGGCCGAGAAACTGGGACAACACAAAATTGTTAACCAGCACTGTGCCAATGAAGAGCAGTATGTAGTTCGTTTCGGTCATTAGTACTTATAACTAAAAGTGATAAAAAAATGGTTTCTTAGGCCAAATATTATGAAGCAGCCACCCAATAGAGACAACCCAACAAACGTGTATCTATTACACTAATTTGTCATAAGCATATTCTATTGTGCTATGGCGGTTGCGTTATTTTACTCGCATGCCTGGCTGAGCACCTTGATCCGGATTTAGTATCCATAGATCTTTTCCGCCTGGCCCTGCCGCAAGCACCATTCCCTCGGACAAACCGAAACGCATTTTTCTTGGTTTCAAGTTGGCAACCATGACCGTCTGCTTTCCTATAAGGTCTTCTGGTTGATAGGCCGATTTGATACCTGCAAATACTTGCTTCTCTATATCTCCCAGACTGAGCGTCAGTTTAAGTAGCTTATCGGCTCCTTCAACATGTTCGGCGTTGGTAATAGTCGCGATGCGCAGGTCGACTTTATCAAAGTCGGCATACTCAATTTCTGGCTTAATAGCTTCGCCACCCGGTGCGACGGGTTTTTCTGCTTCGGGAGCTGGAGCGAGATTCTCTTTGCTGGCATCAACCATTTTTTCGATATCTTTCATTTCAATCCGTTTCATTAACGGCTTGAACTTGTTAATAGAGTGATCAGCTAAGTAAACTTGGTGATCCTTCCACTCTAACGGTTCCAGGTTCAAGAACTCTTCACTCGCTGTAGCCAAAGCAGGCAGTACTGGCTTCAAGTAGGTTATCAATACCTTAAACAGGTTGAGCGCGAA
>DFOV01000217.1:0-1085 GCA_002376965.1 Gammaproteobacteria bacterium UBA3532
ATTCACGACTTTGGTGTTAGCCACTTAAATAAACTGTTTAAAAAGCAGCTCACCGGTAATCCGTTCGAGTTTTATTATGGCCCCATCGCCAATACCATTCGAACCAAGTATCGAGCTGTAGATATGCCACTCACCTGGCATGGAACCCAGCAGGCACATGCCGCAGGGGTGCATGTGATTGTTCATGGCCATAGAAATCTGCATCGCGGTCAGCGCATCGCCGTACGCAAAGGCTTGTTACATTTTGAGTGCGATGTCACCCTGGATAAAGGGTCGAGAAAAAAGGAAGGGTTATCTGGCAATGGTGCCGGTGCAACTCTGATTCGGCCAACTGGCCAGATTTTGGGGATCAGCTCGGATTACAAAAAGGTGAAAGTGTTTCATCATCCATCGATTCTAACTGAGAAAGAGGTGAGCAGTGGATAAGCAAAAAGGGCGTTTTCGTCATCAGTCGATTCAAGATCAGAAGTCGCTGGTGAAGCTGCTAAAATCTATAACGGAAGGCCTGCAAAAAGGTGAGCTAATGCTGAGTGATGAGCAGGGAGAGGTGGTATTATCTCCCCAAGGACTGATTCACCTTAAATTAGCTGCCGAAAAGGAAGGCGGAGCCAACCGGCTGACCCTGCGTGTTGGCTGGCAAGATGCGTTAGAGGATGAAGATAGCGACCAGTCGCTGAGTGTGAATCACAAAAAAATTAAGCGGTCGTGATCAGCTAAGGCGATAGCGACAAACCAATAATAAAAGAGGACCATGCTATGAAAAAATGGCTAATGCTGGCATTAATCATTGCGATTTCATCGGTTGCTTTAGCCGCGGAAAAAATTATGTATCCAGGCGTCGCCTACCTAGAACAGGGTGAGGAAGTATTTCATTCGATGGATACCAAAGGCTTAAAAGAAGGTGATGAGGTGGTGCTTCAAGATAAGTATCATCCAGAAAACACCAAGAAAGCCAAGTTAAAAGCGGTGAAAGAAAAGTCGGTAATCTTTGTTGTGTTGTAAGTCCATCTTTTAATAACACCCCTTTCAAATATTGCTGAGTAGCTGGACGTTTCTGGAGAAAAACGCCGTGAAATCATCCTTGA
>DFOV01000217.1:1215-7119 GCA_002376965.1 Gammaproteobacteria bacterium UBA3532
GGCTTAAAAGAAGGTGATGAGGTGGTGCTTCAAGATAAGTATCATCCAGAAAACACCAAGAAAGCCAAGTTGAAAGCGGTGAAAGAAAAGTCGGTTATCTTTGTTGTGTTGTAAGCCCATCTTTTAATAACGCCCCTATCAACTATCGCTGAGAAGCTGGCATTTCTTGCGCAAAACGCCGTGAAATCATCCTTGATGGCTCAACCGCCGCATCCATGCGGCAGATGTTTGCTCCAGAAACGCCCAGCTTCTCAGCGATTGATCTCCATTATGATTCAAGTTTGTGCATTCGTTATTTTCTTCTAAGCTGGCACCAGCGTATTGATACTGACATGAGGCCAACGTATGCGACCGCCCTCAATACTCGGGAAAAATTCCAGATAGACAAGCTGGGAATATTGTAACCGGATCTGCGGATTGCCATGCTCATCGGTTGCTTCCAGCTCCTGTATCCACAAAGTAAACTCCATTTCTGATGTTTTGGCCTGCTTAATAATAAAGGGAATATTGTTAACACCACCGCCATCATTTTTGGTGCTGACCTTAATAGTCGTCGTTTTTTTGATCTTAACCCCTGCATTGACCTTGTTTAAAAAGGCATTGGGATGACAAGGATCAAATTCTCCCAGAAACGGCTGTTCATGAAAGTGTTTGAAAGGCTTCAGAAAAATATTATGTAAGCTTCTAATCGTGCCGATGGGCAGGCCGTTAATATCATCAATCTCAGGTGCTCCTTCGCAATCGCTGCACCCCCCAAGCGCCAATACCGTATCACCATGAGGTACGGTGGCCATTCGCACCAAATCTTGTTGCGACTCAGCCTGATTGGTCAGATGAAGCCACATACCGACTTCTTCATGAATAACGCTCCCAGGCTTCGAAGCTAATCCACTTTTAGGATAATCACTGGCTGCCAGTTGGGTGATTTTTTGCTCATAACGCATTGGGGCAATAAATTGATCCGTCTCTTTAATGTGCAACCCTTCAAACTTAAAGCCCCGATTAGGCACAGGGCCATCCAGTGGCGTAAAGCTGAGCTCTTCGTCGTACTGATTTAAGAGCAGACGAAACTCAAACTCTTTAATCGACTTAGTGTGGTAGGGCAGTGGAATCATATTCCAACCATGCCCAGGCAAGCTTCTCCACTTGCCAGACAGGCGTGAAAGCACGCCCAAGGCATTGTGTAAGTTGTCCGCCCCGCGCTGTTGGGCGATAAAAGTTTCCAGGTTGTTGTCGTTTAGCATGTGGCTTCCTTGAAGTCGTTTTGGAGTTGATTTTCAGTATAGGAAGTTTGTAGGGTATTGCTATCATGCTCAGCCAATTCAACGAATGCTCAACGCTTCCAACAATTTCTTTGAAGTCGCACTTTACCGTTAGCGACAGGGAACCTTAGTAGCCTATATACCACTTATAGCAAAATCCAGGGCATCAATAATCTGCTGCCTTAGATGAGCAACTGAACCAACAGGCTTTTTCAACTGTTTTCTTGAAATGGATGATATTTGGGGCGTCATTAGCAGCAAATTTTCGTTTTCGAAACGCAGGCTAATTTGAAGCCTGCTCATGGCATCATTATTAAAAAACTCGGCCTTCGCTAAAGGGATGACGATTCGAGTTTGTAGTTCTGAAATGTAGTCGTTTTGAATATCAACGAGATAGGGGTAATACGCGCTGCTTTTCTTGCTCGGATTCTTATAAACGTCAAACTGAGCCATTAAAAGTCCCTAAATTCATCGCCAAAACAACCATGTTCCTCTATAAAATCATTGTATGCCTGAATGGCGTTTTGATTATCCTTAGCCCACCTTTCAGACTCTGCCTTGGCTAACTCAGCTACTAAGGCTTTTTCAAGGGTAGCTGACAGATTGATGTTCATGCTTCGCGTTCGTTGCAGCAGGTCGCTATTAACGCTAAGGTTAGCTGGCTTTTTCGGAGCTGTGGTGTCGTATAACTGTTGCATGATTAGTCACCGGTAAATGGCTAGTGCTATGCGTATTAGTATACGCATAATAAGGCGTGTAGCAAATGGCTTCAGGACATGTAGGTTGAAAAAGGCGCAGCCGCCTTCCGACAACTCACTCCACCACCTTCACCAACGCCTGCTTTCCTTCAAAAGCAATAGCAATGGGATAGACTATTTCATACCCGAGGGCATGCAGTTCGGTTACATATTGCTTGTTCTCGATTTGTGCAAGCGCCGCATCACAAGCGCTATCGAGGCTTTCTTGCTGGCGTTTGCTGGCTTTTTTAAACTCAAATACAAATGCCGGTTGGCTTTTGTCGTTTGGCATAAGGCACACATCGTATCGCCCCAATCCGCTTTCGCGGTTGCTTTTGATAGCATGGGTCGCTTGTAGCTGAACCAGCATGCCTAATACGAAGGCGTGGTAAAACGACTCGGATGACTTGCCGGTTACGTCGAAATAGCTAAAGCTTTCTTCAACAAAAACCTCAAACGCATCACAAAAATAATCGAATTGCCGCGTGACCAGGGCCTCTAATATTACCGGCAAGCGTTGGGTTGCGTGGGCGGTTTGTTCAAACCATGTGAGTACGGCTTCTTCATAAAAGTAGGCGACTTCCATGTTGGGGATGCAGAAGTCGGCATAGATGCGTTTATCTTTAAGCGCTTTGTTTTTGTAGGCGAGATACCCCGAAAATAACAGGAAATTCCATACTGAGTCGTCGCTATAGTGAATATCACGAAAAACGATATTTTCATTGAGGGGTTTACGCACTGCGGCGTTTTCATCAATTAACAAGCCTTCCAGCTCTTGTTTCACCTGTGGCGAGGCGCGGGCAATGAGGTCGCGTACTAAAGCGTTGTCGGACGTGTTGAGCCAATAGGGAGAAATCTCCCCTTTGTTAAGTGCCAGGCTGATAATCGACCACGGGTTGTAAATGGTCTGCTCGCCGAAGTTATAGCCGTTATACCATGTTCGAATGGCGTCTATTTCGTAGGTGAGATCATAGTCTCGTAGCAGTTGCTCGGTTTCTTCTTCACTGAAGCCAAAATAAGGAGCGAATCGGGGGCTGGTTAGGGTGCATACATCGACATTATTTAATCCCGAAAAGATACTTTCACGCGCAATGCGCAAAATGCCGGTCATCACGCCTCTGAAAAGTGCTGAGTTATCTTTATAGGCACCGCTGAGAAGATTGCGTAAAAAGCCGACCAGTTCGTCATAGTAGCCATAGGTATATGCGCTATTAATTGGCATATCGTATTCGTCGATGATAATAACGACGGGCTTTTTATAGTGACGACTGACAAGTTCGCTTAGCAGTTTTATGCTTGAGCCCAGTTCTTCTTGGGTCGCTGTTTTTCTCCGAATAGCTTGGATTACCCTGATTTCAGCTTCGGTGAGTTGAAGTGCATTTATTGCAAAGCGATGTTTTTCAAATGCATCAGCGATTAGGTAGCTTAGCTGGCTAAAGGTTCTTTCTGCGTTAGGTTGCTTTACATCCTTAAATGACAAAAATATCACCGGATACTGACCGCAATGGGCCATTGCTTCGTCATCTTTTTCTATGGCTAAGCCAGTGAATAACGCTCGGTTGTCTTCAGTGTTGCTGAAAAAATAATTCAGCATCGACATATTTAATGTTTTACCAAAGCGGCGCGGACGGGGGAGCAATGTCACCAGCGAGCCATTGAGGATATCACTAATAAACGCTGTTTTATCAACGTAGTAGTTTTTCTGCTCAATCAGTGATTTGAAATCGCTGGTGCCAAGGGGAAGCTTTTGATATGCCATAGTTACTTCTATCGAATACGCTTGCTTCGATCATAGGTAAGTTTGTGGGGCTTGGCAATAGCGTCTGAGTGGGAGCTCAACAGCCGCATCCATGCGGCAGATATTAAATGAGGTTTCTTAGTTCTGTTAATTACAGCCCCGGCATCGGGCCACTTCCCCAGCCACCGAAATCCGGTGCGATACTGGTGTGCCCCATCGCATGGGCTATCGACACAAGGTTTCTTGAGTGAGGAGTGTGATTAGCATCGACCACACGGCCTGTTTCCCAGGCACCGCCAGCCCCTCCAATCATTAGATGGCGCGCATCCCGCGCATCATGAGGTGCTGACAAACCAAAGGGGGATACTACGTAGATAATTGAGTTGTCGAGCATAGAACCAGCGCAGGTGGAGTCAGGTTCTTCTGTATTTGCCAGTTTAGATACCAGTTTTGCAAGTTGTTGCGCTTCCCAGGTTTTAACCAGAGAGTATTGTTCGGATAGGCTATGTGCCTCTGCCATGTACGAGCTTGGCGGAGCGGGATGGGTTGCCATTGCCGTTCCAGTAATTTTGATATTCATATCCGACTGACCAGCGCCATGAGAAATGGTCGTTACACGCGATAGGCCACATTTCATGGCTTCAAAAGCAATGTCTAGCGTTAGGTCTGAGGCTTCCTGTAATACATCGACATCGCGTTGGGTGTAGTTACTGATATCGGGGCGCAGCATGTCGGTACAACTGGGTTTGGCTCCCAGCCGGTTCTCCAGTTGACGTAAGGATGCCAGATGTTTATCAAGCTTACTCTTTTCTATATTCCCAAGCTGGCTGCGTAATGCATCCAGTTCGGCTTTATTGCGGTCAATCAAACTGCGCTTGTCTGCTGGGATATTGTCTTCAACTAAAGGTCCAAATATATGGTCCCACGCTTCCTGTGGATTGGTAAGAAGGCCGACGTTGGGTTGGCCAGGATTCACATAGCTAATGAAGTGATCTTCATTGATGATGCTTGGCATAGCAAAGCCCAGGTAATTTAACAGTAACGGTTCATTTGTACCTTGCTGTCTAAGCCATTCATTCAGCTCGACGTCTATCGAGCGGTTGGAACGCTGAGAATTGCCGACCAATGACGCTATCGTTCCATTTCTGTGGTCGCCATCAAGCCCATGTTCGATGGCTAGATTTCTGAAATAAACGAGCTTATCCGCATAGGGTTGCAGTGGTGCCAGCGAGCTGCCAAACCTTAATGAGTCGGTAAAATCATCTATCCACCAATTTTCATCAACGCCGGTTGGATGGTAATAAAAGATAACGCGTCGGGCGGTGTTAGATTGGCACGCCGCGCGGGCCATTGAGCCACCAGCAACGATATTCATAAAGGGCGCTGCAATAGCTGCTGCTCCCATTTTTTTAATGGCTCGTCGACGATTTTGTGATGTGATTTTTTTCATGTTGGAGTCCTTTTATGGTCGACGCAAAGTGAATTCTGGGCTGCTTGCCCATTCTTGCCAGAAAACGTTATTGGCTTTCATTGAGCTGGTGAGTTTCTCCAGCTGACATTGATCTTGCTGAGATTCTTGATAGCCACGGGCATAGCGATAGAACTGGCGCACATAGCAGCCAGTAAATTCGTCGCCGTCAGCAAGTGCCGAAGCCAAGCTAGGCGCATCAGTGAAGCTGTGGTTGCCAATGGTTCCTTGGCTGGCTGTTTCACCTAAAGGATTGACCAGGCCATTGCGATCGAGTTGATTGAGTCCAAACCCAGGCTGGATATAAGCCAGTACATCACTCCCCAAAAACGGCCACAAGGTGTCGAGTTGCTCTTTTATCCAGTCGCGTTGTTTTTGTGGATCGTCTGAATCTACCATTACGGTTGGACAAATAGCGCCGTCAGGACAGGGGAGTGGGATCATAAAGCTATGTGGTAAATCTTGCTGAAGTTGATCGAGAATGGGGTCGTAGAATTCTGGTGTCGTTTGGCATAGCAAATTCTCCCGAATCATTCGGGCACGAGCCATCGGATCGGCCATGCCGGTTCCTGGCTGATATCCTAGTATTGAAGCATGGCCAAAAATACCACTACGATGTCCTTGATACTGAATGGTTTGGTGCGCACCACTATCATTTGTCAGGCCATAATAGTCAGCTAAGGCAGGGCTTACTTCAGA
>DFOV01000206.1:0-7068 GCA_002376965.1 Gammaproteobacteria bacterium UBA3532
GTTGACGCCTCTTGGCAAGCCAGGCATAAAACGCATTCACCCCAGGCTGTAGAGTGCTTGGTAATGCGCCAAGCATTTGTGGTTGGGTAGTCAGGAAAACATCGAGATCGCGGGTTTCTCCCGTTGGTGCCATTAATGCTTTCAGCGCATTTGCTGCATGAATATATTCACCTTCGGTATAAAAAGACTTCGTCAGTGGTAAAAGCGAGCGAAAGCGCCTTAGTGCAACACGGTATTCGTGTAAACACTCGATATCCAGATCGTTGATCACTTCGTCAAAATTCGTATCAACCACGTTTAGCAGGGCGTCTCCAAATCGGTTGATCACCGCGCGACCTGAATCGGAATATTGCATTGCCAATTCAGGTTTCGGTTGATAGGTAATGGCTGGCAGATATATGTCGTCGTTGGATAATTGACGAGCGTTCGATAACGATTTGAATAGCTGGTTCTTAGCGCCTTTTTCAATCGTTAAAGCCATCACTACCAGTGGTTTATCGTTACTTGATTGATAGCTGGTGACCTCAGCAAGCTTATCTCCACTATCGGTTATGACAAGCCAGTCTGTAGCGTTCCAATCAATAGCCTTATGAGTTTTTAGCGCCCTAAGCCCAAGTGCCTTATCAAGCTTTTGTCGCCAAGGCTGATAACGACATTGATTTGCCACGGTAAACTGGCGTTGTCGAATCCACTGTTTGCTGGTCGGTATCTTATTGAGCTTGCCCAGCCAAAAATGCCCATTCTTTTGTATCGCTATTAGTTGCTTAGCTTGCAGCAGGCCATCCATCGAATCCAAATAGGCCCAACGCTCTGTGCGCTGCTTTTGTGGGTGCCATTGAATCTCACTGTTAGTTGCCGCAAGATGCTGAAAATCTTCGGTAGGAATTGAAATAGCGCATTGGGTGGACATAGTTTATAAGAGCGTTTTTGGGTCGAGAAATTTTGGTTACTCTTTGAGTATAGACTATTGGGTCATCGAGCGAATATTCCGGCTTCCCAAGGCCCATGAATTTTATTAGCATGTGTGAATACTTCGAGTGTAAAGAATGCTAAATCCACGTAATAGAAATAAAAATGGAGAATATATGGAAGCTAAAACTCAAGGACTATGGATAGCGCTAAGCGCTGCATTGCTTAGCTGCGGTATCGCATTGGGCGGATTTTTTATCAGCGAAACGCTGTATAAGTCTCGCGTTGCATTAAACACAGCTGATGTAAAAGGGTTAGCCGAGCGCCGGGTTCAGTCTGATTCTGCTTACTGGTCCATTTCCTATAGCGTGAGTGGCGAGTCGAGTTCCGACGTTCCGCGTTTATATGAGGCATCAGAGTCGGATCAGGCTACTATCGTTCGCCTCTTAAAAGAAAGCGGCTTTGATGATTCGGAAATTAAGCCTGGTATCCTCAACTACCGAAAAACCGAATACAGAGACGAAAACCAAAAGTTGGTCGAAGAAACGCATTTCCTGGAAGGCCAGATCGACGTTGAAACTGAAAAAGTCCATTTAGTTTCTGAGGTGCGAGCCAAACTCAACAAACTCATCGCTCAAGGCCTCAATATTACAAATAACGAGCCTTCGTATTACTTCACTCGACTCAATGAAATTAAGCCTGATATGCTTAAAGAAGCGACTAAGAACGCGCGAATAGCCGCCAATGAATTTGCTGAAAATGCCGGTGTTACCGTCGGAGGGATACGCAGCGCGAGGCAGGGCGGCTTTGTTATTCGCGATGTTGGATCGAGTTATGGGGATACGCAAAAAATCGAGAAAGAGGTACGTGTTGTAACTAACATTACCTTTCTTTTAACCGAGTAATGGCTATCGGCGTAATTTTTTGAGGTCGGAAAAATGAGCAGAATAAAGATTATACGCAAGGGTGATGGTTCAGCTTTTTTGAACAAGAAAAAGCAATTTGTCTTCGTAAAAGACGGGGTCAACTTTGCACTGGATCTTGAACAGATAGAGCAGATGACCGAATTATTTAATGGGTTGAAAGATGGCTCGTTATTGACGATTGATCCTGGTTCGTCTGATATGGCACGGGGGGAGTAGCATTGTTTATGTCGATAAATATAGCAAAAAATATGAAATCGTAACTTACTAAAATGCCGAAAATTATCCAAATAGTTGGTTCGATAATAGCCATCTTATGTATGGTCGCTTTATATTCTTTCATTTTTTATAAGTACGTATACGGTCCGCCATTTGTTACAGAAGAGTGGCAAACGCTATCGGATATAACAAAATCAGAGATTGAAGATATAGTTACACAAGAAGAGGGCGAACAGTTTAAATACTTCTATACCTTAGGGGTGTTTGATGTTTCAGAAGACGGAAATTTAGTAACCACTACAAGAGTCATTTCTTGGTTTTACGATGAAGGCGAATTCTATCGATATGATACCTTTTACTCTGATATCGTCGACGTAACGGTGATTGAGCCAGAAGAGTTTTGGGAAAATACTGTTGTTACCATCCATCATGAGGAGCCTGATGAGGATTACGACTTGCATTTTTCGCCTCAGGGAGTAGTTGATGATAACGCGGTAAAATTTATAAAAGCGGCTATTCGTTAGCGGAGCGATGTCACCAGAAAGTAGGCAGGAAAATTGTAAATTTCGGCCTGATGATGACAACCTATCAGGACTTCACCTATCCTTAACATGACGGTGGTAAACTAGTTCGTTTACCTGACCGTTGTTGAAGCCGCTTCTCTTTAGGAACCCCTATGGCGTTACCTCTTGGTATAAGAAACAATCTGACTTTTCTAATAGCCGAAGTACAGTCTCAGCTAAAAACATTGGATAGCTGTTTGGCTAAGGGCGTTGCTCGTTATGGTGGGACACTGTTGGAGCGATCAGGTTATGTCTATAACTTAAAAATGCGACTTCACGACGATTGTATGATGGCGGCTGCTAAGCAAAGAGAGTTAGAAGTGAATGTGGCGCAGAGCCTATCGCAGTTGGCGAATGAGCTGGAGCGCATTACTGAGTTAAGTAAACAATGTGTGAATCAACTCTTCGAAGCCAAAAAAGTAGACAGAGTTCATGTTTCAACACTACGGCCCATGCTAAAAATTGTGGCGAAGGCAGTCAATAAATCCAGCGCGGCTCTTTTTGATAGTGATACAGAAGTTGCGATTAAGCTCGGGAATGCCGAAAAGAAGCTATCAAAAGCCTTTAAAACTATCTATGCCACCCTATCCAAAAAGTCAGCTTTAGCTAAAGATCAGCATGCGCTTATGGCGTTGCTTTTTGTGGCGCGAACGATAGAGCAGATGGGTGATTGCATCCGAGTGATGGGGGAGTCGATACTGTCTATTGTTCTGGGCCAGCCTACCGATATTCATCGTTTCAAATCGCTGCAAAGCTCGTTAAGCGCGCTAGAGCAACAAACAGACGCGACCAGGTTAAAGTTGGAGAGCGTGGCAGAAACGCGCTCTGGTAGCAACATTTCCCAGCTGTCTATTAGCGGCCAATCATACAAGCAAGCGATTTTCAAAGATGGCAAAAAAAGAAAATTAAAAGAAGAAATGGATGGTGTTGCCAGGTGGCATGATATATTTCCAGGAGTGGCCCCCGAAATCCTGACGTACTCGCAAGAGGGCGATAGTGCTGCGCTCCTTATCGAATATCTGCAAGGTGTTACATTTGAGCATCTGTTACTTCACGGTGATCAGCAAGCGAATGCCCTTGGTATGCGGCACTTAACCGACGTGTTAATGCAGGTATGGCAAAAGACGTTTAAACCAGCTCCAAGCCATGCGGGGTTTATGCAGCAATTGCGTAAACGTCTAAAAGAAATCTTTGAAATTCACCCTGAATTTTTTCAGGGCAATGAACGTATCGGGAACGTTGAACTGGTGCCGTTTGAGGCGCTTCTTGATCGCGCAGAGAGCATTGAGCAGGAGATCAAAGCGCCGTTTAGTGTTTATATTCATGGCGACTTTAATATCGATAATATTATTTTTGACAGCGAACGCAGCAAGATCAATTTCATTGATTTGCACCGTTCGAAATATCAAGACTATCTGCAAGACGTTTCGGTGTTTATCGTCTCTAACTGGCGCTTACAAGTTTTCGATAGAGCCGTGCGAGACAATATCAACCAGCAGTCGTTGGCGCTGTATTCCTTTAGCAAAGCATTTGCCGAAGCCCAGAACGACCCTTTGTTTGAAATTCGCTTAGCGCTAGGTCTGGCGCGCTCGCTTGCCACCTCGACACGGTTTATACTCGACAAATCCATGGCGCACTCCATGTTTATGCGCGCACGTTATTTAATGGAGCAGGTGTTGCGCATTGTGCCAGACAAGCGTTCGCACTATCGTCTGCCTCTAAAGGAGCTCATTAATGTCACATCCTAAGATCGGTGTCGTTGGCATTCCCGGAAAGTGGTCAACCGAATTACTAGCAGATGAACTAGCCGCGCTTACCGGTTATCGATTGGTGATTGACTTAGCGGCGATTCGGGCAGATTTAGCCGATGGCTCGTTATGGTTTAATGATATTAACTTATGTCAATTGGATGGCTTGGTGGTTAAAAAGGTTAATGAAACCTATAGCCCCGATATGCTGGATCGCTTGGCGTTGCTCGGCATGGCCGAAAAGCAGGGCGTCAGGATTTTCAGCCCCACGGCTGGAATTCTGGCGCTGGTTAACCGGTTAAGCTGCACTATGGCTTTACAAGCCGCCAATATTCCCATGCCGCCTACGGCAATAGCAACCGGAGTAGAAGAAGCCTTTCATTCGGTGATGGCCTTTAACAAGGCCATTTTAAAGCCTCATTATTCAAGCAAAGCCCGCGGTATGACCGTCGTTGATCTGGCTGATGGCGAAGAAAAGGTTAAAGCCAGTTTAGTGGCTTTCCATCACGACAATCCGACCATGTATATTCAGCAAATGTTGGACTTGCCCGGACAGGATCTAGGGCTGGCTTTTCTGGGGGGACAATATCTCGGAACCTATGCACGAGTCAGTCAGGGTAGTGCATGGAATACAACCATTCATAGTGGTGGCAAGTATGCTGCCTATACCCCGTCAGACGATATTATTGCCATTGCGCAAAAAGCGCAGTCAATATTTGGCTTGGATTTTACAACGGTTGATGTAGCAGAAACCGCCAATGGCCCAGTTGTTTTCGAAGTGTCGGCTTTTGGTGGCTTTCGCGGCGCGAAAGAGGGCATCGGAATCAATGCCGCAGCGGATTACGCTCGCTATGTTGTTAATCAAATTTCATAAGGACGTACATGCAAATAGAACCCCACCAGTTAGCCAGCGAATGGCTAAGCAAGGCTCCGAAAATTCTGGAGCCTATCCTTCTGGCATTGCCTGATGCTTATTACGCCATTCATGTTAGTGACAATGCTCTTCGAGTCGAACTAGCTCATTATTTTCGCTCTGTTGTTGTGTCGCATAGTGCTAGTGCTGTGTCCAGAAACGCAGTGCCCATATACGTGATAGATATGCCTGATTTTAGCTGGGATGCAGACTGGAAAAACTGGCAGCGCGAACCAGGAAAGTCTGGACGCAAAGATGCCTATCTCGACATCGACGGTGGCCGGATAATATATAAAGTGCGCACAGGCATGGTGTTTCTGCAAAGCATGAGCAACAAGGTGGCAATAGGGCCAGCCAAAGCCAATGTTAATCAAGTTATCAACTTTATCAACAATCAATACATGAACCACCTGCAGCAGCAAGGATGGCTGATCTGCCACGCTGCGGCACTAACCTGGTATGATAAAGGCATCGCGTTGGCCGGATTTTCTGGCGGTGGCAAGTCAACCTCGATGTTGCATCTGATGGCGGATGACGCGACAAAGTTTGTTAGCAATGATCGGCTATTTGTGAAATGCATAAATGGCAAAGTAATGATGCGCGGTGTGCCCAAAATGCCCCGCGTTAATCCAGGAACGTTGTTAAACAATCCTAAATTATTGTCGCTGCTTACTAACGAAGAAAAAGCTCGCTATACCAGTTTATCCAAAAGCGAACTATTGGAGCTTGAGCAAAAATATGATGTGGATATCGAGTCAGTATACGGCGCTGATCGAATCGTCTATGAATCAGAACTAACGCACTTTGTGGTTTTGAACTGGTCGCATCGAAATACATCGCCCATGCAAATAGAGAATGTTTATAGCACTGAATTAGCGCAACATGTTCCTCCAATCCAGAAGTCTCCCGGCCCGTTTTACCAAAATGAATCAGGAGAATTTTTATCGGACCCGACACCACCTGCTACCAGCCGATATGTTGATTTTCTGGAAAATATCAGTGTGCTCAAGACAACTCGCCAGGCTGATTTTGCCGGTTTGTTCCATCAACTGGGAGAGCGCCTGTTTCAACATGGGAAGGACACATGACCCATTACCTCGCTTTTATTCGCCATGGTAGCTATCAGCAGCAAGCGCACTGCCCCAGCGCATTTCAACCCTATCCATTGACCAGCGAAGGGCGAGAGCAGGCAAAGAAGTGCGCGGCTAGTTTATTGGACATGGCTTCACAGCTTAGCGTAGCCATTGCCCCGCAGCTACATTGCTCGGTTCTACTTCGAGCTTGGGAAACAGCCTCCATCATCGGCGCTGAGCTGCATCGTTCACTAGGACATCCGCCGAGCCTGCTGTCTTCTGAACAACTAAACGAGCGCTGTGTCGGCAGCCTAGCGAATTTAACGGTGCAGCAGATAGAGCAAGTTCTTAAGGATGATCCGCGCTTTGACTCACCACCATCAGGCTGGAAATCCAATAGCGACTATCGCTTACCTGTGCCAGGCGCTGAATCACTGATGGATTCTGGTGAACGCGTGGCTAATTACTGTCGTCAGCTGGTCGCATCGGATAGTCACGCGGAGAGTTTGCAGCTGGTTGTCGGTCATGGCGCGTCGATGCGCCATGCGGCGTATCTGTTAGGAATACTCTCCCGCTCGGATATATCCAAATTGAGTATGTATCATGCCACGCCAGTGGTGCTCAAATATGATGGAAAAATATGGAAGCATGTGGCAGGCGACTGGAAAGTGCGAGCAAAGCATAGCGCGTTAATTGACTAAAAAAGAACCACCTATGGTG
>DFOV01000206.1:7480-8347 GCA_002376965.1 Gammaproteobacteria bacterium UBA3532
CAACCCTGGCTTGATGGCAGCAAACATGCCCTGCGTCAACGCAAGGCCAGTAAGCAAAAAGCCCTAGCCAGCGCCACCGGCTTGATCCGCAAACACCCGTGGCATTGGCCCCAGCGTGATATCATTTTTATATCAGACTTACATGCCGATGCGGACGCTTTTATGGCGTCGTTAATTGCCAGTGGCGGGGTGCGAAAAACAGGTGCCAAGGTCAGTCAATATGAGTTAACGCCATCTGGCAAGAAGGCGCTATTTATTTTAGGGGGCGACTTTTTTGACAAGGGGCCAAGCAATCTTCGTCTGCTTAAACACATCCACCAATTTATAAAAAGTGGCGCACGGGTTCGCTTGCTCGCTGGCAATCATGACATTCGGGTGCTGTTTGGCATGAGTCAGGTGCCGAATGTTAACGACCCATTGAATGGACATTTCTTTATCCGCATGGGAGCTAAAGCCATCCCATTTCTTAAAGAAATCAGTGAGCAATATCTCACCAAAAAAATACTAGGCGATATGCCTTCCAACAAGGCTTGTGCGGAAAAACTGTTTCCCGGCGAACAATGGTGGTCGCATTTTCCTGAAGCGGCCAAGTGGATGATGCCACAACCAGCCATTGAACGGGAAATGAGCAAGATCACGAAAAAGGCCGAGCGTTTTGAGGCTTTGTGTGATGAAGCGGGTTTAAGCATGAAAGAGGTGTATGCGGCGGCACTAGAATGGCAGAAGCTTTTCTTGCGGCCCGAGGGAGAGTTTTACTGGTTTTATCAGCGCATGCGTTTGGCCCATCGCCGAGGATCGTTTTTATTTGTGCATGCCGGGTTAGATGATCGTACGGCCGCGCTCATTCACGACTTTGGTGTTAGCCAC
>DFOV01000167.1 GCA_002376965.1 Gammaproteobacteria bacterium UBA3532
TTGTTTGATATGGTCAATAGGAGCATTCCAGTGTGTTGCCAGTAAGGTGTCGAGCAGTGGCTTTTGACCGGGATGGCACATGCACACCGCACCGCAGGCAACAATGGGAAGCGAGAAGTAATCACTCAGCTCGTTGAGATAGCGCCACTGCTCGGGTTCGTCTCCGCGCATATGATGAACATAACCCAGCCAGCAGCGGCCATCGGCGGCAGCTGTCATGGCTTCGACTTGTTCGGTGATGGCGAGTGGTGGTTCTTGCCAGCTGGTGGGGCTAGGCAGGTAAATCAATAAGTTATCTTTAAGCTGGTTTAGGCAGTCTTGCCACTCAACATGGTATTGACCCTTGTCGCTGGCCCGTCGTGCCTGGCTGATCAGAGCGGCGAGCTGTTGATAGGCTTTGAGTGAGGGAGCCAGTGCAACCAGCCGTGCCTGCTCAAAAACAAACTCGCAGCCAATAATCAAGGCGATGCCAAAATGCTTGGCGGCTTGATGGGCTTTCACCACACCAGCCAGCGAGCATTCGTCGGTAATGGCAATGGCGCGGTAGCCCAGTTGGTGGGCCGTTTCAACCAGCGCTTCCGGGTGGGCTGCGCTGCGTAAAAAACTGTAATTGCTTAGGGCATAAAGTTCGGCATAGGCCATATTTCTTGTCGTCGTATTAACCTGATCTGGGCTGGTCTAACCAAAAAATCCGTGGCAAAACCAGCTGTCGTTATCGCGCTGGCGATAGATCCATAGCCATGCGCCTTGCGGCGTTTGGGCCATAAAATAATCACGGTGCTGCTGCTGGCCATGCCACCAATCGGTATCCAGCCGTTCGACGGGCGAGAAAATCTGCAGTATGCCGTGCCAATAGGGAATGCCATCTTGCTGTTGTAGAGAGAACGGCTGCTTTAGCAACCAGCAGGGGCGTTTAAGGCTATTGATGGAGGGTTTTCCTTCAGCTTCGGCGGATAGGCTCCAGGATTTTTCAGGCAATGGCTCATCGGTGGGATAAAGGCGACGAACTTGCCCTTCACCAAGGCGCGCTTTTAAACGGCTGATGAGCTGGGTGCTGTTTTGTTCATTTTTATGATCATCAAATAACGACAGGGTTGCGGTATGCACCGGTTGGCTATCAACCAGTGTCAGGCTGATTTTTTCAACCGCCAGATCGTGCAAGGTATCCAGTTTGAGTTGCAACAGGTTAAACAGCAATGGGCTATCCCATGGTGTTTGGCCGCGATGTAAATCGAGGTGCTGACAGCCTTTGTCTGCTTGTAACTGGAGTTGAATATGGTTGGCATGATGGCAACGTTGTCGCATAAATTGCATCAATTCATCCACCAGACGGCGCAACGGAAACAGCAGTTGATTGAGTTGCAAAACTGGCTCGTCAAAAGCCACACTTTTCTCGAAGTTGAGTTGCGGTGAATAATAGCTAGGTGGCTCGTTGCGCAGGCCAAATAGCAACTCCAGCTGATGGCGAACCCCCTTGCCATAGCGCTCGGCAACCTCGGTGGCTGGAAGCTGGCGTAGCGCTCCAACGCTGTCGATACCGAGTTGAGCAAAGTGTTGCTGTAGTTTGGTTGGAAGTTGTAGTGCGGTGAGCGGGAGTGATTCAAGCTGATGTTTCCAGCAGGTGTTGCTTTGATACCAGTTTTCGGTATGTGAGTGCTTACTATTTTCGGCCAAAACAGCGGCGGCTTGAGGCTGTTGGGCGATAGCGATGGTTGGGTGGGCCGCTCCTGGCAGGGTCGATAATTTACGTGCCAGCGTAGGCCACCCGCCCCATAAACCGAGCACACCGCTAACATTCATCAGCAGGGTGTTGTTGGGGTATACGGCAACTTCTGGGCTGATGTTGTAGAACCAACGAGCAAGATCTTCCAGTGCTTGGGCTTCTTTTGCTGGATCACGGCGCAGTACTTGAAGGTGATGGCACAGCGACTGCGCATGTGTTAGACGCATATGGCGAGTTACGCCTTGTTTGGTGGCAGCATCATTACATACCACCACTTCGGTATGGCGACGTTTTTCAACTACTACTTTGGGAGCGGAGTTGAATGGATCGGTCAGCGCGGCCAGCGCCAGGTTCGGAAAATGTAAACCTATCCAATAGTCATGGGTTTTTGGGGCGGTGTTATACATATCCATACTCCAAAGGCAAAATACAGGGCTGGTTAGCAATCGGAAAGCCTTTGCATTTATGCATTTCCAAGTGCAGCGATCGTACGTCATGAGCGTTTAACTGTGATGACAGGGTTAAGCGAAGCTGGCTATCTTTTAGGGGTGAAGGTGAGCAAGCGTGCAGTACAAATGCCAGTGTTTGGCTACCACGTAATGCCGCTTGCAAACGACGAGTACCGCGCTGAACGGTTGGCTGGTGTAAGCCATGTTCATGCGCCGGCCAGATCAGCAATATGCTCTGGATATCGGTTTGGCAAACTTGTTCCGCGACCCACCATAAATTTTCAGGCTGATCAGCAACATCAATCCACCACAGTTGCTCAAGCGCAATATGCTGATGCTGCCAACTTTGCGGGTAGGGCACCGCTGGTGGGTTAAGCAAAAAAACAAGGCCGCCAGCCTGCTGAACCCGACGCAGCGCAGGCAGCAATAACTGGATCTCGCCACACCCCATACACGGAGCAATCAGCTCAACCAGCGCCTGCTGCGGCCAGCCCTTGGGCGGAAGCCACTGATTAAGCCGTTGATACCCCGTATCAATAACCGCGCTTTCGTGCTGAGCCTGCAACCGAGGGCGATAAACCACCCCCTGGCGCAGCAGCTCCTGTAGTGAAGAAACTTTGTTCATAGTACACCTTGCTGTCTGAATAGACAGTATAAAAGCTGTTCTTGAGAACAGCTAATGAAAAATTTTTGGTGTGTCTATTGGGCGGATATATGGGTGAGAGGTTGGTTTGTTTTGGATTGTATGTACCAATAAGTGGTTTTAATGTGTCGTTTGTTGGTATATATTTACCAGTATGTGGTACGTTTTGGAGCTGTTATGTTTGTCTTAAAAGGGCTGCTGAGGGCAGAAACACAAGAAATGATTCTCATCTACCTGATGCTACGGGAGAGTGGTTACGGAAAAAGTATTTCAGAATTCTACGACGCTCCAGCAAACCCTATTCACAAACAGTTGGCAAAGCTGGAGGCTGATGGTGTCATTGTTGGTCAGTCAGTGGGGAAAGTGCGCAACTTCATGCTAAATCCTCGCTATCCATTTATAGATCAGCTCAAGTCTTTACTGAAAGCCGCTGTTGCTGCTTATCCACCGGACATCGTGAATGCACTAATGGTGCAACGAACACGGCCTCGCCAGCCTGGTAAAGCATTATCTCCAGTAAGAGATATACCTCGCAAGAATGACAATTATGTCTGATTTCAGTAATACTCCAATGATAGAGCTTGCTGCCATCGTGGCCGAGCACTTAGATTCGCAAGGCATAAAGGTGGTACTGGTTGGTGGTTTAGCTGTTGAAGTTTATACCGAAAATCTCTATCTCACTCAGGACATCGACATGGTGAACACCAATCACCAGCCCATTTCTCACTTAAACCAGGCAATGTCTGAGTTAGGTTTTACCAAACAAGGTCGAGTATATGTCAATCCTACCACTCCGGTTGTTGTAGAGTTCCCAACCGCTCCGCTTTCGGTTGGCGACGAGCTGATTCAAACCACCACCTGCACTCGCATAGGTCATCGCGACTTACCTATTCTGATGGTGGATGACGTAATCAAAGATCGGCTCGCAGCATTTATTCATTGGAAGGACAATGCCTCTCTAGTTCAAGCCATGGCGATCTTGCTGAAGCATCAATTGCTCCCCGAACGTTTTAGGGGATTTTGTTTGCACGAAGGTTCAGAAAAACATTATGAGTTGTTAAGCGAATTTCATACCTGTGCCAGCAACGAGGAGCTGAGTACAATGGATAAGTTAGAAACGATGCTCACTCAGATTCTGGTCGCTCGCTTGTGAACTCGAGTTTAGAGCGGCCAG
>DFOV01000234.1 GCA_002376965.1 Gammaproteobacteria bacterium UBA3532
GTGAGTGCCACGGCGTTAGGGGATGGTGCTACCGGACAGTAGGCTTCAAACGCTTCAAGTAGCTGAACATCGACACTTTCTTTATCGACAGTGATCCACTGTGGATTTCCTAGCGCATGATAAAGGCTGGCTGGTGCTATGCTGGGAGTCGCGATAACAATATCACCAAGACCTTCAACAGCTGCAGTGTCATCACCAGGGGATGCCAGAAAAGCGCAGGTGATCCCCAGTTCTTTTCCAGCTTGAGCCATCATCTGAGCCAATTGTCCCGAGCCAATAATTGCGATATGCATCTATTCTACCTCCATAGGAACCGATTCTGTTTGTTGCTGGCGCCAATGGATCAGGCGTTGACGCAGCTCTGGATCAGAAAGTGCGATAATCTGGCTTGCCAATAACCCAGCGTTAAATGCTCCAGACTCACCGATAGCTTGAGTGGCTGTCGCTACACCTTTAGGCATTTGCACGATAGAAAGCAGGCTATCAAGGCCACTTAACGCTTTGCTTTGCACAGGAACGGCGACGACAGGCAATTCAGTCATGGCTGCTGCCATTCCGGGCAAGTGGGCTGCCCCACCAGCTCCGGCAATAATTACTTTGATACCGCGATTGGCAGCATTTTCTGCATATTCAACCAGCCGCTGAGGAGTGCGGTGGGCAGAGACGACAAACTTCTCATACGGTACTTCAAGCGCGTCGAGAACGGTGGTGGCATTTTTCATCGTTGCCCAGTCCGACGTTGAGCCCATAATGATGCCGATAGTCGCGTTGGTAGATGGGAAAGTTTTGGTGTTTCCTAAAGACATATGTAACTCCTCGCCTTACAAGGTAGTCAATGATTGGGCCAGTAATAGGTATAACGGTATGCCAATCAAGACATTAAATGGAAAGGTAACCCCCAGACTGGAGGCAATGGATAGGCTATGATTTGCCTGCGGCAATGCAACCCGCATCGCAGCAGGTACGGCAATATAGGATGCGCTGGCTGCAAGCACCGCCAGCAGTGCGACACCTCCCGTAGAAAGCCCAAGGAGCGCAGTTCCTACCGTCGCTCCCAGAGTCGCCCCCAACAGTGGCATCAGCATAGCAAATGCGATAACAAACAAGCCGTTTTGTTGTAGTTCCTTTGCCCGGCTGGCTGCTATTAGTCCCATTTCTAATAGGAACAAGGCCAGTACTCCGCTAAACAGATTTTTAAATAGCGGCATGATTTGGTCGATACTTTCGTTGGCGCTAAAACCAATCACCAGGCCACCAAGCATGAGAACGACACCAGCATTTAGAAACATCTCATGCATTAGTTCTGATATGCGCTGTTGCCCCTGCTTTTGGGCCAGCCATATCCCCACTGCAATGGCTGGAATTTCAAGTAGAACGACGAATAGAGGAAAGTACGACTCGTAAGCTATATTCTGTGACTCAAGCACGGCAATCGCGACGGCAAAGGTTCCGACGCTGACAGAGCCATAATGGGCGGCTATGCTCGCCGCATTGGTTTTATCGATTTCTCCGAAGTAGCGGAGTATAGGAAACGCGATTAGCGGAATGATGACGCCAATCATTACTACCGCCAGCCCCTGGAGCACAAGCTCAAGATTGGCATGGCTTTTCAGTGCAATACCGCCTTTTAAGCCAATTGCCAGCAGCAAAATAAGCATCAGTGATTGAGACAGGCCGCGAGGGAAGGTGAAGTCCACTTTGGCCAGTTTTATAATCACCCCAAAGATGAAAAATAACACCACAGCATCAAGAGACATTGATTACCTCCAGGCACTATTTTGTGCTACAGCAACATCAGGCATGCTGGCCTTTCTATTAGATAGTTGAGATAGAATATTAGCTGAAATCAGTACAATTCCGACGGCACAAAGGGTCCAGCTGGCCATTTGCTGAAAGGCCAGTAGTCCTCCTAATGCAGCGAAAAGGCAGCCAACGAAATAAACAAAGATGAATTGACGAACACTCATGACAACTCCCAGGTTGATTTAACTGTGGCTATCATGACTTAAATTAAAAATAGATAAAAATAGATATTATCTAGTCAATGCATAGGTTAATATCTATATATTGGTTTAGGGGGGCTACATGACGACCAGGCTACATGCAAAAATAGGCACATTCCGTCAATTGGAAATTTTACTGGCAGTATATGAGCTGGGAAGCGTCACACTTGCTTCGGAAGAGCTTCATTTAACCCAACCAACGGTTTCGATGCAGCTAAAAAAATTGGCAGATATGGTCGGTGTGACGCTGTACGATCAGGTGGGTAAACGATTGATCTTCACTGAGGCTGGTGAGCTAATGGTTCAGGCGGCTCGCGACACCTTGGAGCGAGTGAATGATTTGGACATGGCCCTATCGGAACTGAGAGGCCTAAAAACAGGTACGCTCAAACTCGCAGTGGTCACGACAGCTAAGTACTTTATTCCCCACTTATTGGGACCGTTTTGCCGAAAATACCCTAATATTGATGTCGAGTTTAATGTTGGCAATCGACAGCAGATTATTCAGCGCTTACAGCGTGGGCATGATGATTTTTATGTGTTCAGTCATATTCCTTCGAAGTTGGATATTGAAACCATCGACTTTCTTGATAACCCGCTGGTGGCCATTGCTGCAGAAGACCATCCGCTAGCGCAAGAGAGGCAAGTGTCTCTTAAACAGCTGGCACAGGCTCCATTTTTGATGCGCGAGCGCGGTTCGGGAACTCGATTCACCATCGAGCGCTTTTTGCGCAAGCAAGATCTGCGTTTGAATGTGCGCATGACCATCGAAAGTAATGAGGCGATTAAGCATGCGGTTATGGCTGGACTCGGCATATCTATCTTGTCTCAGCATACCTTGGCATTTGGTGAAAGTGCTGGGGTAGTGGAGCTGCAGGTGCCTGAGATGCCCATTCGGTCGAAATGGTTTCTGCTCAAGTTGAAGGCTAAATCTTTGTCGCCGATTGCGCGTACGTTTCTTGAGTTTATCGAAAGCGAAGGACGAGATAGCCTGTTGCATGAACTGTACGGCGCGTAGTGTTTTATGATATTGCTATAGTTTCTTATGATATTGCTATCGCTTTTGATGATCTTGCGATGCTCTTCGGGTGTTTGGAGTTGTATAACCCGCTATCAGAAAACGCTGTGAATACTTCCCTGTAAGCTCGGGCGCGGTTCCCTCCGCGCAACGTTTCTAATAGCGGGTTATACAACTCTTACCCTTTGATAGACATCGTGGTGATCTCTTGTATATCGAGAGTACTTAGTTGATGTCATTGTTGTATTTAGGGTTTATCTTGTCCGGTGAAAAGGCGACCTTTTTACCGTGCATTAAGTAGCGGTTGGCCTGCTCTGTTTGATTGATGGCCTGGTAGCTGGTGGCAATGCTGTTGTAACCACGAGTCAAGGTCGGCTCAAGGGCCAGTGCTTTTTGAAAGTGCCATATCGCTAATGGGTGATCATCTTTTTTGGCCGCAAGCACGCCCAGGTAGTACCAGGCCTTGGCCAATGTGGGCCGGTGGGATGTCGCATGCTCCAAGTGTGTTCGCGCCAGGTTATATTGCTGTTGCTGGAAGTAGGTGAGAGCCAGGTTGAAATGGGCTTCGGGCAATTGCGGGTCAATACGCAGAGCGGATGCATGGGCTTCGACTGCTTGCTCGGATTTTTGTTGAGCCGTATAGGCGATGCCCAGCCATTGCCAGGCTTGAGCATTGTCGGGGTGTTGGCTGGTGAGTTTCAGTAGCAGGGACTCAGCCTTTGTGTAGTGCTTTAGATCGAGCCAGGCTTTTGCCAAATCAAAATACGATTCGCTGCTTACTGGCTGCATCTTTGACAGATGTTGTTCCAGTTTGTTGGCAACGGAGTGTGTGGGCAACGCCCTGATCAAGGCAAGCAGTTGATATAATAGCGCTTCATCACCCTCAGGCTTTCCTGGCAAGTCAAGGATCTCAAGCGCTGTTAAATCGTGCTCGCGCTCGTGCAATGGTGCCAATCGTGTTTCCTTATTGGGTGTAAAGCGCTGAATCTTGTGATCGGTCATGACGATATGGACAACATCTTGGGTGCGTCGCTGTGGCATATGACAGGAAATACAGTCGCTAAGCTCTTTTGTATTCGTCTCTGTATTTGTCTCTGTATTTGTCTTAGGGTGTTGCTGATCATGACAGTTTTTGCAAACGGCGGAAAAGGTCGAGGCAACATCGGATTCTGCGACTTTATGGTGTGGATCATGGCAGCTGATACAGCTGAGAGCTCCTTCACTTTGTTGAAAGCACTGGCTACGATAAAGACGATAGGCATGATGATTAATTTCGAAGCGGTTGTCTTGGCTTAGGCCTTCTTCTTCGACATCTATATGCACCAGGTAGTCGCTGATATTTTCTCCGGGACGATATGAATAGACGGGTCTATCCAGGCGACGGGTGCCAATCAGAGCGATAGCGGGAAGCATGTGGCATTGAAAGCAAACCGAGTCGCGCTCAGCTACAGGCAATTTTCTTGGGTTCACAATACTATTGTGTATTGCTTCCAAGTCAGCTTCTCCACTGGTGACTGTTTGAATATGACCGGCTCCAGGGCCATGACAGCGTTGGCAGCCTGTTCCTTCAGGTAGCTCATGGGGGAAGCGATGGGCCTGGTTGCGCCGATCGCTGCCAGCCTCTACTTCAGGAAATGCATTGTGACAAAACATGCATTCGCGGCGGACGTTGCGCCCAATCCCCAAATGGTGTTTTTTATCGTATCCTGGTGCAAGTTGCCACTCCTGTGTTTCATTATACCAGCCCAGTGGCAATTGGTAGATTTCTCCGAGATCGTTTTGGTAGAGATAAGAGCGGGTTTTGTGGCCAGAGCCGAGAATCCAGTCAATTTGCCGTTCAAAAACATTGATAGGTTGATTCTGGTGATCAAGCTGGTAGCGATGGAAAAAAATGTCATCTCCGCGTCGAATGATGCGATAGTAGCGCTGGCTCTTTGCATGATAAAGAGGGGGCAAATCGAAGTTTTCTATGTATTTTTCGGGGCGGGGCTTGGTAAATGACTTAGCCATACCTACCGATTGATAGGATTGATACTTGTCGTTGTGGCAGGTGGCGCAGGCTTTATCTGCGACGTAACCGGCTGCTGCACCTTCTGTAATATGGAAACCGAAAACGTCGTTGGCCGTCGTTTGATGCCATGGCGCCATGACCAGAAAGAGGAGTAAGCCGAAGGCAAATAGTGTGTTCATCCGCCTACATTACCACCATTCATCCATTACCACCATTCATCGATATATGGGCAAGGCTGTTGCAGGATGCTGAGTTGCTCTTTAAGCCCATTCACCTGAGTTTCCCAGTAGCCAGCGCTGTCAAACCAGCCAAAGGCTTGAGGAAAGGCGGGATCTTCCCAGCGTTTGGCTATCCAGGCCGTGTGATGGAGCATTCGCAGTGCTCGCAATGGCTCTATAAGACGCAGGTGGCTTTGAGGGAAACGGTTGAAGGTTTGGTAGCCTTCCTGCAGCAACTCCAGTTGCTGCCTGGTTTCTTCGACATCCCCAGATAAAAACATCCAGATATCCTGAACAGCCGGCCCCATGCGTGAGTCGTCAAAATCGAGCAGACAGGGTTGGTCATCGACCCATAAAATATTGCCACTATGGCAGTCGCCATGCAGTCGTACAAGTGGCTGAGGACGTATGTCACTCCATATCACGTCAACTTGCTCAACAACTTGCTCGGCAACGGCCAAATAAGCGTGTTCAATGTGAGCTGGAATTTGCGGGCAGCTTTTGAGTTGGCATAGGCTCTGTGAACCGAAGGTGGTTGGGCTCAGCTCTGGGCGATGTTGGTACGATTCAGCTTCACCGATACGGTGCAGTTGGCCAAGCAACCGGCCCATCTGGCGCAGCTTTTCAGGGTTTAGATCGTCGTGCCTGCCGCCTTGGCTGGGGTAGAGGCTAAAGCGATAGCCGTCATAATAATGCAGAGTTTTACCATCTATCGCATGAGGAATAACGATAGGAAGCTCATTGTCATGTAGGGTTTGGCAGAAGCTATGTTCTTCGATGATGGCTTCATCAGGCCAACGCTGAGGGCGGTAGAATTTAACCACCCAGCGTTGTTGCTCATCATCTCTAAATTGATAGACGCGGTTTTCATAGCTATTTAAGGCCAGCAAGCCGCTTTCTGGAAATAAACCCACCGATTCGATAGCATCTAAAATGCGATCAGGGTGGAGTTGATAATAATCAGCCGCTTCAGCCTCTCTGCTCATCAGAGCTGGCCAACCCATCCATCATCGCATTCTTGAAAACGCTGGCGCAGTTGCTCCACGATGTCGTCATGCAGTGGGCCTTGTTCACAGTATCGAATATTAGCTTCAAGGTGTTCGGGATTGGTGGTGCCTACAATGCAGGAATCGATACCATAGGTATAAGCGGTGAAGCGAAGCGCAAGCTCCTGCCAGTCCATGCCAAATTCCAATGCCATGGTTTTCCAGCGCACCCAATAAGGTTCACAGTAGTCGCCATGAGGTTGATTATCAAATCGCCATGGCGCGTTAGCGACGGGGCGTTTGGCAATGATGCCGAGACCTTTTTCTTTGGCCGTCCAAAGCCCATCGGTTAAGAAGCGTTGATCGCAGATATTGACTGACATCATCAAACTGCGAAATACCCCTTGGTGTAATGCATGATACAGGGGCTCGTTTTCACCGGCATAAGCCGCAACGCGAACCTTTCCTTCACCGACGGCTTCGAGAAGGGTATCGATCAAATCCTGCTGTTTTAAGGTATCGGTAGGGCAGGAGTGCAGGTGAACAATATCAATATAATCGGTTTGCAGACGTTGAAGCGCTTCTTCAATACCGCGACGAATACATTCCGGGGTCCAATCCAAAGTACCATCAATGCCATAGCCGATTTTGGTAGAAATCACTATGTCGTGACGGCGGTGGTTGAGATATTTGCCGATGCGCTCTTCTGAGGCGCCATACCCGCGAGCAGTATCAAAAAGTGTTATTCCTAAGTCTGCTGCATGATTGAGCATGTATTCGACATGCTTTTCATCGATCGACTCGTCTCCTATTTGCCCGGCACCGTAGCCTAAGGCAGAGACTTGTAGCCCGGTATTCCCGAAGCGCCGAATATCCATGATCCTGTCCTGTTGTGGTTGTATCGTAAATGATAGTTAATCATTTTTATTTTTATGGAGATATTTTACTCATAATCTTCGATTAGTCGAGAGGTCCCCAGTTATTCGCATAGGGGCGTAACTCACCTTCTATATATTCCCAGTAATGGCCAGGGCAAAGTTGGAAACCGCCGATCCAGCGTTCGAAAGG
>DFOV01000063.1 GCA_002376965.1 Gammaproteobacteria bacterium UBA3532
AGGGGGACCGGAGAGTGTCTTCAAAGCTTCTTATCGCATCGAATGCAGTTCTTGCTTTAGGGCTTGGAATTGCTGCATATCATATCGCATCACTGCAAACACAAATAGAACAATTGACTCAGCGTGTTGTAGAGCTGCAGCAGGTTGAAAATGTCTCAACGGTCGAGCAGCGTATTGAACAGTTGTCTTCCCAGCTAGGGGATGTCTCCCTGCTAATTGAGCAGGAATTACAAATGGTTGATGAAGAAGTGAGCCGCCACGAGGAGCGTCTACGGCAGGTCGCATCCAGTGTGGCTCGCACTCAAAAAGCCTTTACTATTGCCCAGCCTGATATAGCTTACCATTACTTGAACGTTGAAGCTGAGCCGATGCTTAACCGGCTGGCTGATGAGGTGTGGCGAGCACCAGAAAAGACTGATGAGCCTAAGGGTGAAAATATGCCCGACGATGGGCATGAATACTGGCAGCTGTTGACCTCTGCCTATCAAAACGATATTTCTCCCAGTCGTCGAGCATATTTCTGGACGCTATTATGTGATTTGGTGCAGCGCCGCGTTGCCACTTGGACCGACGAGCATACTTTTGTCGCGAGAGAGTGTGAAAGTCGGAGTCAGACTGGCACGCAGAATGCCGCAACATCGACAGCTCAGCAATAAAGCATTAAGCAGGAGTGCGCATGGGTAAACAACGTTGGCTGGAAAGCCAGTACCCGGTTTTAATCAAGCCAATGCGTTTTGCGCGATTATGGATGCGCTGGTACCGCTATCAAAAGCTGCCTGCATTAGCTGCGTACTTGAGTATCACTTTTTTGCTGTCGCTTATTCCATTGCTGACAGTCTTGCTGACCTTTTCTCCATTGATGAAATCTTTTGGTGTCGAAGAAGTGGGGCCTCAGCAGTTTATTGGTGATCTATTGCCGCATAACTCGGCCAGTATTATTCGTGAGTTACAAAACTTTGTCGACAACGCCAACCAAATACGTGGTTGGGGCTTTCTTTTCTTGTTTTTTACGGTGTTCTGGCTGCTTGCTAATATAGAAGAGCAAATAAATACACTCATGGCCAGCCCTCGTCGTCGCTCTGGCATTCAACGGTTTGTTTTATTTTGGGGCGTATTAACCACTGCGCCCTTGTTATTAGGTGCTAGCATGTTACTAACATCCTATGCCAGCACCTGGATGGCTTGGACGGGCTCCGAGCAAATATCTTCGTTTGCTGTATCGACCTTATTGCCATGGCTGTTTACGGTTTTGGCTCTGTATATCTTTTATGCTGCTATTCCTAGCAGGCGGATGAACCAGTACAACCTGTTGTTTGGTGCTGTACTGACTGCCGTTTTGCTCGAGGTCGCTAAAAAAGGTATGACCTGGTATCTGAGCGTGGTGCCGACCTACCAGTTGATATTTGGAGCCTTGGCTGCAATTCCTATTTTTATTCTCTGGGTTTATTGGACATGGTGGATGGTGTTGAGCGGTGCCCTATTAATTCGGCTAATGCCTTACTATGGTTATGAGAAGCGCTATCAACTAACGCTTGATGAGCTTCTACTGTTGAAGGTCTGGCAGAGCTATTGTAATAGTGGGGCCATCAATGAAGTTCATTTACTCACCTTGGCTCCCGAAGCTCCAGAGCATTTAAGTAAATTGGAGAAAGATAACTTGGTGAAGTATACCGCTGAAGGTGGCTGGTTACCTGCCAAAGATTACCAAGCAATACCCCTGACATCGGTCATTGCAAGCGACGGAATGGATGTTTCCATGCAATTATTACAAGAGATATCAGACAGTAAATCAGGTGAGCTAACTCTGGCGCAGTGGTTGGGACATTTGGCGAATACGAGTGAGCTGGCAGCGGTAAAGTAAGAGGGGTGGTGAATGGCGTATGATTATGACTTGATTGTTATCGGGGCTGGCTCGGGCGGAGTAAGAGCGGCACGTATTGCCGCAAAGCTCGGCGCAAAAGTGGCGATCGTTGAAGAGCGTCACTTGGGTGGCACCTGTGTCAATGTTGGGTGCGTTCCCAAAAAGCTGCTGGTTTATGCTTCTCAGTATTCCAGTGACTTTCTTGATGCGGCTGGCTATGGCTGGTCTATCGACTCTCCTCACTTTGACTGGTCAAAATTGGCTAAGAATAAATCCAGTGAAGTAGCTCGCTTAAACGGTATCTATGGCAAGTTATTGGATAGTCATGGGGTTGAACTGATTTGGGGTTCTGGGGCGGTGACATCGCCCCATGATGTCGCTGTTAATGGCGAGAGTTTTTCAGCTGAAAGGATCTTGTTAGCTGTTGGTGGCGAGCCGTGGATCCCTTCATTTGAGGGATCGCAACATGTGCTTACGTCTAACGATATGTTTTCGCTAGATACTTTATCAAAGCGCTGGTTGGTCGTAGGTGGTGGATACATTGCCGTCGAGTTCGCTGGCATTTTGCATGGGTTGGGTTGTGAGGTTGAGCAGCTCTATCGCGGTGAAATGTTTTTGCGCGGCTTCGACAATGAAATCCGGCACTTTCTGTCAGAGCAAATTACAGAGCGTGGAATTCGTTTGGGCTTTAACCTCAATGTTGAACGAATTGAGCGCAAAGAAGAGGGGCTTATTGCTTACTTGACCGATGGTAGTCAACGTGAAGTTGATGCGGTTCTCTATGCCACGGGCCGTAAGGCCAAGTTAGCTGGTTTGTTTGATGGTGTTTCACCTGAGCTTTCCAAAGGCGGAGCCGTTAAGGTGAATGACCAGTATCAAACCTCCATTCCGTCCATTTACGCTATTGGAGATATGATTGGTAAAGTCGAGCTAACACCGGTGGCGATTGCCGAAGGGATGGCCTTAGCTGAGGGCTGGTATGCGAATAAGCCGCTAAAAGTCGATTATGAGAATATTCCCACCGCAGTTTTCTCGCAGCCAAATGTAGCCACGGTAGGGCTAACCGAAGAGCAAGCCCTTGAACAGTACACAGCCATTAAAGTTTTCCGATCATCATTTCGGCCCATGAAATTCACACTAGCCGGACGAACCGAAAAAATGTTGATGAAACTTATCGTTGATCAAGCCAGTGATAGAGTCGTTGGAGCGCACATGGTTGGTGATGATGCAGGAGAGATTATTCAGGGAGTAGCTGTTGCTATAAAAGCCGGAGCGACCAAGGCAATGTTCGACCAAACCATCGGAATTCATCCTACAGCAGCCGAAGAGTTTGTTACCATGTCTTAAAGAGGGATTTGATATTTTGCACGTTACGGAGAAGGTATTGCACGTTCAGGAGAAGTATTAAAAGTGTCGCAATTTGCTAAGGAAGCCAGCGCTGAGCCGTATTTGAGTTGGCGGTTGGATGACGTTCCCATGTCTGCGTCAGTCATGGCTCGTTTGCGTCCCGCTCTGGGAGCTGAGCGAACAACTATTGATGATATTGTGGCTTTGGTTTCCAGTGATCCTATTGCCTCTTCACGCATTATTTGTTGGCTGCAATTAGCGGATCAGAGTAAGGCTGTTTCGGATGTCCGGCATGCCATTAGCATGTTGGGGTTGGCGAAAGTAAAACAGCTTTTTGCGGAGTTATCTGTAGCGGAAGAACGTGACCAAGTACTGATGCAGCTTCTTGCGTGTGAAGTTAAAGTCAGCGAGTCTGCGGCAGTAATCGCTTCTGCTTTAGCCGAGAAGAAGGGGCATTTGTCTGCTTCACAGGCGGCAAGTGCCGCAATGATGTATGGACTTCCTGTTTGGCTTGTCTCCCAGAATGAGCCGCAGCGTTATGCCCAATGGTGGTTGACCGGCCATTGGGGGCGGAATGCAAAGTACTGGGCTCGTAGTATTGCTGGTAAGCAAAGAGAACGGGCTTGGAGCTGGTTTGGGTTGCCGGATTTAGTCAGAGAGTCTTTAGAGCTCGGCATCAAGCTGGATAGGCGTGCGTTGGTTACTATTGCCAATGGCGTCAACAAAAACACCGGTAATATCTGTCAACGTATTGACTCGTCCGAGTTGAACTTCATCGCACATAGTCAAACATTTACCATTTATTTGGCAAATCAATTGGCGAGAGATCTAATAACATTGGGCGGGGGCGGTGTTCATTCGCTGTGGTGGCGCCTTGCTGCCTACCATCTAAACCAGCCCGTTATGCGTGTAACGAAATTATTAACGCAAAAATTGCGGCATTACCAGCCACCTAGGGAAGGGGGCTTCCCGCTTGCGCAGGCTTTGCTTTGGTCCGCGCCGGATAAGCCTGTACTCCCTATCAATGAAGCAACATTGCTGCGTCTAGCTCGGCCAGCGAATTCGTCCGCCGATCTTGATCTTCAATCTCAGATGAAAACCAATAACGCGAATGTCAGCGTGCGAAAAAATAGTAAAGCGCCGGTTGCCATTCAGCCACAATATTTGAAAAAGCTGCTTCAATCAAAAGAAGCGGGCATTTCTACCGGGCAATTTTTCCAGCTGTGTTTGATGACTGCAACCGACGGATTAACCATTCGTAGGGGCTTTATTGCGCTGGCAAATGGCGCGCGACAACATTTGTCCTTACGTTATCAGGTTGGGTTCGGAACGCCTGGCCTGCCGGAAA
>DFOV01000362.1 GCA_002376965.1 Gammaproteobacteria bacterium UBA3532
CGTCTAAAAGTTGTGTATTAAGCGTCTTGACGTCTTCGCGTGACGAATCCCCATCGGGGTCGACAGGAATTAGCCCATTAGATACACCCATATCGTTAAGTAAGCGAGCGATGACGTTAGCGCCAGACCCCTGCATACCGATAATTGAAACATTCATTAGAAACTCCGGTTCTCGGTTATAACAACTTGCACGGCTTAACCGACCTGCAAATTATGGTCGTTTTCTATAACTTGATTAGTAATTTTATGAATCGTATGCCACTCTTGGGCAAACTCACACTCACGGTAATCTTTGAAGTATGGCCCACCTAAGGTGTAATGCACATTCTTAGCTTCCGAATTGGGTTCATCATAACCTACCAAGTGATTCCACTCCTTGGGCAAGTCACCGATTAAATCATGAGACGCTAACCACTTGAATTGATGCAACTCCATGCCAGTGGCTCTATTCACATATTCTGGTGTTAATGCTCGACAACGTGCATTATTAAACAGCATCACACTGGACCAGTTTTTACAGGCATACTTGGTTTGGGTTGCCCCCAAAAATTTGACACTTTCTTTTGGAATATGGTTATGCTTAACCACTTGCACAGCAAAACGCTCATTACGTAACTGCCAAAGCTTGGCAATATCATCACGAAACAACATATCGCAGTCCATGAAAACGGCCCAGCCCTCATAATCACAAAGATACGGCGTTAAAAACCGACTAAAAGAAAAGTCTGTCGACTGAAGCGCATGGCGTTCCCGACTAAAGATATGTTGTAACTGGGATAGACGAATGGGCGTAATACTAACGGGCTCAGAGGCGTGCTCATGAATGCTTTGGCACAATACATTAAAGGCCACCGCTTCTCGAGGATCATATCCAATAAACACTTTAATCATAATTTATACCTCTAGCCTCACTAATAACGACAACAAATTTTTGACGTTAGTTGCAGTTATCTACCATCTATCAATGTTCGAGCAATCTTTGGGCCACCTATACAAATAAAGTATAGTCAAAGACTAAATAACTGCGCTAAATCCTGCTTTAAACGTTCTAACGCAGACGACCAACCTTCTTTCGTTTCGCGATAGATTTTGTAGTCTGGAAACCAAGGAGAATAATCCCCCTCATCCATCCAACGAAAATCTGAAGTTCGAGGATGCAATATTGACGCAGGCGTTTTAAAACCAGCGGCTATATGAATATTGGTATTGCTAACGCCAACAATATGGTCAAGTTTTGAGAGTAGCGCTGCCATTTTCACCAAATCATCATTCAGGTGACTAACGTCTACTAGTGTATCGGTCACTATTGAAGATAGTTTAGTGAGGGCCTCTTGCTTTGGATTGCGCTGGAGGATGAAGTAGGTGCCTTTGGTCGTTGGTAATGATTGAAAAAAGGCTTCATCTGGAACCTTTTTGTGCAATGAGCGCGTATCGTCAACAGTACCGGCTTCCCAAGTGATACCAATCCAGGGCTTAGGGAAGTGTGCAAGCCGCTTAGCTATTTCAATGTTAACATTATCAGGAACACTGAATGGTATAGCGGGTAAAATATCGTCAACAGACTTCATGTCAGTTAAAAGCGGAAGCTCGCCTGCCAAAGCAAGGTAGTCAAAGTCTGGATGAGGTTCGCCCTTTACAAATTGAGCATCCAAATTGGCATGGGCTAGTAATGGCAATAATTTCGCTGAGGCTCGGTAAAAAATCTTATTTGACTTCCTTTTCAGCCGGTTTATGTAGCGAAGGAAAAACAACTCATCGCCAAGACCTTGATCTGAACAAATAAGAATCGAATGCTTGATACCTAGTCCCGAAGCGTATTCGCTGGGCATTACGCTTGGCCGGTCATCTACAGTAAAATACATCTTTCCGCTATGACTTTTAAACCGGTATTGATATCGAAACCACCCTTCCGCAAATAGCCCTTTTTTTAACAGGATCAACGACAGATTATATTGAGCATCAGCAAACTCACAGTCTATCTTGACGGCGCGTTCTAACAACGATTGCGCCAAATCAAGACTGTCTTCGGCTTTCAACTTGGCCAGGTTTGTCATGCAAACAACATTGTCCGGGTTCGTACACAAGACTTGCTCATACTGTTTGGCAGCCGCTTTTTTATCCCCATTCATTTCCGCAATAAGAGCCAAATTTATCGGGTTGGAAATCGCCTGCGGTGCTAGTGATTTGGCTTTTTCGAAATACCCCTGGGCTAACGATAGATGCGCTTGTTTTAAAGATATTACCCCTAATAGGCTATATGCTTTATCAAATTCCGGTGCCAAATTAATCACATGTTCAGCGATCCCTTGTGCCTGTTCCAGCTCGTTATTTGTCTCAAATAGCCCCGCCAGGTTTATTAGGTATGCGACGTTATCGGGCTCAGTAGCTACGGCTTGTTTTAAATAGTGAAAAGCCTCGTCTAACTTGCCTTGCTGTTCTAACGACAAACCAATGATAGTAAGTGAATCAGCATTATCAGGAGCATCCTTCAGCACTTTCTGGCCAGCAGATATAGCACGATCAAATTGCCGGGCTTTGAACTGGTACTGCGCTTCTTTTAAGTCGTCCATGAACTATTCAGCACCTTCCCTTGAACAGATGACGACGGTTACACCATAAGCCTGTGACAACGAAGCCGAACACAAATGATTAGGAGCCACGCCAATTAGAATGCCATCAACACCATTCAAAGCACATTTTTTAAATAGAGGCTCGGACCATTGACCGATAAACTCCCATTTCTCTTGTGGTAGCTGTGACTGAATATGACGGCACAGCACCTTAGCATTGGCAAAGTCACTATCAGCCCAAAAATCTTGCCACGCAGCATACACATAAT
>DFOV01000100.1 GCA_002376965.1 Gammaproteobacteria bacterium UBA3532
ACAGTAATATCTGTCACCAAATGATCGTCGTAAGCAATGACCGTTATATCAAAATGAGTACCCTCCACAACACTCGAGGGGGTGATGGGGGTAGAAAGAATAACCGGAGGAATATCCGTATCAATCACTAACGTGATAGATGTTGATTCAGTTTGCCCAACACCATTGGTCGCCATAACCACGTATTCATGACTTTCTCCTTCCCCAGGACTGGTAACAGCAAAAGAGAGAGAGCCTGCGGAATAGATACTATCAACCACATTGCCATTGTATGATAACCAAGCACTTGAAATACCGCTTTCGGGGTCATCTATATCAACGCTGATTTGATAAGGCTGGTCTACGATGGGGTTGTTATTTTTTATGCTTCCCGTTAAGACGAAATCTCCTACGGTTGGCGGCGTATCGTCCCCTTCACGCACGATAGCGAGTGGTTCTGACTCAACAATATTTCCATAGATATCAGCAACAATGGCCTTAATAAATTCACCACTCCGTTCTTGGGGCCAGTTGATTTCGAGCGAATAAGGCGCTTGATAGCTGGCTGACAGCTCAACAAATGAGCCATCGATAGATGGCGATGTCAGCCAGCGAACGGCTTTAATTGGATGCTCAGACCCGATATTGGCATGTACCTGTGTTGGCTCGGGTAGTATGCCTATGTTCTGCTCTAGCTCAACCGAGAGTGATTGATTTGTTGGGTAGTTCTTTCCGTCAATAAGGATATGCCTCGCTGGCAACTCAACAACGCTGCCAGACAACAACCGTGCCTTAGCAACATAGGCCAGCTGACTTCCATTCACTGTTCCAGGAAGGATATGTGTTGACCCGTTATAACCCGGGTTCGCTATCCGCGAAACCAGTAGACCGTCTTGATAGAAATCAACTAAACCTACATCATTTAAATGCGCCAACTGAAGCGGGACTTCTTCTCCAAGCGCATGTACTGCATTAAAGAACGGCTTGTCCCACGCAGGTGAAATATCGGATTGTTCTATGTCCAGTATGGTGACGCCATCACTCCCTACCCCAATGAGTAATTGATTTTTCCATACCGCCAAGGCCGTAACTACACCCTGCTCAAGCTGATGAACGGCCGGTGCTTTAATCCCCCAATCATTGGGGTTCATGATATGTATAGAAACTGGGGTTTCACCACTGGCAAATAACAACCTTCCATCAGAATAAGCCAGCGACCGTACGACTCCACTATCTATTGTTACGCTAGACGTGGTGTTGTCCTCAACAGAAAAACGATGTAAATCATCGCCGCTGGACCAGTACAGATAGCTTCCATCAGACACCAGCCCTTCAATGTTATTTACGCTTGTTATAACACTCGGCTGGGGCGAAGGCTCTGTGGTATTCAGTGTCCATAGATTAAATTCAGCGCTAGTCGCTCTTGTGGCCACAAACACTGTGTCGTCAACCAGCACACAGTTAGTGATCTCTTCGTTATTTAAATTTGGCGCTTCGGACCATACCGGCTCCAAGTCGATGGTATTGGCCAAATAGACAACCCGCTCACTACAGGCAACAATCACACTGCCAGAAACAATAACATTACGATAGGCGTTGCCAGAGAAGATAACTTGCTTGTCGTTATCTGCATTCAGACGGTACACCTGTTTAGCTTGATCGGCATGATGGTATTGCCACCCATCCCAATAAGCCACATCGGTCACCGACTGACTAAAAGCACCGGAATACACCTCTGACTTCCAGCCCCCTAGCTCTTCCCGATAAATCCTTTCAGCACCATAGGGGCCTGATGCAACGATAAATTGACCATCTGCGGATACGGCATCTGAGACGACGCCTAGCGGTGTTGATGTTTGATAGACAGTGCCAGACAAAGACGGTGGCGCTATCTCGATAACATGACCACTTTGGGTTATTTTCCCATTAATAAGAGAAGCCGGTGCCAAAGAAACATCAACAGGGAACGAGCCGAGCGCATGGAATTGACCAGGCTGTCGAACGTCAACAAGATGAATTTGCTCAGATTTGGCACTGAGTAACACCAGGAACCCTTTAAAATGTAGCATCTGTTCTGCCGACAGTGCCCAATTCGAAACCGCCACCTTGTTTCCAGCGTCGTTAAAGAAATGTATTCTTCCTTGCACATCGAGCATATAAACACCTGACGTTGCAGCTGACATCGCTTTCCCTTCAACGACGTAACGCTTAACCTCAGTGCCATTACGATATAAAACCAGCCCTTTATTAGTGATTACATAGGTTATTTCATGGGCGGTGGCCATCTGCTCAGCCCCAAATAGCTGTTCAATAGGCGTTGACAGCAGCATGGACTGGAGGGAAGCAGTATAAAGCTGACCGTTTGCATCGATGATATACAATGTTTTTTCATTTTCGACAGCTAGATCGGTAGCGACATTTGGCAGCACGCTACTCGCGACCAAGGCGTAATGCGCATTGATATCTAACCAATGCAGCTGGCTGTCTGCTGTTGCGACAAGCAGGTAATTTTTGTAATACGCCATCGCCTGAATATCGTAAGCAAACATGGCGATGCTGGTCGTATCCAGTTTTAGCTCTCGCCCTGACGCGAAAATATCACCATTGATAGCGGGTATCACCCGATCATAGGTTTGCCCATTAGAGTGAGAAGTAACCGTCCACGCTCCCTGTACGTTTATAAAATACTCTTCCGATTTTTCATTACCAGATGAGTCAACGATAGTTGCAACAACATACATGCCTGAAGTATCTGGCGTAACCCAGGAGAGATCTGGATGACCGATAGCAACGAGCTGTCGCTGAGCATCAAACACTTCTATTTTACCCCAGTATCCCTCATCGACTACTAAACTCGCGTTCAGGGATGAGCCAACTGCGGTCGTATGCGGTAGCGATGAGATGGTAATATCGGGGAGGGCCAACTTATCATACACAGTAACGGAAACGTCGCTAGCGGTAACTTTGTGATGGCCATCTCCGACATACGCATATACTTTGAAAACATAGCTTTGTGTGTTTTCAACCGATGGTAGCTGAAGGTTAAGTTCACCGGATATGTCTTGACTATGAACTACCTCAATCAGGTTTTGGTTAAAGTCATACACTTCGATTTCGACCCACCGAATATCTCCACTACCTTCGTATCGCAGTGCAACCACTTCCCCTTCGCTGATGCTCTGGTTATTCACTGGATGAATAACCAGGATCTGTCCACCATCCCCCTCATTACTTACCAGCGGGATTAAAATATCTTCGACCATTGGTTCAGCAATCAATGTAACGCTGTATTCAGGCTCCTCGGTATCGAGCTTGAGCAGTGACCAAGCAGTATTTTTATAGGTATGAGCAATTTCACCGTTCACTTCAAGGCGACTTGCCGTGCCCTTCTCCGCTGCAAAGAGTAAAGGTATATGGGCATTTTGGCTTTGAGCTACGTTTGGTTTGATCGACCATTCAGCTAAGGCTTCAGCGGTTAAACTATATTCTGTGGACTCCATAGAATGATTAGTACGGCGATTGAGCTGTAAGCTACCATCGTTGAGATCCTGACGCAGTATTCTTACCCCTGTTTTACCAGGAATAGCGATCGGTTGAACAGGCACCATCTCACCATTTTGTTCGACAACTAACGTTTCGCCACCTAGAACAGGGCTCGGCTCGAACACCGCCTCGATATCAAAGGCATGCTCACTCCATGACGGCGTTAGTGCGGAGCCATCACCGTCTGCCGCCTGAAGTTTTAGTTTTTCGACATGTTGTCCTGACGCGGGGATGCTAAACAGGTTGGCATGAGCAAAGTGTATATTCTCATTCAAATCGTCAAAAATACCGATTAACTCAGAGTCGCGGAATACTCGCCATGTATCATTATGTTGCACCCACAACAGCTCACCTGTAATAACCAGCTGTTGATAGGCGGAAGAAAAGGCTAGCTGGCTAACTGATTCCAAATCAGCCATCTCATTAAAACGATAACTACTCACTACATTTGAATTTGTTACTACGATTAACTCAGGAGTGGCTTGAATAGTCGTCGCAGAAATGTCTAAAGAATAACCGGTTCCGCGCTGTTGAATGGCTCTTCCGCTTTCATCAAGCCCATAACGAACGAGGCTGTTGGCAGCTAAAACAAACAACTCATCACCAACCACTACGTGATCACTAATAGTCTGTCCAGCGGATATACCTGCGATTGGGAACCAAGCGTGATCTTGATAGACCATAGCTCCGATCCAGTTACCCCTTACTTGATACGCTATCCGTCCTGACATGCTCTCCCACTCATGATAAATGGGTGTTACTAATGGCTCCTGCGCCAAAGCTCCATTATGCAGTGGCCAGAAGTAGCGATGGGTTGTGCCATTCTCAAAGATAAGTGCCCATAGCCCGGCACCGGTATAGGCTGCTTCTTTTACAAGACCATTTTCAACATTTACTAGATCACCAATAGTGCCTGGAACATGTATTCTGTCAGCATCTGGCCCCCGTATTATTAAACCTACCCCACTATCACTTAAGGCGACTGGTATCGGGAATAGCTCAACGACTTGCTCCTGTGACAGAAGCGCTGGGGTTATGTATTGAGCAGCTTCATCTGCAATGAATGGTTCGATAGTTAACGACGAGATAGCATCCGCTCGACTATGGCCCGAGATATCGCGCAACACAGAATCAATTTCAACGACGCCGTTCGTTGCCATTACTTTCACTGAGCTATCACCAAGATAAGGAAGGGTCATTTGGTCTACAACTACACCAGTTAGCGCCGTTTGCTTAACCTCTAGACGACTGTCTTCGCTGAAATCAGGCATGCCAGCTGGCTGCTGTCCTGATAAATAGACACGGCTACCAGCAAGGATATTGGCTTCAGGTAGAACATTCACCAGAGGAAGCTCGTCAATATCACTATTAGCATCGATGGTTAATGCGACTTCAGAACGTAATTCGCCGTGGCTAACCACTATTTGCAATGTTCGGTTTTCCGATACGCTTGGAATATTCAAGGTAGCCCTTGCTGTTCCAGAGCTATCAGCGGTTAAAGTCTGCGGTTGCGGATTAAGCGGATGACTTGGATCATTTTGAAGTATGGCTGTAAGGGTTACTTCATCCAGGTTTTTCAGCGCAACGATTATCTCTAATGGCTGACCAGCAAAGACGTGCTCTCCTGAATGCGGTGACAATATATCTATATCAACCAGCGATTCTTTGTCTAGCACTTTGATAAGCTCTAAGTCGGTAATCGACTGATTCCCGTAACTATCCGTCGCTTCAACAGCGACCGTAACCACACCTTGTGGTTCAACAGGCGTATACTTGAAGATCCCCTCGGCTTCTTTAGGCAATAATTCACCATTGACTGAAGCAGTAAATGAAAAGAGCGTTTCTGGATCATACGCCTTGGCGCGAATAAACAACGGCTCGCCAATGACAACGGATTCTCTTTGCGTTGGCTCGAGTATAACGACCGTAGGTGCAGAGGTATCGGGTAACAGGTCGTAACTGTTTGTTGAAACAAGCTTCTGATCCGCACCGTAATCGACGGATATTTGTACGGTTATTTCATCACAGTCACTTACTTCTAATTCATGTATCTCATTCTCTGAGCAAAGATCAGCCAGGCGCGGGTTTTTGAACGGAAGTTCAGCATAGGCTGTTGTTATGACATTGTTGGGTGGCAACAGATCAACCGTATGCCATTGGCCCAGCACGCCAATTTGTATCTGATTGATGAGGTCGGTATTGCCTCCAATGCCATAACGAATGAAGGTATCAGAAAAACTCTCCTGCCCTTGTGCTGGCTCAAAGTGCTCAATGCTCAATGATGCAGGAAGGATATCGTAGGTAAATACTTGCTCCGCGCTGTTTCTCTTCGCATCATAGACGACAACTTTTATATCAACTCGCGGCTCACCTCGCAGCTGAATAGGCACCCCTTCCCAGCCAGCAGCAACAAACCTTGGCGCCCCGAGTAGGCTATAACTAGTGCCTGAATCCCAGGAAACATAAAGCTCATACTCAAGCAGTTCTTCCTCGGTCATGTTGTCAACAGCATGAGGCATTACATAGTATTGATAACCAGATACCAGCTCTAGCATATCCGACGCATCCGTCCAGTCACCCAATTTCAATTGCTTCAACTCTATATCTATGGGTTTCAACAGATCCTTGGTTGCAAGCTCAACGGAAAATTCGCCATCGAGCAACACTTTCTGATATTTAGTAACAGCATTACCTTGTAAATCGCGTATCCCCATTATTTTGATCTGATAATGAGAGTTGGGAAGTAAAACACCACCATCTTTTAGGAATAAGCGGATGCGTTTACCACTGACAACCATTTCAAAATTATCACTATCATCAACCAGCTGCGGCGTATCATAATCTCGATTTTGACGCTGTACTAAAAAGCCATCCAGCTGTATGTCCTCGGAAAAGTCGATAATCAACGGTGTGGCTGAACTCAATGGTTGATACTCTTCAACCAAAGGCGCTTCATCGTCAATCGATACCACATTGACCGGACTCTGCACCACTTCGTTAGTCGCGTCTTTCTTAATCCATACCTCATACTCTTGGCCAGCCGTACTTATGGCCAATGAATCAGCCACCAGCGTGCCATCAATCCACTGATATGTCAGTTGATTAGAGCCGTCAAATGGCATAGTGGAATTTAACGGGCGCCAATGGATCGTATAGGAACCATCAAACCCTGTACCCGACAAATAAAGCGGCGTCCCACCCAAAATACTAACCTGATTATTTTGGCTGGCTAGAGAAGTGGACACATTATCGATTGTCAACGGCTCCGAAACTAATACAGCGCCTTGCAGGCTTACGCTTCCATCGACGCTATCTGCAACAATATCAAAACTGCCAGCTTGTTCAGGTAAGACATGTAAGCTGAGTTCGGTTCCGGTGTCATTGACCAACCAATTAATATCCCAGGCTGGAGAGCTATCAGCGTTGTCTGCGAATACAGTTAAATCACCAATGGACAAGCTTTCGATCTTGTCCAGATTTTGCCCATAAACCGTTAACGGAGTCATCTGACCTTTAACCCAATTAGACGTGGACAGCGAATCAAGTATTGGCGGCTGCACACCAAACAAGACTTCAGTTGCTAGCGCCCAAGGAAGGTCAAGCTTAATATCAACTCCTTCAATCGTCTGCTCCGGCTGGGTGAAAAGTTGATAACTATATACTGTCCCTCCTTGTGAATAGGCCGTCGCCAATAACCGGTAAACCAGTCCGTCACCTTCAAAATCGGTACTGCTGCTTAACCTTAGTTGCTGTGTTTGCTCTGAATCATAGCCATCAATGCTCACATTGCTCCAACCATCAGGGCTACCGGTAGTTAGAAAACGAACAAGTTGGGTATCCGCCATAATGCTTGTCGTGTTGAGACGATAAATATTATTCAAGGGTATCTGTGCGTTAGCAAACTGCTGATTGTCATACCATTCAAGCATTGTCCCCGATAGCGCAAAATAACGGGGCTCATCAACCTGGGCATTCACTTCTGCAATAGGCGCCAAAGGTTCAGTGGCAGTGGTGGAAGGCAGATCATAAATATAGATCCCATCATCGTGCCCAACGACAAGTAAATCACCGGCAATAGCCATGACACTACCACTGCCATTAACCAGCTCTATATCCGCTAAGTAGTCAAGAGACGGACCACTAGCCAGGTTTCCGTACAAATGGAATAATTGATTCGTCTCTCCACGCACCATTACGCGCTGCGGTGATACAACAAGCGCTTCTGGCGAATCAATATCATGTGCATATTCAAAAGGTTGACTAAGGCTATCCCAATGCCTTAACTGAAACGTGTCATGGGTAAGGAATATTAGCCACTCATCAACGCTATGCATGTCAATAATCCCGGCAACAGGAATGTCTTTCCATAAATCGCCAAAATTTGCTCCAACATGGATGTATTGCTCCGAACGGGCCACGAACTGCTTATCAGCCAGCGTGATTTGTTGAATGCCTACGTTTTTGGCCTGTATCTCATGCACAAGCTCAGGAACAATAGGGTTTTCCAGTTCATAGAAGCGGATTTTTTCTCCGCCCGAGATCACCACCGCCAACGCTGTCTCGCTTAAGCCAATAGCAGAAATAGCTTGATCAGGTGACAACCCTTCCTCATCAATGAAAATAGTGCTCTGTAATAGAGGTAGCTGACTATCTAACGTGGAATAAATCTGTATTTTGCGTGAAGTCGCTAACGCCAAAAGCGCACCACTGCGTTCGATATGCTCAAACTCCTTCCCATTCAAGTGCATCATCGCTGGGAGGGAAACCGACAAAGAGACGTCACTCACCAAGTCACTTAAATCAGTTCGGTTGGCCAATGCAATATCCAACTCCCCTAGTACGTTGTCAGGCAGAGTGAAAACAATGAGGTTTTCTGATTTAAACTCGACGTTCTGAGCTGGCTTGCCATTGACCATTACAATAGTACTCGGGCTCAGGCCTTGTCCTCTTATCCCGATGAAACTATTGCTACTGTATTCGAGCGTGGAGGTTTGAGAGTGGAGTTGCCCACTACCATAGTTATACTCGCCTACTTCCTCAATGCTAGGCGCAGCTACATAAGTCAGGCTCGCGGGAACCTGTAGTGATAAATCGCCCTGTACGATTTCAATGCCTAACAGCTTATTCTCACCATCTACTAACGAGATATTTGGCGACTGAACCAGCAGTTGATTATCAGTATACGACTCCACAACCGCTTCGACACCACCGATGAAAACGGCGGTTTCTTCATTAAAGCCACTGCCATTGATCGTAATCAGCTCACCGCCTTCCCAACTAACAAACAGCGGCTCGATGGTATTTACCGTAACAGGATGGTCGTCGGTGGATACAAACCGGAAGCGATAAGTATTTGGCAAGGTTTCACCATGTAATCCGGCCAGCGAGTCACTTATCTCAATCCAATACTCTCTCCCTGCTTGCAATGGAGAAAGTGGTCTGAATATCAGCTTGGAACCGTCATTATTGGCAACCATAGACAGGAAGCCAGATACCGGACTGCTGTTCAAACTAACACTCACCAGTGTATCGCCATCGGATTCTATCTGTCGGCTATCTAATATCTTGTTGAACTGTACTTCAATTGCAGCATCGGTAGAAAGCAACCCATTGACCGCTGGAGAGTGCCCCAATATTGCCAACTCTTCTGTGACGATAGTATTCAAACCACCAACCAAGTTACCATAAGGAGCCGACTCAACGGGAGGCTCAAGGATCTGATCACCATCTTTGACGTAAGCCGTACCAACATATAATGTCTCAGCACCTAAAGCGAAGGTTTCCACACTACCGGATACCATGTAGTAGTTTTCAAGCGCTATCTTTTCGGAAAAGTTCCCTGCCAGCCAATGAGAAACGTCCCATTGCTGCATATCACCATGCCCTGCTGCAACGTATAGCGTTTGGCCACGCAATTGAAGCTGCTTAGCATTGACATCTGCACCCGCTTTAAATGCATGTAGCGGTTGCTCATTAATAAACACCGATTGGTCATCTGGCCTTACTGCAAACAGAGCAATCGAGGCTCGCTGAGCTGTGCCAACGAATACCTGCTCGCCGACAATATGAAAATCAGACACCGGTAAAGGCGCTTGCGCCGCATCATTTAGGTGGATCCGATTGGCTATTTGATAATCTCCAGACATCAAATCTACAGCGACAATCTGATGAAGACTGGGGATTAACATCCAAAGAAGGTTGCCAACTCGCTGCAACTGAGACGGCTGACCACCTAGCTCACTAGCACATATAGACTTGAGTAACCTTGGTCGACTTCCGGTCAAGTAAACCTTTAACCCGAAATTACCTGATATATAAGCTACACTTCGGTCCAGAACAAGACTGTGCGCTTGTGAACCTATTTCGCCATCATAAGAGGCAGAACAATCACCGCCCCTATCAAGCTCAGCCTCAAAAATCAATAATGGGTCAGTAGCTAACGTAGTATCAAATAGATAAAATCGATTTCCACCAACAGCACCTAGCTGCTCATCGTGGTACTGGAGATCGGTGAAACCAAACTCTTTCAGGTTCTGATTTAGTACGTATGGGCGAGTATCCCTGCCATCGGGTGTTGGTATATCAATCACCTCGGGATTCACCGGATCACTAATATCCAACAAGACCAATTGCGCATCAGCGCTTGTGTACTGACGAAGGGTAGCGCCACTAGAGCCTTTAAGCTGGTATTGCCCGCCAGTAGCTAAATAGACGAGTTGCCCATGCAGGTGCAACTGTGAAACCGGACTTTCACCATATTCCGTTGATAGCTCAACCGAACCCGCTTCACGGCTGGCATAAAAATACCCATCATTAAGGGTTGATTGCTCATCAGGAAAATACCTACTGCTTATTACAACATCAACGGGGCCAAAATCACCTGCTGGTGCTCGTAATCTGGCATGCGAAGAGCTTAGAATGCGTAAATCAGCAGCTGGGCTTGTACCAAACGACACGTTAAGACCATGGTTGAACCCAGCACCATATATATCTACCCAATTTCCACCTTGAGGAGGGCCAAAATCAGGCTCAACCAACTGTAATTTAACCGGTGGCATGATAACCAATGCACCGTTCAACTGGCCGATCAATTCGTCACGCCAGACTTTTATTGGCAAACTGGCTGAATTCGTTGCTATATCAATTCTAGGTATATTTATTGTTAACTGAGCATCAGCAACTTCGATAATATCTTCCGTTTTTAGTTCCAAACCACCAATGCTTACCTGCAAACCTTGTGGGTCCGTACCAAAATATTGGCCGTATATTATTGCTTGCTCTGAACCGTCAGCATGAAATATATGACGAAGGGCAACGTCTTGAGCAACGACTCGCTCAACGCTATGCACTTGAGGGCGATAACCAGGAACAAAGGTATAATTTAACGAGAGGTCTTTGCCAAGAATATGGCCATTGAGTTCTCTGACTTCTTCACCTATAAGGGTAAAAGTGATGCTTTCTTTCGCCTGGAAAGCATCCGTCATTTGGATAGTTATTTGCCCGCCCTTTAACGTATTGATCGCACTGAGGGTATAATTCTCTTTCGCTAAAACATTGCCTTGGCTATCAAGTAGTTCATAAGCTAATTGATGCCCTTCCTCTGGCTCGTAGCCTTCTTCAAAGAGAGCGGTGTTGATCAGTTTATTGAACTGAATAGTTATCTTATCGTTCCAGCCGATAAAGCTTGCAGAAGCTGGTGCATAGTGACTAACAGCCAAATCAACCATGGGACTAATCTTGAATCCCGCGCCATTCGAGGTCATGACTTGCCCACCATTGAGCATTAAGCTATTTCCGGTCTGCTCCCAATAGACAGGATTCCATGTTTGATCTTCTTTTTTCAAGATTACGTAATCTTCACCGATGCTAAGTACCAACTGCCCTTCAAATACGACCATCGAGAGGTTCGGAGAAGTCGTTTGATTGTCGACGGCGACATCTGAATGAAGAAGTGTAGGAACTCCACCAGCCCCCAGATCGGTTATTTCGACATGCTTGAAGCCATTTTCTTTGCTGAGTAGCACATGCAAGCTGTTCCCTAACCATTGTATTTGATAGGGCTTACCTTGAAGCTCACCATCAAATGAGACAATGGGATAGCCAATAGGTGTAGCCATATGCCCATTGGATAGATCAAAAAACTGTACGTATCCACTATCACCCCGCAAAAATGAAACAGCTAATATGCCTAAGTCGTTGTTAATAGACAGATCCGTTGCTACATCGCCCCCCAATGAGAGCTCCCTGATGATTGAAGGTTGCCTGAGATCGGTGATATCTACGACATATATTCCAGCTTCACCTCCAGCAAGATAAACGCTATTCCCTAACACATCTACACCCAAAATAGGAGAGGATGTTGGTAGCTGAGCCAACCGAATGGGGCGCTCCCAAATGTTCAGGTCGTATATTTCCAGCCCCGATTCCATCACAAAGCGATTGTTTTCCACACTACTCTGCGTATGGGATACACCAACAAAAAGAACATCGGATAATATAGGGTTTTGATTCTGGTCCACCAGCAAATCGCGTTGCTCAACGACGGCATCACCAACCACCATGGGAGGATAATTAGGCAGTTCAAAGCCTAATCCATGTTCATAGCTGTAAGAAAAATCACCAATATATTGTTCGTGCGCTCCAGAGATCAGATAGACATGGAATAATCCAGGCTCCTCGACACCTGGCAGCCTAAAGCTAAACTCAGATAAGGTTTTGACATCGTCCCGCAGGTCAATTTTACTGCCGTCAGAGAAGACTTCGGTGCGTAATACCCTTGAGCTATCAAAGCGGTCGCGTAACTCAACCTTGGCACCAGGTAAAATGACCTGTTTGTTCGCCTGAATGCTAACGGGGTAACCTCCTGATGCAGGAGCAGAATTTTTTGATAGCTTCCACTCTATGTCATTCGACCAACGCTCAGCCAGAATAAAAGCTGCAGCCAAACGGTCGGTATACACTGTATTTGATAAAGTGAGGGAATAAGCTCCAGCTGGGAGGTGGAGTTTTTCAATCTCGGAATACGCGATACGAATTTCACCTTCAGCGATCCATTCAAATGCCACGCTTGCCGACCCAACCTCAACGTACATATTTTGGCTGAAGCCTTGCCCATGAACAATTAGCTCTCCTTCATCCCCATCATGCCACAAGGTATTCTCAAGATAAGATATGGCAATATCCTGCGTTCCTTCAGGAGCTGCAGTAATCACCGTTTGTGCCGTTTGCCACAAAGAGCCACCGCGCTGGTTACGGGCATCGATAATACGAACTAAGTAGTCGTGCCCAGCCGTTCTTGGAAAGGACAGGGCAAATTTATCCGAAATACCTGATTCGTCTCCGACGATTTCAAGCTGCCAGTCCGTAATATCTTGCCCTGTCGTTATATTTTGGAGCTCCAATGCTCCTTCTTGCATCAATGACTCCAAGGTAACTACTTCATTGAATGCAATGTGTAAAGGCGTATTCTCCGGAATACTTTGCTGATCGTAGGAGAACTCGGTAACCAATGCACCCGGCAATTCAAAAACGGAAACGCCCCCCTCAGCAGCTGCCGCCAACATACGATCACGATAGATGCCCACATCATAAATAGGGCTGCGGGTTCCTGCTGTGAAGATCTTGGGCTGTGAAATATCGGCAAAATCAATACCAATAACCCCACCACCTCTAGAGCTTAAGAAAAGGTTATTGGCATAACGCTGGATATTAAAATAGTAGGCTTTTGGTGTCTGTATGGTGCTATCAATAACAAACCGCGACTGTTCTTGGGTACGGCGGTTAATGATGACCAATGTACCATTCATTAACGCCACAATGTCATATTCGCCATATGGCTCGACATCTACCACATTTGACTCAAACTCGTATACCGAGCGTTCATCCGGCTGTGCTAAATTGATCACTTCAAGATTGGCAAAATCGTCACTCACCTCGCCAATCTCATTGACACCTACATCGTGCAACATACATACGCTAATGGGTTTGAAATCATACCCTGTACTCTGACCATAAACGTATAATCTTTGCTGCTTCCGTTCTATGCGGTATGACGACTTGGTAGATACCTTAATCGGTAGGGAAATAGCGTCCGTTGGATGAGTAAAGGCCAGAGCTTGCAGCGGTTTATTCTTAGCATAGTTGCCAGAAGCGCTCTCACACGGCTGTCTAGCACCTTCCGACCCAGTGCCTGCTCCATTAAACCAGTAAACCAAATTCCCATCTTTTTCTATGTCGGCAACTAGGTTATCGCTGCCTTCTTGAGCCAGCACTTGAAGGCCCTGTGCATCATCACGGTTCAGTTTGACAACACCACCATAACCCGCAGCAACCCATAGCAGTTCGTGGCGCTGATACTGCTGCAAACTCTCATTGTAGGTCCACTCGTGATCGGGATAAATCTGAATAGAGTCGGCTCCATAAGCAACAGCTACTTTCATCTCACTAAGCAGGGATAACCTATCCAACTCTTCTGGACTCAAGACTTTCTCAGGGTATAGCACATTTTGCGCTCTACCCGCCAACAGAAGCATTTCAGAATATAGCCGTAAATCACTACCTGTCGGGTCGGTGCCGGTTAGGATGCTTGCCGCCCCCACTAACGAGGAGTTTTCAGGGTTTTGAATATCAAAAACACCAGCGGCTGGAACATCAGTGAAATAAGCAGCACCGATCTGCGCTCTATTATTTTTCCATAGATCTAATACGTACCCGCCATTGGAATAGGCCACGCCTTCTTTCTGATCGATCCATAGGTTTCTCGGATGCACTGCGCGTGAACCTTGAGTTGCGATTTGTCGCAACCCATAACCAAAACCGTCCTCTTCGGGGAGAATTGATTGATTCCCATAGCGATCTTCGGCGATAACTTTATGCTTTCCTGGTGCACCTTCTGGGGTGGTAATGCGCATTTTGGTTGATGAAAGCACTTTTACAAAGCGTACTGGCGTATCGCCGACTTTAATACTTTGGGTTTGTCCGACGGACGTTCCTGGCTCAAAACCTTGACCTGTGACCACCACCGATGTTCCCCCGCTCACAGGTCCCCAGTGTGGTGTGATGCTATCAAAGCGAATGACTTCATCAACATGCCAGGCACCATAAACCACAGCACCTTGTGTTACCCCATGCTGGGTCACATCGATACTGACATCGTAAAATCCAGAGGTTTGGATAGCAGGCATATCGACAGTTAGAATGCTGGTCGGAAACGCTTCACTGGTTACTGATATATCAACAATGTTTACCAGCTCACCACCGACTCGAACCATTACTTGGGCAGGATCGGACGGAATACCTCTTGCGGTGATCGTTGTACGTAGACCTTCACCAACCAGGGTTCGACGCGGTATAACATGATCAATGGATATCTCATTGGTTCGCGCGTCTTTATAAGTAAAATCAAACCGTTGGGTTGTCTTCAGCTGGTACATATCAATAGTCAGATCGGTATTGACCTGTTTAACCACCTGAATACCCGAGCTGACCACCAAGTAGATAGCCTGGCCACTTAGCAACCCATGCCCAGGTTGGAGCGTTATTAGGGCATCATTATTGTTTAGCTCTACATCAGTGGCTATTGGTTGCCCATCCTCTCGATAAACGGAGAACAGCGAATCGTTGTCTTTGACAACATCAATTTCTTTGTTAAAGCGCACCCAAATCAAATGCTCACCGAGAACATCAGGACCCAGTATGCGGTTGGTAGGCTCAACTCTGTGTATTTTCAAGAAAGGATCTGGGGTAACTTGAAGGTAGGTCGCGCCAGAAACAAACCCCGCACCGAAAGACGCATAGGGGCTGGCCAGAACACTGACAACCTTATTCTCTTCATTCTCCTGCTCATAGGCATTAATCATCGGTAGCTTAACCGGAGCCATCGGGTCACTCACATCAACAGGCAAAATGCCTTTTTCGCCCATCGCTAGATAAAGCACGCTACCTGATGAATGAATATCATACACATGACCATCACCAGCAATCCGATTCACTTCGACCGGGTCTTCGATATCGCTAATATCTACAACCACCACCCCTAAGTCACCAGCCGCCAGATAGGCATATTGGTTGTGAATAGCCACAGAGCTTGCCGGAATGTTTAAAGAACCTTTTAAGCTAAACCCGGTTGTCGCGTTCTGATAGATATAGAAACCACCACTGGTAGGATCGTCTTCATTCTGAAGCCTCGGAATAGAGAAATTGTAATCACCAGCAACAACAGCATAAGTCGCCGCTTCAAAACCTGCCAGCCGTTGGATATCGAGTGACTTCTTATGTTGAGGCAGTGAGCGAGCTTTAGCCAAGTACATCTTTCTAGGATGCAATATATCGACTAAGCCAATCCCAGACTCAGCCATGGCTACAGTAACCAAGTTGTTATCCGCCACAAGCCCTTTTGCGTATTCAGCATCTAGAGCCAATGAAGCAATCATTTGACTCTGGGTGATATCATAGGCATCAAAACCAATAATAAAGAGCTTAGCATCACTGGCTTTACCGGTTTCAGTATCGATCTTTGCACCTGTAGCGATAACCCAATCGACATTACGTTCGAAGTAGGTATCAATGCCTAACGCAGAATATCCACCCGGTAGTGATATGGTAGTAAGCAAGCGATCATCCTGCTCATCACCGTCTTCATCGAGTTCCTTGCGTAAGTCATCCAGATTCAATGGATCGCCAGGGCGGGCGGTATAAGTGGAAGGATCGATATTATACACCTGAACACCTTTACCTCCGGCTGCAGCCACTAAATAGCTACCTGTCGAATCGAGCACCATGTCATATATTATTGTTTTACTGCTTTTTATTGTGGATTGAATGGGCTGCTGGTATTCAAATGCATCTTCGAGAACCGAGACAGATCCGGTACCCACCTGAACTTTCACATCGACCACACCTAGGCTGCCGATGGGGCTAATCACCTCAAGTGTTTCCGTATCAAGTACCTTAATATACTCTGGACGCACCTCAGCAGCCCCGAACCACACCCTCGTACCGGGCTGGAATCCACTACCTCGTATAACAACGTTAGTTCCCCCTTCGATACTACCTATGCGAGGAAATAAATCAGCCAGTGCTAACGGAGCAACATAATGAACAGCCCCCAAGAGTCTATCGACCGCTCCCTCGGAATTGACTGCCGTCAATGCTGCCAAGCCTTCGACTGACGGAGGAGCGGTTATGTGGTATTGATTTCCTTCGACTGAATGAATGCTTGCCAGCTGATCACCGATATAAAATCTTGGGTCAATAACTTCTTCTAGAAGCTCAACGATTATTTCGCCACCTAACGTGGAGATATTGCGGGGCTCTACACGAGTGATATGAGGTTTGATATTGGAGGAGGATGCTGTTGAAAAAACAAACTGATAGTCCATTAACCCTCTGGTTCGACGACTTTCAGCAATTCCCACTAAAGATACTTGGTAGTTAGACTGACTTTCCAAAACAGTAGCTGGCGTAATGACCACTCTATTGGAGCGCTCGCCAGTAATTTGAATGCCGATATCCACAGATTCGGGATCGGACTCACCATTCAGTTTCTGTAACTGAATGTATTTAGCTATATCATCGCCTGCAATATCTAGTGCCTTAGAAAAATAAAGCTCGATAGCAATATCTGGATTTACCGCAACTTCATTGGCAGCAGGTACTGTTTCAACAATATCGTTAACTAGGATATCAACAAAATTCAGCGCGTGTTTACTCTTGCCACCAGCTTTATTTTGGATGATAGAGTTCGATATAGCGACGCCATCTTTAGAAATAACATTGCGTATGCTGAATCTGTTTTGTGAGCCCCTTTTATCCGAGGCAACTTCATTGTCCAGCTCAACCATATCCAGTATATTGATTAGCTCGGGGTTAGAGATATCATAAAGTGTTAAATATTCATGGCGCAGCGGTCTTTGATGTGTACCACTGATAACCACTTCACCACCGCCAATCACTGTCGATAGTCCTGCGAGCGCTTCTAGCCTTGAGCGTAAGGCAAATCCTCGTGGATCGTAGCTGCCCTTGGTTAATAGCGAGCCATTGTCTTGCCAATTTTTCACCTGCAATCGCGGAGCAGTTCCGTTATTTTGGACAAAAGTCAGTCCGTTAGCGAGGTTTAAGCCCATACCCTTGTCACTGAGATCGCGTATCTGAGGTACGCTTGCCTTTGTTAAGTCGAACGAGGCCATTCCTCCTGCATGACTTACATAAAGTAAGCTGTCATGCACAAAGATTTGAAGTGGCTTCAGATCCAAACTGCTGCCGTTAGAAACCACTTTGGTTATTTTTTTAACGGCTGTTGGTTTCACAGGATCCGCTAGACTAAGAATTGCCACGCCGTCATCAATGCTTGAGGCGATCAGTAGATCATCTTGCACCACCATATGAGTAGGAGCAGATTGAAAATCTAATGGCAGAGCGTATTGAATGCCACGCTCTTTGCCTTCGCTTGATGGCTCCTCAGGTAGATCAAGGGTTAGTTCTCGATCGTAGACAATAATCCAGCGCTTGTCTTCGTAGGGTGTATCAATGTAATTAAGCTGATAGCCCCAGACTGAAACATACAGTTGCTTTTCAGAAAGCGCCATAGCCACCGGCTGCAAATCCTGCGGCATATCATAATATCCAAGGCCGTGCATGGGCGCAGCTACAGATAAATCGCTCGGATCATACTTCACCAAGCTGATCCAGCCAGGTAAGGTCCTTTCCAAGTCAGCTTTAGAATAGATATCTTTTAGCCCAGTGGATTGGGTGCCCATACTGGCCCCACCCAATACATAAACGATGCCCAAGGACTCGTCAACGGCCAAGTCACGAATATACCTTGCTGGCAATACAGTTGGATCGATCAACCCATCGTCGCGTAGCTTATCCATGGTCTCAATGCGCTGATTAACCTCAAGCTTGCCATAAAATAGGCCCTGCTCAAGCACATAGCGGCCATCACTATCCTCGACCACGATATCTACAAAACCACGATAAGACTCACCCATAACTTCGCTAAAATCAGGTACTTTCCAAGTAAAACTTTCAGCGCTATATAGGGTAATACCATCTCCTTGCATTCCAAAGGACTGAATGAACTCGGGCTGTCCAGTAGGATAAGCACTTATGGTCATATCGGGATGAAAACCAACCCCAACCACTTCTACCCTATCATTCGCTCCAGTTTGCCCAACCCTAACAACAGGTGGATCGACAAAGCTGATAGCTAAATTATCTACATAGGTAAAACCACCCACAACCTCATCTTCCAAACCAAGCTCGGTTTTCACCACAACGGCTGCAGGGCCTGCATAATTGGGGACTGTATTAGCCCGAAGAGAAACTGGGAAATCGCCATTCTGGCAGAGCGCGGTATTATCCGTGTTGTGTATCTTTTGCTCTTTTATTTGTAGCTGCTGCCCAGCGAGAAACAGCTTTGGATTATCGCCAAAGTAACAACCCGTAACGGCGATAAGCGTACCACCGCCTATTCCCCCCATCTTGGGTGCAATGCTCGTTATATCTGGTAACTGGACGCCAGTTGCTAGAACCGTGTCGAAATAAAATACGTAATCAGAGAGCATGGCGTAGCCACCTGACAACGGCTCAAGCCCCTTGGTCACCTCAACAAAATAACGATGGCCTGGCTCCAATTGCCAGTCATTTTGCCATGTGATAACCATCTGTCTGAGGCTTGTTTCAACGCTGCCATTATTCTCTCTGGTGACAAAGTTAACCTGATAGTTTGTTGAATCAACCTTTTGGCCTAGAATAATGCCATCGTTTCCTTGGCCAATAGCATCTTTATAAATATTAATATGTTGGGCAACATCTTCAGCACTGTAGCTATTGTTTAGCGAGATAGAGAAGGTAAGGTTAACTGCCTGGTCGGTTACAACTTGAGTTTGGGCTGTTTGAGGATAGTGCTCAAGAACATCTAGCCGGTTCAGATCCAGCTTTGCAATACCCTCATGCCCTGCCGCCATTCGGATTGCGCCACGTGCATATTCGATATCATGAACGCCAATATCATCCTGGCTGGCCTGTCGGTGAACAACCGACGGAATGGTAGAATCAATAAAAGGATCATCGATCGTATCCAGATTGATGATTTCTACCACAGACTGGGCAGGTTTATCTTCCTGATCAGAATATAGGACTGATGCATAGGCTCTATTCCCTACTATTTCAACATCAAAAACCCCATCCGAAACGAAATCCTGTCGATTTGGAATAAGCTCGACCGAACGTTTAAACTTTGGCGTCAATGGATAAGATACATCGAGAATATCAAGCTGACTGATAAAGCCATCACCTGACATATTGGTAACATACAACAGATCACCTTGACGGGTTAATCGGTTGGCAATACCAAAGGTGTCAATCTTGCCAACAATGGGCATCGACGGGTCTCGGATATCTGCAATAACCACCCCCTCGTGTGAAGCAGCTATAAACGCGTAGCCATTGTATATAGCAACATCTCTCGTAAAACCATTCGGCTTAATATAGCCGACATGATAAGGTGCTTTTATACTTGAAACATTGATGACCTGCACACCGCCATGGCCATTGGCAACGAAAACCAGCTCCCCTGATTTAGCCAAACCATAAACGTCACGGTAAGGAAGATCGACCCTACCATCCAACCGGTAAGCCAGCCCAAAGTCATCCTCCGCATTATGATTGTTAAATAATAAAAGCTCGCCAGCCTGATTAGTATCAATCCACTCGTTAAGGTCAACCGGAGAATCGTTATCTTTATTAACCGTTTCTAGCATAGAATAGATATATGGGTGGTTATCTTTCGGTGTTTCAAATACACCGGATTTACCTGCGTAAACCAATGTTTGATCAGCGACCATTGCTGTGATGGTTCCACGGAACACCTCGGCATTGCGGACAAGGCTTTCTTCGAATAAAAAGTGGCCCAGATCTTTGCCTATGGTATCCACATCCGGCTCTGGGTCTATGTCAAAAAGATCATTGCCCAAATCGATATTGCCAATCCCAGTCATTTCTTTATATGGAGCCGCAGAGTATTCTTCAGAAAGATCCACAAGCTTTAATCCCGACTCAAAAGCAAAGGGGGAAGCGGTCGACCACGCAGCCAACATCGGCCCTGACAGCGATTGATCTCGATACTGAGTGATAGCGTTATAATAAACACTTCGCGCTAAAGCCCGCTCATCGGCGCTAACCCAACCGGCGTTATCTTTCGCTCCTAGTAAAAAGCGGTTCTCTGTAACAGGCTGGCCAACCTCATGCAGCGAATGTGCCTCTACTATATGCCCTTTGGTTTCAACACGAACTGTGAGACGCACTCGCTCTTGCGCATACGACTCTCTATTCAGGATGTCTTCTTGCCCATCGTTATCCTCATCACTACCACCAAAAACAGTATGGTAAACATAATAATTTTTATCTGGTTGTGAGATTGGCTTGGAGCTGCCCTCAGTAACAACATCATCACGAAGTAACTCGGCCTTTTCTTTTTCATAAATCGTTTGCCATTCACCTACTTCATCACGATATTCGCGTACGAACTGGTAAAACACGTGACGTTCTTCTTCGATACCGATATCGGTGACGGAAGCAACGACTTGAATACTTTGTGAGGCCGTTAATATTTCGCCATTAGGTGGCTGAAGAATGCTTAACTCAGGAACCACTGTATCAGCAATTTGCCCTACCACCACTTTTTGGGTTTCTGTGGTGTGGCCTGCAACATCATGAGCAACGGCATGAATAACAACCCCGTCAACCCCTAATGGCGGAGCCAGACTGGCATGATAGATATTTTCCTGAGCAACATTGCCAGATTGATGGGTATAGTCTTGATAAACGGTTTTATAGGGAATGTCATTCACATAGAAGACAACTTTATCAATCCCATCAAGGCCCAAATCATCATTTGCTTCAACAAAGACCTCAATCATTTGGCCTTCAATAACTACAGACTGATCAGAAGTCGGACGTATGATTTTTGCTTGTGGCGGCTGATCTTCTTTGATCGTGAAGCTAAGCATGGATGGACTGATAGCGCTAACATTGCCATCAATATCTGTCGCTTGACCAAATACATGCAATCGTTCGCCGACCTTTCCATAAGGCACTTTATACATAAAGCGAAACGGAACTGAAACATCCTCACCTAATAAATGCTCCTCACTCGGCTGAAGCCCTGTATCGTTCAGATAGGCCTTAGCGGAATCAACGCCATAGTGGTCGGTGGCATTTATGATAAAGAAGTATTCAACGCCTTCTACCAGTTCAAAGTCGACGCCCTGGATAGGCTCGCCTTTAAAATCAAAGCCTTTAATAAGATTGCGGCCTTTCCTATCGATAACACTTATTACTTCTACTGTCGGTGGTGGATTTTTCACCAGGTCGATCATTCGTTCAACAATGGTTTCATTGCCGACCCCATCAATCGCTTTCACTCTAAACATTAAAGGCAGCGAAGTAAGAGAGGGAGTATCGACATACTCTAATATATTTCCGACTTCTATCGCCCCCACATATGGGGGTCTAAGCAAGAGTTGGTTAACGACCATATCGCTGTCATCAAATGACCCATTCTGGTCCTTATCCGCTAATAAAGACACATTAATGGAGCTGACCTTAACGTTATCCGTTGCCTCAATATGATAGGGCAGTGAACGGTGCTCTTGTATCTCTACCCCACTCTCTTTGGGCGCTTTGATATTTACCAGTGGTGGCGAGGTATCTTTCTTAACGTTAACCACTGTCGGAACCAACGTACTGACGGTTCGCGGCTCGCTGTTGCGTTTTTCTGTCACTGTTGCTGAGAGAGACAGGTCCTTATTTGCTTGGCCAAAAGGCACTTGAACGACAAATTCAAAAGGGAAAATACTGTCTGTTAGTAATTCGGCTCCAGAAATCAGACCGTCGATATGCAAACTAACACTATCAACACCGATATCATCAGTGGCATTGACTTGAACCAGCAGAAGCTCGCCTTCAAAAACCTCATCACCATTGACAGGTTTGGCAATACTAATCGCTGGTGGCTGGTCGGGAACAATCTGGAAATGCAAGGTTTCTGTTACCTGATGATTATCCAGATCTCCACTCTCAGCCCCGTACAGATCAATAGCCTCAACCTCAACGGTTAATCGGTCATTGTTATCAACGAGACTAGGAACCGACAATGAAAAGCCATAGGGTGGAGCTTGAAGTACTAGACTCTCGATCTCCTCACCATTTATTTTACTAGTGAAGCGTACATGATCGATGCCTACATCATCAAAGGCGTTAACCAGTACCGGAACATGACTTCCCTCAACCAACTGAGAGGCATTAGCTGGCTGTAACACGTCGATAACCGGCGCTTCATCAACTCGCACTAGAAAGCTTTTTTCGATTTCATCGACTTTACCAGCGGCATCTTGTGAACGGATTTTAATCCAATACTCGTACACCTCATTCCCAGTTAGTACAAGGCTATCAAACTTGGCAACGATATCTTTTATCTTATCGACGCTGACAATATGTTTATAAATGGGCGCCTCAATACTATTGGTAGTGATCGGTACCCGGTCTTTACTGGGTATATTAGAGATAGACCTAATAGGCTGCTCCCTGTAGCCCGAAAATTCGTAGTTTCCGCTGCCTCTGCGGATTGCATACTGCTCATAAACTTCAATGCTATCGACCTTAACGTTATCTAAAGCAGAAAAGGTAAGGGTAAAATCCGTACCCTCAACTGGACCATAAACAACGGGATCGATAAAGACAGACTCGGGCTCTATTTCGTCAGGAACAACAACAAGGGTAATTTCGTCGGAACCCACCGCTCCACTTGCATCAGTCGCGGTGGCGCCTAGCTTGGGCTCCGACTTTCCAATCAATAACGTTGTTGGCAAGTTTAAGGATAGTGTTACTAGGTGTAAGTTTTTACTATTAGGTGATGCGTACTGATTAGCAAATACACTGCCATACTGCCGCTCGATCACATCATATATTTCATTCAGCTTTTTTTGCTGCTGCTCGGACAACGCTTTGACAATCAACGCTTCTGAAGAAATGACGCTCGCATAAAGCTTTGCCCCTTCTGCATAGACTTCAACGACTGGCGGTGAATTATCATCGTCGGTAACAATTGCTTCGAATAGAAGATTAAACTTTCCTTCAGCTATATGCTGAGGGTTCTCAGCACCATTCTTACCGATCGGCGATGTAATGCGGATCTGTGGTGCCATATTCTCCAGAGGATGAACAAGAAAGTCTCGCGTTGTAATTACGCCATTAATATCTTTCAACTCCAGTTGATATAGCGTGTCTCTGGTTTCTGTAAATTGGAAGTCCAATTCAGAGGTCAGATTACTGGTTAATGGCGCAAGTCCGCACCCGTATGGGTATACATCTTCATGGATAAGAATGCGACTACCATCTTGCTCAATTTTGTATAGGTGCAATGATTCCAGGCCCGTATCATCATCTTGCTGGATATCTAATGAAATTTTTTCACTGCTTCTTACCCAAAACTCCCCATAACTTATTCGGGCGGGATCAGTAATGATGTCTCTTAACTTACCTTCTGAATCTCTTGTTGCAAAAGAAACCATTTCTAATTGAGGAGGTTCATTGGGCACAACAGGCAAAGATACCATCGAACGATAGCTATTACCCGACGGATCGACGACCTCTACTGTTAGATCGAATTCTGAGAACCCGATATCTTGAGGTACCGTAATATCCAGATTATATTCCGTTTGGTTTATGTGCCCGCTGAATTCCTCTATAAGCTTATCGTATTGGTACAGACGGATAGTCTCAATCGAGCCGCTATTGTCACTTGCTTCAAACCCCAGATTAACAACCTGCTTAGGTCTAACGCTAACTTGCTCGGATGGAGTCGTTATAATAATCGAAGGTTCTTCAAGATCCCTTAAATAAGGCATACTAGAAATGGTGGCCGTTAAACCTTTTCCCTGGCTAGCGCGCTCAGAAGAGAAGCGATCAACCCCTGCAGCAATAATCGACGCTTTGGACACAGCACTGGTGACCATGGAGGCCAAGTTGAAATATTTAACGTGATCTACTTCAGCCGATCTGCCACTTTTGTAATCTAAAACCAATGAGCTGGAAATAAAGTAATCGCCTTGAGCGCCACGGATCTCCAGCTGTACCTGCAACTGGTCAACGGCATTCCTAGGCCCCGTATCTCCTTTATACTGTTTCAAGGGGGCAACGGCGTTATTTAATATTCGAATTCGCTTAACTGGCAGGTCTGCAGTTGCAATAGGGAATATATCAGCAGCGGCTACATTACTATTCAATACATTACTAATCGTTAACTCATCGGCTCGAAGTATCTCTTCAGCAACAACTTCTTCACAACTGATATCTTGATAGCGAACGATCTTATACTCATTGACCTCGACAGCTGTCTGTAGTGAAAGAACTTCATCAAGATAAGCAAAGTTTCGTTTAAGCTCGTTCCTATTATTTTCAATACGGTGCTCGATAGGTGAGTGCTCAAGTGTCGGACTAGAGCTATTATCCAGCTTGTAATATGAATGCGTTCCGAGTAACAGTTCAAAGCTTTCAACCTGCTCATCTATTGCAACCTTAATATTCGGAACAACTTTGGTATTCCACTGTTCATTCCAACCAGGCCATAGAGTTACCTTTGATACAGGAAGATTGGTAAGTGCAGCGAAGGCCCTGACTCCCATATTATCAAATGGAGGAGTTCCAGGATAAAGAACTCCGGTATCGTCAATTACTTTAATTCCAAAACTTACGGCTTGCCCTTGTACTAAAGTATCTTCTGGTTCAGTAGCGACCAACTCGACAGTTGGGGGTTCATCTGTAACAACATCGATTACCTGCTTAAGGACGGAAACATTTGAGCTACTATCCTTGACTTCAATATCAAGAATAAATTGTCCTGTATTCTGAGCATCTAAAAGGCATTCTAAATCCAGCTCAATACTCACTCGAACCACAGATTCGAATAATTCTTCTTCATTCTCGACGCTATCGCATAGCGCTTCATCAATTGTTTTAGCTGAGACCAAGTAGCTTTTAAGACGAAGATTATCAGTCAAAGATATATTCGCCGTTCGACGAGTGCGCTCTAATACATCCTCACTGGGTTGAATAATTTTAATTACTGGTTTTGTTTCATCCTTGAGTATGTGAATATTTACTCGCTCACTTTCACCAATGTTAACGCCCTTGTCTTTTACTCGGATAAAAAACTCAAGGTTAGAGCCGGCAAACTGCCCAAGTTCAAATGGTATTTTTACTTTACCCTCAGCATTCGAATAATAATGCTGCGAAGCCACGACCGTTCCAAACCCATTCGCATTTGGAATACGAATCTCCTCCATCTCTCCCTCAGCTAGCCAAGAAGAAAATTCTAGTACTAATTCTTCTTGGTTGGGGGTAACGATTACAGGTTCATATTTATCAACATAGATATCATCGTCAGCTGAAACCTGAATTTTAAACGATTGAAGCGGCAACAATGACAAATCATCACTTGGGGTTTTGAGCTGAACTTGCGGGGCGTTTATATCGTTCTGAATATCAATTTCGACCCGCTTGCGACTCACTTCGTTAAGCTTGTTCCTAGCCTCCACGTAAATCTCATAAGGCTTAGCGCTATCCAGAGTAGGAATTCTTACCGCGCCAGAATAATAGCCAATGGACGTTGGCTGTGCTAAAGAGCGTTCCACTTCATCATCCCCCTGAAGGATGATGACATACACCCATTTACCTTGGTTGCCGACGTTTGCCAAGCCTATTGAGTCTTCAACATTCGCCGTTACTGATACCAGCTCTCCTTCAATATACCTAGCATTAAGAGCTGGCTGGCGTATTTTTATGACAGGTCCGTCCGACTTTATAATACGATAAAGCCAATCCACCTGCCGCTCATTGCCATACAGATCCTTAGCATAGGTTGTGACCTTCAACACGCTATTATTTTCTGGGATGGTCAGATTGAATACGCCACTTGCGACGCGCTTAGCGCCAGCATCAATTTCAGAACTCAGGTCACTATGAAGTTCATCATTTACAAAAACTTTAATCTGCTTGAGCCCGTTGTCATCCTCTGCATGCCAATGGAACCCTCGTGATTTTCCGGCATAGACTAAAGAGTCTGGCACTGGCGATGTTATCGATAACAAGGGTGAAGCCTGATCAGGTAATACGGTGACCTGAAGCTGTTGCGGCTCAGACTGTTGCCCAATATTATCGGTAACGGTTGAGACAAGGGTAATGTTGCTTTCTATATTTGGTAAGTCGAAGGCTCCTAGTGCCAGTGGGATAGAGACAGGTACTCGCTTACCCTGAGGTATGACTATATCGCCATCACTACTATTAGCGATAAACTCTTTAAGTAACTGCTTATCATCCCCATCCCCCAAGTAAAACTTTACTTTTACTTCGTCAACCTGCAAGTCGTCACTAGCGAATACATTGGCAACAATCTCGTCCCGTATTTGGTACCTGGACTTATTGGTGGAAATCTCTGCTTGTGGCAGCTGATCATTAACAACGGCGATTGAAATAGCCTGAGTGGAAGCGTTACCGGATTCATCCCAAGCAGTGGCTTCGATATCATAATAGTTCGGCTCGTTTTCATCGTTTTTCACATAAGCAGGGATATTGAGCAGTTTTATTGCCGAGAAACTACGCAATGTTTCTGGAATTGGCTGTGGGCTAAAATCATCCCCGTCAATTACATCGTCAAGATTACCGGTTAAATTGTATACTAGGCCCGACTTCTGTACACCGCGTAGTTGAAGCCTTGAAACACCAACATTGTCATACCCTGCGACTTTGACAATTGTTGCAATATTTTCGGTTACCGTGGCGACAAATTCTCCACTCTCTATGGAATCAAGTGCTGGGGCAACGATATTTACTACCGGCTTCTCTTCGTCTTGGCCCAGAGTCACTTCCACGGTTGCGCTTTGGGCAGTTTTTCCAGTGCTGTCCTGAGCTACCGCCCTCAGGTTAAGGCGTATCGGTTCACTGACCTTGTCAGTAGGATAAACTACGCCAAAAGGCGGAAAGCCATCTGATCCAACAAGGCTATCGTTAACGAAAAAATCAACCCTTGATACTTTCAAGTCGTCCACTGCATCGGCAACAATTTCAATGGGTAAACCAGAGACAAATTCAGCCCCGTTAATAGGCTTAGAAATAGCGACTTGTGGAGATGAGTCTTCTTTAACCTGCAGCAATAGTGGTGGAGCTTGGCTAACAGCGCCATTCCCATCAATGACCACCACCTCAAACTTTACAGAGGTACCAACTTTTGCTTCTGGCACGGCGTAGGTAAAAGAGTGTGATATTGACTCTCGGTCTAATGCGTTATCAACCAGTGAAGTTCCAGGCTCAACTCGCTTGGTATAAGTGAAATCATCATATTCCTCACCATCAACTAAGAAATCAAGCTCCAAGCCCGATGCCAAATTATCATCGGTAATTTCAACATCAATGCTGATTGATTGCCCTTCAGTCAATAATTGACCCGGAACTGGAGAAATGAAATTTATTTGAGCGGGTGTATTTTCTATTACTCGAATGACTGTAGATGCCGTTTGTTTCTCAGCTTTACCTTTGTGTAACACGGCATAAAACGCAAACGATGTCTCTTCAGTAGCTATTTCCGGAACTCGACTATCTAAGCGCCAAACTTCGTACAGTACAACATCTCCAAACTCCTCACGCTCCTCGAAGTAAGGATATGCTGCTACACCAACGTTTTTGCCATCAAGGTAGTAATCAACAGAATTGATTCCAGAGCCTAGTTCAAGTGTCTCTGGCGTATTTAGACTTCCCAGTTTGTAGCTAAATTGATAGCGAATGACTCCACCCTCAACGTACCGTTGAAGCTCCCTGGGCTCATCAAGTATTAATACAGGTATTTCGTCGGCCTGTTTACTTACAATATTAATACTGACAGGAGCGGACTCAACGAGCTTTCCTTCAGTATCATAAACTTTGACGAATACAGTCAGGGTGCTATTTATCATTAAGTCGGTCGTCGTTAACGATAATTTATAAGGGGCAGTAACTGTCGTACCTGAAAGCGCATCGTTTACATAAAACTCAACTCGCTCAATACCAACATCATCCTTAGCCTTAGCGATCACATCGATATTAGATCCAACTTCTACTTGCTTATCGGCAACCAGCTCCACGGTAGGCATAGCATCTTTTGATGCTATTGGTATAACGGTATTTATTTCTGGCTTATTTTTAAGCGCGACACTTAGGGTAGCCCCATGTTCTACTGGAATAGCGGCAATAGCTCTAAGCTTTAGAAATTCGTTTAAATCAAATATATTTTCATATCCTGCATTTAACGAATACTGCAACGGAAACTGCTTACTAATTTCTGCGGTTGTACCATCGTCAAAAAGGGCCATTACATCAGGGATTCCATACCAGGAATTCAAGCTTGGTAGGACAAACTCAGCGGAGCCCTCATCATCTAGAACAAACTCTAATCCTGTCAGCTTTTTACTCAAATCCGTAGTGACTGGGATATGCACGGGTTCGAGATTTTCGTATGCAACGCTTATAGTCGCTTGAATAGGGACTCCCAGATCATCTTTTAGCTCTTTAAGAGGAACAACTACCCCATTTGGTTGAACACTTATGTAATCTGGGTGACTGGACTGATAACTTACCCCACTGCCCGCTCCAGGTAATGGCGTTAAACCGCGAAATTGAAACTCAACACTCGGAATAACCGTGGCGGTTTGTAGCATGTTTGTGAATGAAATAGCCTTAGGAAATGCTATGAGACTTAGCGCATTTTCGTGAACATCCCCACCAGTAAAGGCGATTTTTGAGCTAGAAGTTGCATTACCTGATGCGTCGACTACCGATGCATCTATTAAAACTAAGCCATCATGAGCGATCTCTTCCCCACTCAGAGACTCAGTAACTGGGATAGAAAGAGTATATTGGGTTTGATCATCTATCGTAGGATATAGAGTTTGTGCTCCCTTGCTACTGGCAAAAGAGCGCTGCTTTGCTTCATCGAGAACACCGCCAAACTTTCTCAAGATAGATGCCCTAACGCCGGTTACCGATGCAGATAGATAGGAAACATCACCGTCAATATCGTCATCAGCACTGAATGTTACAACCAGCTCTTGACCACTATCAACGGCAATAAGGGCAACAGAATCTATTGATAGTGATGGCTTTTCGTACTCAACTTTAAACGTTTCTGAATAAGTTAGTGGAGGTATCGCGTTAAAAAAATCAAGGTCTACGGTCGGTGTTAACTTGTCACCACTTTCAAGCTCGAAATCATGGTAGCAACTGGCTCCTGTAGAACCGTGCACAAAGTCAGCAGCTACAAGCGAGTTGATGACATTATTACCACTTTTGAGTAACGCCGTCTTTATTTGAGAACAATCGCTTATTGTAAGAGTATAGAATATTTCTTTTGCCGAGGAGCTTAACGAAGAGCGGACTCGAATATCTATATCTGGTTGAGTTGCGAAAGCGGGAATCGCGGCAATAATCACAAATGTGACTAGTAACCGTCGGATTAAGCTATATCCTGTTAGCACGATTAGATCCATACACGGTGAAAAATGCGCACAATCATAATCTACCCAAGCTCTGTAATCAAAACATATTGAAAAACGCAGGGTGAGATCACGAACTTTATTTAGCTCGAAGTTTATGATCAAGTAGCATGCAAAATTACTTTGGCTGTGGGTCTTTTAAGATTAATTAAGACGACGCCATCCATTAGCTGAGCTGAGCTCATCGTTTTGTCTAGCCAGCTTAGAATTGAGCCGCTCCTTCGATTGTCGCTTTTGGAACGCCCAATAAGCATTGAAGTTGATGCGAGTAGAGCTCAAGCGGTCGGCAATCGCTCAATTGCTCTGCGAGACGGCACTAGCTCGAGATTATTGAATCCTGTTAGCAGTGCCCTCCTCTCTTTGCAATGCTTTTGGTCAATTGTGCTTTTAACTGACCAAAAAGCTGCTCGAACTCTTGCTCGCTTGTGGCGATAGCTTCTGGTTCTATCTTAATCGCGATCCCGCCTCCTGGTGTATTGGTCGCCTTGATTAGGGTTTTACCATTTTCAGCGCATACACTTATACTGTCCTTAAGAACAGGTTTCACTTCGCTTGAAGTTGGCTGATCGTGTCTCGAAGCTTGCGAGCTTAACCGCTTACGGAGTGACATTGCTTCCTTTCGCAGGTCCTCCACCATACCGTTTATCGCTCGCTCGATAAATTGTTTTGTAACGCCAGCATCCATTTTGTGAGCCCGTTGCACCTCATAAATGGTTTGGTAGTCGGATGTCACCTTCATCATAGTTTTAACATCTTCATCCATTTCAAATAGTGCTAACAATTTAGAAAGATTTCCTGGTGTCATGCCTAATTTTTTGGCTGCTGTTTTATTGTTCCCACCAATCGACTTTTCGAGTTCAACAATCTCTTTACACACAGATATTTCTTCTAACAAAGACAGCGGCTCGCGATCAGCATTTTCAGAACGTTGATACAATAGTCTTGAGAGTCTCTCATCTGGTGTAGGGTCTTTAGGGTGGTCACTAAAGCGGCTGGTAACGACGCAATCAATGGTATGAACCTTGCTGCTTTGCATGATGGCACGATAGCGACGCTCACCAACGATTAACATATAATTGCCGTTTGAAGTTTGCTTAACTACTACAGGTTGGATCTGTCCGTCAGTTTCTATTTTGGATTGTAGTAGGTTAAGCTTATCTATATCGAACGCCCTTCTTGGCTGATCGGGATCTGGAATAATATTGTGCTTATCGATAACCAGGAACCGCCCTTCACTCTTAGCTTGGTTAACCTCGCTATCAGTTAGATCATCAAATATCTCGGAGGCTTTCTCGATAGGGAGCGTCTTTCTTTCTTTTAGTGCTTTTTTTTTCGCGCTTGCAAAGCTCATTCCAACACCTACAGGGCTATTTGATGTGATTTATTGGTTATTCCAGCTCGTTCGAGTATAACCTGAGCAATACCCTCAAGCGCTCGCTGTTGATCAGAGTGCTTTTTATACTCGAATAACGCCTTACCTAATGATATTGATTCGGCCAATTCTTTCTTCCTCGTTATATAGGGCGCGATCAATACGTTATCATTTAATACGGACTCGGATAAAATAAATTCATTAATCTGGTCTAGGCTGTATGACTGGAGCTGAGTGGGTCGTCGGTCAATCATATTGATAATAATTCCTAAAACTTCGATATTGCTATTCAGCTTTTTCTTAATAGCTTTTACCGTTTTCAGCTGCTGCTTTACAGCCTTTACGCCGTACTCATCAGCCATCGTAGGAATAATTATGTGCTCAACCGCATTTTGAATAGCGGTCATGATATTACCGAAGCTCGGTAGAGAATCAATGAG
>DFOV01000434.1:0-2062 GCA_002376965.1 Gammaproteobacteria bacterium UBA3532
TTCAGCCAATTGGATGCTGCCGCTCAAGCCCTGGACGCCATCGCCAAACAATTTAGCGTGAAATACCCCAATGTGAGAGAAGCAGCGGAAGAAGGGCTGGAACAGATAGCTAGCGCTCGCGGCATTTCAAGCACTCAGCTTTATGAAATCCTGATACCTGACTTTGGCTTCTCCCAACGTCAACAAGCCTGGGATATTGCAGGAGACGCGTTTCAACTATTTATTGATAGCGATCTGAGCTTCAAGTTTATCAATCCCAAAGGAAAGACCGTTAAAAGCCTGCCCAAAGCTGCCAGCAACGAACAGAAAGCCAGTTTCAAAGATCTCAAGCAACAACTGACGGATGCCAAAAAGTCGATGCAGCCGTTATTACGCGATTGGATGGTGAATAAACGCCATTGGCCAAAAGACGAATGGATAGCCTTCTTCCTCAACCATCCCTTACTTTTCAACTATGCTCGCTCGTTAGTATGGGGTGTTTATTGTGATGGTGAACTGCTGGAAAGCTTTCAAGTCAGCGAGCGCATCACATTGCAAAACCTTGAAGGACATAGCCTCGATCTCTATGCCGATGACTGGGAATCGGATTTCTGGTGCTTCCTAGGCATGTATGGCCCCAAACCCTATCACATGCGCAGCGACAAAAAATCCCTCGAAATCGGCTTGGTTCACCCCGTCGAGCTGTCCGATCAGCAGCTTAGTCACTGGCGCACCCGGTTTGCTCAACAAAAAGTGCAACAGCCCATACTGCAGCTCGACCAGCCAATCTATCGTAAATGCGACAAGGTAAAAGATCTGAAAATCGACTGGCGCTTTGAAAACAAACCCATCAAACGCTTCAGCTTCGACAAACGCGGCTGGCGCAGAGGTTCGGTGGTCGATGCCGGTGGCGTCTCTGGATATAAGCGCCAGTTTCGCCACTTTGATATCGAAACCTTTATCATGCTCGAAGATGTCAACGTGCGAGAGCCAGGCACCGGCCAGCTCAAGCAGCTGTTCTTCGTGCCTAAAGGCAGTGTTTACACCGGCAGCTATGTCTATGACGAACCACAAAACGACAGCGATAACCGCCTGATTGCTTTTGAAGCGCTACCGGATATTGTTTACAGCGATACCTTGGCTGATTTGCACTATTTTATGGGAGAGTGATTCCCAGCAGAACGAGGCATTTGCTCAACCAACCCCGAAGCCAAGGGAATAAGGAATGACTTGCCATCGCTTTTCGGCAAGTCTGGAATATTGTAAAAATAACTGATAGCGAACGTATGAGATTGCGTTGACTGGTAGTCCATACGTTCGTTCCAGAAGGTACCCCCCTGCTGGTTTTCGCCAATAACTCGCAGGGAAATGTGTGGTTTCACCGTCACAGTTCTATTCCAGCTGCCTAAGATCCCGTAAGTCTGTGTCGAACGACCGGGATAACTGATCCCGACTTCCAGATCCAGCCGCGCCGTATCAACCTTGGCATAGGAAAAACGGACGTGTGACATTTCACCGGTATTCTTTTGGAAGATATAAATACGCTCCAACTCAGGTTCGGCAATTGAAATGCCATACGCTTCTCCCAAGGCGGTAACCAAAATATCTTGAAACGCTTCCAGCTCCTGATTCAACGCTTCACGACGCTTGGGAGCATACACCTCGTTAAAGCTATCAACAGTATTTCTAATATTGGCAAAAGCTCCAAAAACATCTCTCTCTTTCTCTGGCAACAGATCCAACGACTGGAAGTCAATATTCAGCGAACCAAGAAAAACCTGTTCCCCTTCATAATTATGCGTCAAAGGCTGGTTCGAAGCGCAACCAGAGAGTAATGCCAGGCAAGAGAGCACTGCGAATAAAGCGTATTTCATGGGAAGCTCCTTTTTGAGAATGTATTGATGCCCCAAGCCTAACCCTTGGTTGTTGAATGGTAGATGAAAGCATTGAAGCCAAGCCTTCCATGCTAACTTTCTCGCGATACCCGCCACCGTCATTCCCGCAAAAGCGGGAATCCACCAAGGAAGGTAAAAACCCCATTTTGACAATCTACTTCGCGTAAACCTGACCCAACAGGTCCGCA
>DFOV01000434.1:2362-3214 GCA_002376965.1 Gammaproteobacteria bacterium UBA3532
CCTGACCCAACAGGTCCGCAAAAAGTTGGTAGGTTACTCTGCGCTAACCTACATTGGCTGAATATTATGTGATCTTCACCGTTGAAGCTCCATCGCCCCCTAGAAGCAACTCACCTCTCTCATTTACAGCACCTGAACCGTTAAAAATAATTCCATCGAAACATAACGCCAAAGACATTATGTATTCGAAGTGCTTTTTTTCATTCGAAAACTCCGGCTTTCCAACTATGCCGATAGAAGTATTGCATTGGCTTACTTTGCTTAGCACATATTGCTTATTAGACTCATGACTAGTATTTATTCGACGAAAATAGTTGTACGCGCCCAACAAAGTTCTGGAAACGCTATCGCCTCCTTTTTTCCTCATTAAAACAAAAAGCTGCATTTCCGAAGCATTGTCGAGAATTTTGATTACTAAGCCACCATCGTCATCATGCTCTACTTTAAGCTTAGAGCCATCTAGCAACCATTTTTTAAAAGCAATAATTACGTCATCTTCCGTAGTTAGTTTGCAAAATACGGTGCATTGGTCCTTTGTTAAGTAAAAAATATTTTCCATAGCTCACCATCGCTGATTTATAAATTAGATATTATTTTGTTCCACCGGTCTGCTCCCAACAATTCCCCACGATAACTACCGTCATTCCCGCGAAAGCGGGAATCCACAGCCCCCCGCTCCGAACCAGCAACAACTGGATTCCCGGATTCGAGGGAATGACAACGGCTACTACTTTGAGACCAGAACACCTATTGCCAGCTATGCCAAACTTACCTATGATCAAATGAAGCACTACGGACTCAACTCATCATGGTATATCAACAGCTCCCCCTTGGCACCAGCGATTTTAAATC
>DFOV01000433.1 GCA_002376965.1 Gammaproteobacteria bacterium UBA3532
TATCAGTGGCGTTAATGCTCTGAAGTCCTCCAATTTCATCCGAGACAGCCAGTTTGGTTCGTTAAGCACTTGCTGGATCATCAAGGTATTCACGTACACCAAAGAGATCTGCAATAAATGCAGTGCCAGTACCGATAACTCCTGATCCTCCAGCCGGTTGGTAGCGACTTCGCCGCCTTTGCCGTAAAAGATGAAAGAATTTGCACTGTTCCAGTTTTCGACAACATTCAGCCCTTCATGGATTTCCTGGCGAAGTTCTTCAGAGCCAATGTATCGGCATAGAAAGATGGTTTTGATCACTTTGCCCAGTTCGGCAAGTGCCTTGTACGTGGGATGCTGGACGTTATTTCGAGTGAAACGGCGCAGTATGGCTTCTGGATCGGCGGTTCCCTGCTTGAGCGCGGTTGCATATTTGATCATCTCATCGTATTGCTGGATGATCAGCTCCCAGTTGATGGGGCGTGTCAGTATTGGTTCCAGATTCGGGTAATCACCGGGTTTGTCGTCACCTGGGCGATAGAGTTTTTGGCTGGCAATGGCCTTGAGGCGCGGCAATAAGTCGAATCCCAGCAAGTGCGCGAAGGCAAAAGCGACCTCACTTTGACCATGACTATCAACGTATTGACGATCAATCTCCATGTCCGTGCAGTGACGCAAAACACCCTCGATCATAGCGGCCACTTCCGAGGAGGGGCAACGTTTGAGCTGGGAGTATATGCAGGTCGATTTCTTTTCCACATGCCAGTAGATCATGACGCCACGGCCACCATAGCGAATGTGCCATTCGGTCATCAGGTTTTGATCCCAGGAGCCAAACTTCTTGGAATCCGATGCACAAGATGTTGTGCCTTCGCCCCATATCGAGGGATTGCGGGCAGTAAAAATCGCATTGGCAACCTGCCCAATGGCGTTGCGCAGTGCGGCCTTGTGAATAAAGCGGCGACGCACATTGAGCAGTTCTTTATAGCTGATCCCATGACGGCTGCCGCTGACCCTCTTCAATCCAGTGTTGGTGCCCATGCCGTAGAGGCAAAGCAATATCCGCTGCTGCAAGCTTTGACGATCCAGATTTTCCCGGTCGGCCACGGTCTTGAAATGGTCGCTGAACCCGATCCGCAGATCGGCTTCCTTCAGCACATCGAGCAAGCTGGTCATGGGCCATCGACCGGTAATTTCACGCTTCAGATAAGCCAGGTTCATTGGCTCCTCTTGCGGGGTGAGCGGTGTAATGGATATCCGGTTTTTACCCTGGGATAAGATCCGCACCTTGCTGTTTTTCGGCATCTCCCGATTGAGTCATTCCAAGGCTGAACTCATTTCGCTGCGCAGTTGTTCAACGAAGGCCGTTGCGTCGGTCGTCTGGCCGAGATCCTGATAATAGTTTTCGCGGTTGGCGTCGAAATCCAACGGAAGATCGTCATCGGGGTTGCGGTACCGGTCGGCATCCACCACCCAGATTTCCTTGCAGCGCAAGCGCTTCCGCAACGCCTGCAAGACACAGATTTCATAGTTGATCCGGTTGATACGCTTCTCGCCCTGGTTGTCCTCGATGACAATGTCACGCCATTTGGGCTGGATCACCCCGTCCACCGGAATGGTGTCATCGAGCTTGATATACCGCTGGTTACTGGTTTTATTGTGTTTCAGCCAATCCAGCGCATCCAACACCGGGCGATGCTGGGTGTTGTTGGAACAAAAGGTCAGCGCCTCCAGGATTTTGGGTAACATTCGCCGGTAATGGTTGCTATAGGATGAACGGAGGATCTTATGAACTTGCTGCTGGTAGGCAGGGCCTGATGACTTGTACTCTTTGAGCAGGCTTTTCAGCGTGTCTTCTCCGGCAACGGGGTACACCACTTCTTTCACCAGGCCATAGGGATTGTCCAGTGCCGCTTCCGCTATCCGAAATAAGAGTGTCGTCTTACCGTGCACCTTCTGAAAATCACTGAGCAGGGTTTTAACCAGTTTGCGTTCGGCGCGAACCGATAGCCGGTGGACGATTTGAATAAACAGCTCAATCAAACCGTCAATGATTTCCCGTTGCCGACAATACAGGAAGATTGCGTAAAGCCCGTAACGAATGATTTCAGGATGTTGCCTCACTTCCCAGGCGCTCTCGCTGTTGACGCGCTGTCGGTACCGTTGCAGCACTTTGGCATTGAAAGCGGCGAAGGTTTCAACGGGCAGGTGCAGCGAGCGAATGAAGGACAGCTTTTTAACTTCCTTCAGCACACTGTCCAACCCCACGCGCCCCGGATCGGCTTTGATATCACTGAAGTTCACCACGCCTTCAACGGCATCCAGGGATTGATCTATTAACATCTTGCTCTCTGTCGACAAGCAATTGGCAAAGTGCTCATACAGATTAAGTTCATACTGTTGGTAGGCTGAGCGCACCAGGCGATCAAGCTCTTTGCCTGCCGGACATTCCACCTGGTGTTTTTGAAACCACTCGAAAGCGGATTCGATGGCCTCATCAATATCCGCTCCATGCGGATAGAGGTTGTCGATGAGCCAGTCTGAAAAGGCATTCTTGTCAGCCGCAGACACACGCCGGATACCCATGAATTCGAGAATTTCCTTCCGGTGCCGCGTACCGGTGCGTCCCAACCAATCGTACTCAAGGATCTGATCCGCGGTGATTTCCAACTGGTCAGCCAGGTAATGCAGGGGCGTCTCGGGAATGTCGTTGCTTGCGAGGGGAAAACGCCCTGTGTTCTGGTAGTACTTGAGTTGCGCAACAAACGCCAGGTGATTCCTAGCCGGTTTGGTTTTAAGCAACTTAGTTTCTTCGAACTTTAAGCTCCAGTGCTCCGCCAATTCATCGAGATCCCAAATTCGCTTCATTGGGCATTACTCTCTTTGTTATTGTCGGACTTTAAATAGCGGTAAAAGGTGGAACGGGAAATGTCCAACGTCTTGCAAATGTCGTCAATTGAGTAGTTGGGGTCAGCGTGCATCTGCTTGAGCAGCGTAACATTTTTGGGCTGGCTCAATGACTTGGGGCGGCCACCTTTCTTGCCACGGGCGCGTGCCGCTTCCAACCCGGCATTCGTGCGCTCCCGGATCAGATCACGCTCAAATTCAGCCAAGGCGCTGAAAATATGAAACACCAGTTTGCCACCGCTGGTTTGCGTGTCGATGGCCTCCTGGAGGCTGCGAAAGCCAATGCCTTTTTCCTTGAGAGCGTTAATGGACTCAATCAGGTGCTGGATGGATCGGCCCAGGCGATCCAGCTTCCAGACCACCAAAGCATCCCCTTCCCGCAGAACCATTTCGGCATCTTTGAGACCGGGCCGCGCCGCCTTAGCACCACTGGCGACATCTGTGAAGATTTTGTCACAACCGGCTTCTTTGAGTGCCTTGATTTGCAGATCCAGGCTTTGAGATGGGGTTGAGACGCGGGCATAGCCAACTAACACGAAATCGCTCCTGAAAATGTGCCATAATCCGTTCTAACGGTGGAATATTGACACTTTGTTTTTGAGATGTGTATTGGAACACAAAAACTGCCAATTTCACAGGAAAATCGACAAAGTCCCCGTCCGTTCCAAAAACGTTCGTATTTGACACAAAATCTATGCTATCATGAGCACCACCAAAAGATTATATTTTGACCAAAACTTGGGGAAGTAGCGGATGCGCTATGAGTGGGATGACGAAAAAGACAAAGAGAACCGACGTAAACACAAGATGTCACTGAGTGCGGGTATATCCGTATTCGATGACCCTTACCGAATCGAAGCCTATGATGGTAGAGAGGCTTACGGGGAAGATCGGTACGTTACCATTGGCATGGATAAAGAGCTAGATACACTTTATGTATGTTACACAATGAGAAGTAGCGAAAGCTCAACCAGACTGATTTCGGTGAGACGTGCTGAAAGGCACGAGCGCCGATTGTACGAACAGCAGAAATTATGGTGATCACTATGGGTAAAACAGTCACTGTAGACTATGTAAAAGGGCAAAAGCTCGACGTTTACAAAGACAAAGAAGCTCTCGACAAAATGACCGAAGAGGAGCTTCACGAGGCAGCATTGGACGATCCTGATGCACAACCGTTGTCTGAAGAACAGCTCAAGCATTTTAAGCGGGTTAATCCAAACCTCCCTAAAAAGGAAGCCTGAAATGGGTAAGAAAATCGTTCGGCACCATGTACCAGGCACTCCATTGCCACGGGAGCCAGGTAACAGCTTTGTCAAGTTTATGAGCGAGGCAGAGGTTCACAAGCGTGCAGTTGAAGATTCTGACAATCCACCCATTCAGCCAAAAGACTTTCATAAGTTCAAGCGTGAGAACCGCACCGCTGGCCTCAAGAAAAACTGACGAATAAATCATGAATTTGCCGCCCGGCATATCTGTTAAAAGGCAGGGAAATGCTTACGTCATTTTTAGGAATAGGCATGAGAGAATTGGTAGTATTGTTATCAGCGGCACTCCACTAGGTGATACCCAACTTCAACCCTACGTTGAAGAACCGCAGGACAAAAACAAACAAATTGTGGCCCTGGTGGCACAACAAATGTCTGATGCTTTACTGGTACATGTGGCTAAAAAGCCAGACTATCTAAGACGTGATGCCTTCCCTCCTAATAATCTCCCCGCTGGAACTGAAGTCTTTGAAAACAAGGTGTTTCCTTGCTCCAAGTGCAACCAGATCGTTGCCAAGCTAGTGTTCTCCTGGGCGTCTGCATCAATTGAAGAAATGGAAACCATAGGCAAAAAGTTCGAGCTGGAAGCTTCTGTTTCTGACTACCCGGTCTGGATTCTTGGAGCACCTGACTGTGATAAAGACGATATAGCCAAGCATTTAACCCTTCAAATCGCACCTAAGAAGGGAAAGGTGTATTGGGAACATCCAGACGACATGAACAAGCGACTAATTGAGCTGGATGATAACCACTGCTGAAGGCGTTTGCGTAAAAACTTACGGTTTCGCCCTCACAAACCAACCTTAAACCGTAATTCCCAGTAGAAAAATCACCTGCCAAAAAAAGTTGGCGGTTATCGCAGCTACCCGGTCACTACCCCTACAGAGCTGGCCGCCAACAAGCTCTGTGATTTTATCGAAAAGAATAGCATCCAGATATTGAATGTTGCGGGCCCTAGTGCCGGTGGTGAGCCAAGGGCGTATCGATATACGTATGATGCGATAAGGGCGGCATTCACGGGTTAAAGTGATATTGGGTTCGCCATCAACTGTCAACATCAACTTTATGAGAGGTGGTAGCCGTTTGAGCGCATGCAGATAGATATTGCCTGGAAATCCCAGCTTAAAATAGCGCCCTAAATTTGTCATGCATGCAGCGTTGGTATTTAGCAGCAAAACCGGTTTTGTCGTTGTATTGCTGGCAGGTTTTGTGGAACGTTTAGGGGAGGCGAATTTGGGGCGATGGCAAGAAGTTTAGTCTTTAAATCACAAGGACGTTGGAACGAAATGCCACCATGGCTGGTCGTCTAGTCCAACTATTGCCATAATTAGTAGGGAAATGCCTTAGCCAAATGACCGTGAATTTTTCTCTTACCGGCTTCGGCACATTCCCCATAAAACAAGTGATTTTCCTATGCACAGGAGAGAGTCTATGAGCTGTAAAGAGTGGGTCTATTCGGACAAGGAAAGCCGTTGTGGTATTTATCAGGAGCTGGATCTTGGTGATGAGAACGAGAATCCGGCTATCATCACCGTTGATGATCCTGAAGAGTACGCGGTGGAAAAAGATAAGGGCTTCCACAATGTGAGTGTGGGCATACCGGCTAAGGTGTTTGATGAGATTGCGCTTGCTTGGTGTAAGAAAAGAAAGCTAGCGGGCTTTTGATTCCTAAAGCTGCGGCGTTCATCAACAGCTAAGCAAATCGGTCATTAAGTTGAGGGCTGTAAGCTGCAAAGCAGAATATAGAACATGGCAATTCAGAGTCCTTTTTTATTAATTGTGGGGCTATTAATTGGAGCACACATGGCTGAAACAGTCTTCATAAAAAGCAAGTTCATTAAAGTTAGTGAACAGAAAACGATATGTCGGGAGGATGCTGATTCCTTATGGGGTGGGAAATCCAAGCGAAAAGAGGACGTTGAATACGAGTTACATTATGAGTATTCAGACTGTTTCGTCGATGGAGAGCAGCTGTCTATCGATGTTAATCGGGCAATAGAGGACCTAATAGACAAAGGTCTTACCGTGATTTCTATTACTCCAGTAACCTCTGGCCAATATGGTTCTTCGCTGAATAGTGGTTATGGCTTTAGTTACACGGAGGGCATGTTGATCGCAGCAATTTAGCTGTAGCTTTAGCTTGGCCCTCACACTGCTACGATTTAATCGCGATCTTTTTTCAATATAGGCCGCGCTTGCTCAAACCGGTTGATGTCGTACAACAGG
>DFOV01000332.1 GCA_002376965.1 Gammaproteobacteria bacterium UBA3532
TCACGCAATGTCTGCCCACGCCGCCCATAGCGAAAATTCACCAGATACTGGTTTTTACACTCAGACACCTCAACCAGATCGACTTCATAGATTTTATCGGAGTTTTCAGAGCTAAAATGCAGGCGCGTTTTGTTAATGAGCTTCATGCCACATCATCCAGGTTCGTCATCGGAAGGGAAGAATGATAAGCTGAGATTGGGTATTGGGCAATTCTAATGAGCAGTGCATCCTATGTGGCAACACCAAAAATCAACCATCCCAAATGGCGAAAAATACACCATCACAACCAATGGTTCGGTGCTGTCTTATGCAACCGTGTTGTGGCTGTGGCGCGATAGCTACGCGTTCCGCCAGTTTTTTATCGAGCTACTTCAACAAATCCCCTACCAAGCCTACCGCTGGGAAACACCGGCGGTTTCATCGCTGCGTCAGGATATCGAATTTGCCTTTGTTGTTATTAGTGATCGGTCCTTAATTCGCCCGCCAAGTCATCAAGCCTTTGCCGATTATCTGGATGCCAGCCCTGTGGTGGCGTTTGATAATATTGGTCGTGATGCTCGGCTGATTGTTCCTACTCCTCACAATGACCTAAATTACTGCCATTTGGGCGATTTTATGCGAAATGCCCCCGATCAGCAGAAGCACGCATTGTGGCAGAAAGTAGGAGAAGTGATGCTGGAAAGTCTAAACGATAAGCCACTTTGGTTAAACACCGCTGGAACAGGCGTACCGTGGCTTCATGTGCGACTGGAACAGCGGCCAAAATACTACCTGCATCAGCCATTCAAATCTGTTTAGCGGTAAAAAAAAGCCCGCCAATCCATGAGGTTTGACGGGCTTTATAATTAGCGTCTGCTAGAAACTCGCAGCTGCGCTGGTATCTCCGTGGAAGTAGCGGTTGTTATCACCATCTTGCCAAGTGAGTCGATTGTTTGGGTTATTCTCATCGCGCTTGATGCATTTCCATTCAACATCAAACTCGGCCGGTAGGCTAATCGTCGCGCTCCAAACCGGATACTGCTTCGGATTCAACTTGATGGCGTTGGCCGGACTCCAGCCGCCCATGTCGGGTGATGAACCAACAACATATACACTTTGCCCCATTTCGGTATAGCCATTGCTACAGGTAAAGGTGACGTCCACATTACCACCTGGAGGTGTTGGTGTGGGAGGCGTCGGTGGCACTGGCCCTGGAGGTTGCGCGCCAAAGCTGCCCTGGGTTTGTTGTTGCGACCCAGTGTTGAACTTATTGCCGATGCCTTGCCATTCGACGCCCGCACTCGGGTCTGTTTCATCGCGCTTAATGCACTGCCAGTCGATGTCTGTATTGGCAGGCACATTGATGGTGCCGGTCCAGGTAGGGTAGTTGGCTGGCGAGAGTTTGATGGCATTGGCCGCTTTATAGTCGCCTAGTTCAGCAACGTCGCCAGCAACATAGACACTTTGCCCCCAGTAGGTATCACCTTGGCTACAGCTAAAAGTGACGGGCACCAAGTCGCCGGGCGATGGAGGGGTTGGAGGTGTTGGGCCTGGCGGTGTTGGTGGGGTTGGCCCAGGAGTGACATTTCCGACTTTGGCACCAACGTGTATCGCCGATGCATTGAAGCGACCAACATCAAAGAATGCCTTACCATCACTACCCACGCTGATGGTCGGCCCATCACAGGTGGCGGAATTGGCATCAAAGTCGGCATTGATAATGTCGCAATATTCTCCTGCAGCCATGCCGGTTTGCAAAGTGGTAGATAGCCCGCCTTCTTCTCGATTGATAACGACAAAGCCTTTGTCACCACGGCTAAACGCTATTTGATTGTTGCCGTTGTCCCACCAGTTGTTGATCGACCAAGTATCGGCGGTGTGATTTCGAAACCCGACCATGTTGGCAATGCCACGCCAGCTATGTTCACACAACCAGCCACCATTGCATGAGTCACCCGTATGAGGGCCTGCGCCTGGAGGGCCTTGATCGTGATCATCAAAGTGATAACTAGACATTACCTTGGGGTAGCCATAGGGGTAGGCCAGCATGAATATATGGCCAATGTAGTACAGCCCTTCAGCATCGTATTGATGCAGGGTGGTGTTCATATTTTGGCGTTGGTCATCGTGATTGGCGACAAAAACGACGGCTTTGTCGCTAGGTATCCAGCCCCAGTCTTTCAGGCCTTTTAGGTCTTTCAACGGCGCTCGGCCTTTGAAATGGTGGCCGATAGTGCGTTCAAAATTAAACTCGGTAACGCTACCATTGCCCAAGTATTCGCCGGGGCCAACCGGTTCGCCGGGTGCACCAATCACTTCCTGAAAGATAAAAGGGCTGCCATTTACACGGCGAATAATATCGCCAATATCACCGGCTGGCATATGCTTGGCGGCATCAATTCTGAAGCCTTTTACGCCCATGCCAACTAGATCGTTAAAGTAGTCAGCGATTTTTTGTTTGACGTAGTCTGATTCGGTGGCCAGATCATTCAATCCGACCAGATCGCAGTTTTGCACCATCCAGCGGTCGCCGTAGTTTATGTTGTCGGTGCAGTTGTGAAAATCGTTAGGGCCATAGGGTACCCCGGGAAAGTTGCGATCCCAGGCCGCCATGTGGTTTATCACCGCATCGACGTAGATCCCAACACCGACATTGTTACAGCGCTCGACCATGCTGCGAAACTGCTCGCGGTTGCCGCTGCGGCCTTCTATTTGATAACTGACGGGCTGGTAGCGAGTCCACCAGGCATGGCCATCTACCGATTGTTGTGGGGGCGATACTTGAACTGCGGAGAATCCTTTTGGCCCTAAGACCTGCTCGCACTCGGTGGCAACGTCGTCCCATTTCCATTCGAATAAGTGAACAAAGGCCGTTCTTGGTACCTCTGCCAGAGCAGGAGCCGACGCGGCAAAAGCGAGAGCAGAGACGGTGGCCCACTTGGTGAGTGTTTTTCTTATCATCATTATCTTCCTTTTTGGCATTTTTTATTAGCCTAGCCCCAACAGTATGAGCGCAACAAAAATTGTCAGACAAATAGGTGATTCTTATCAGAAAGATAAGAAAAAATTGCAGCATAAAAATAGATTGAACGCCGAGAAAATATATTTATGTCAAAAAAACAAAAATGTATTTTATAGGCATATTTATGAAAATTATGGAAAGCCAATAAAAACCAGGGGTTGATGAATTTACTGCTCTAAGAGAGAAGGACGCGGAGTGTCTTGGTGCTTTGCATTAATACGGTGCAGCGATGTTAGGTGGACTATTACTCTAAATAATACCTGAGGCCTGAAAATTGACCCGGCGCATGAAAAACCCGTAGAAAAATATTTTCTAACGAG
>DFOV01000334.1 GCA_002376965.1 Gammaproteobacteria bacterium UBA3532
GTGCGCTCGCTCTAAACTCGAGGCCTGAAGTGACATGCTTAAATAGGATATCGGCTTTAACATCGCCGTTAAAATCGGCTACTTGTTGCACTTCCCAACCACTTCCCGAGCTTTCTATTTCAACAGGCTGCCACAGCACGCTGTTTTTCATAAAATAAATGAAATTCGTACCGTTAGACGCGTGGGTGATTAGAATGTCGTCAATGCCATCTTTATTAAAATCGCCAGCGCCTTTGAAAACCCATTCATCGCTTGTGTTGTTGAGTGCCCCACTTTGACTGATCGTTTGACCCGTCATGGTATAAATCCAGTTGCTACCAGTGGCATCGTTTCTTAGCAGCAAATCATCGTTATTGTCGCCGTTGAAATCACCAGCTAATACAACGCGCCACCCGTCACCTAGGGTATTGATCGCACCGCCACCAATAATTGAGCGCCCACTTACCAAGTTAGCCCACAACACACCCGTCTTGGTGTTCAGCCATACAACATCGTCATGAGCATCACCATTCAGATCGGCAATAGCAGCGACGGCCCAATCAGTGTCAACAACATTAAGCTCACCCTGACCTGAGATGCCTTTCCCGTCAAAATGGTGGATCCAATTCTGACCAGTTGTTTGGTGACGCCACAAAATATCCGCCTGTCCGTCTCCATCAAAATCACCATTGTATCCCTGCCATGCCAGATCAACAGTTTGTATTGCTCCGCCACCTGAAGAAGCCAGCCCATTCATAAAATAGACATAGTTATCTCCTGATTGCTGATTTCTCCATATCAGATCGGCTTTTCCGTCGCCGTTAAAATCGTATCGAGGGGTGGTTACAGCTTGTGTAGACGCTGAAAAAGCCAGTGCGCCAACGGCAAACAAAGTGTACTGAAATACAGAAGCTATGACGGATTTTTTATTCCGCATCATACAATCTCCAGCTACGGGTTAGACGGTATACCTGCAAAACATCAACCGGACAAAGTCAGCTAACGACCATGTTTTTTGTTATTCGATTAAATGTTTTTATATTATTTCGCATTTTAACCAATAAGCTGAAGTAAGAATATCAACCTATTATGCGATATTTGCAGTATTCAACTCGAATTTGGGATGAGCATCTAATAAATAGAGATTTCTATGCCTATAAATATTTCTTATACTAATATAAGGGAGCGCTATATATCGCTCATAGCAAGGGTTTGACAAAGATCAATTTTTTCTTGGGGGGAATTGGCAAAAGAAAGGGGGGACAAATATCCCCCCCAGATCCCCTACACCTAGTCAAGAGGTGTAGGAAGTTAGCAGCAAAAGCAGATCAGCTTTCGATATGATTATTGTTGTAGTAATACACAATTAAATAGTGGTACCTAGTTAAATAGTAATACATAGTTAACTAATAATACCTAGTTAAAACAGCCCAGGCATAGTACCACTGCCCCACCCACCAAAGTCGGAGGCGATGCCTGTATGTCCCATCGCGTGAGCTATAGCCACCAAGTTTCTTGAATGCCGGTTTTCCCCTGCATTTAGCACTCGTCCAGTACTCCAAGCTCCACCGGCCCCACCAATCAATAGATGACGACAGTCCTGGTAGTCATGTGCAGGGCCATTCCCTACTTCAGAGAAAACATACACTATGGTGTTATCCAGCATCGAACCGTCACAACTTGAATCCGGTTCGGGAGTATTTGCCAGCTGTTCGAGAAAACGAGCAAGTTTCATCATTTCCCACTTTTTCATCTGCGAGAAAATTAGGCTGTTTTCATGAGATGCCCCATGGTACTCACGACGGACATCAGGATTAGCTTCCATTTCCGAACCCGGAAACTTCATATTCATATCGGTCGTATGGAAACCAAACTGCAATGTCGCTACCCGCGACAAGCCGCAGGCCATAGCTTGGAAGATAATATCCATCTGCAAATCCATTGCTTCCGGCACGATATGCGCATCGTTGGTTTGGTAAACATCTACGCTTGGTTGGGTCATCACACTGCAATCACCGATCGATAGGCCAAGGCGATTTTCTACATCACGCAATGATTCAAGGTGGCGGTCAAGCTTTTTCTGCTCAACGGCACCCAAACGCGCTTGCAAGTCCTGCAGCTCTGCGCGATGCACATCGATAATGCTCTTATCTGGCCCCGGATCGGTATCTACATTACCAAATACCGATTCCCATTGAGCTTTGGGACTGTTTATGAGGGCATTATTTACCTGGCCAGGCCCAGAATAGCTGACGTATTGATGATCGCTAACGGTCCCAGGCAAACCAACACCTGAATAGATGTGTTGGTGAGCCGGTACCGACTGTTTAATCCATTCATGCAACTCAACATCGATTGAGCGGTTACTGCTATCCATGTTTCCACAAAGACCCGCCTTCACGCCGTTTTCATGTCCTTGCGAGTCAGCGTGAATAACATGCAGCCCCTCAAAATACACCATTTGACTGGCGTAGTTTTGTAATGGCTGTAATGAGTTGCCCAAGGTCAGATTTCCACTGCCGCTGGCCCACCAGTCATTTAACTGCAACCCATTGGGGTGATAGAAAAACAGCACGCGGCGGGCGGTATTGCCACTGCACGCAGCGCGCGCAGTGCCATTACCTAACAGCAGGTCATAAAACGGGAGTGCTATCGAGGCAGCTCCCAGCCGTTTCATGATACGGCGACGGTCAGCATTGATATGTTTTGCCATGATATCTCTCCTATTATTGACGCGTGGTGAAGCTGGACGTTTGGGTCGTTTCTATCATCATTTCTTTGATAGTTAACTCCCCGCTCTTGAATTTGCTCGATAAGGTATCCAGCGAGCAAACATCTGCGTCCGTTTCTTCATAGCCATGGGTGTAGCGATAGTACGATTTCACGTAACAGGATTTCGCATTTTCACTTCCCGCCAATATTTGAGCCAACTCAGGAATGGTGTTGTAAGGGTT
>DFOV01000170.1 GCA_002376965.1 Gammaproteobacteria bacterium UBA3532
AAAAATGGATGACGCCACAAAGCACTCTTCACCACACAGTCAGCGCGAGGCAAAACAGATATAATAGAAACCACATCCAGCAAACACGGGTGGTTGGCAATAACCAGCTTCCCAGGAGCATTTTGCAGCTTATCGCGCTGATGCACCGTCAGTTTCATCACGCCCAAAAAACATAGTTGAGATAGAAAAATGCCAAAGATGCGGTAAACAACATACTGCGCACGCAATTTGCGCTGGAGAGGATCGCGAACAACTACGTAAAACCAAGGAAAAAGGGTAACTGAAATGAGCAGTCCACCAAGACTAAAACTGATAAATCCCCAAAGAGTAGCCAGCAAACGCCAGTAATAATTTAGCACTAGCGCCGTCCCACGCAATATCCATTGTCGCCAACCATCACCTCCGGTTGTGACCTATCAACTAAAAAGCGGATAAAAGCTAATGGATCGTGCTCGCTGCTGTGCCATCCTGAGCCTGAACGGCTATCGAGAGAAAAACCAGCTTCCTCGCGCAAGCTTAGATGAGCAGCAAAACCCAGCGTGATGCCTGCAGAACAATAGGGATGATAAATCGATGGGATGCTTTCATCGACGTAAACAAAAAGCACATCGTTATCGGGGGTCAGACGAATAACAGACTCTAACAACCCGGCAAAAAATGATTGCTCTCCAGCAGCAATAGCCGTGGTTTGAGAAGGATCTTTATTGATAATCGAATACAGGCCTGAGCTGGTATTGTGGACCGACATGCTAAAGCCGGTAGGAGACATGGTCTTTTCTGTTGCAAACTGGTCGAGTAGTTGGGTAGTGCGATGCAGCTCACCATGACGCGAAGCAAACACACTTGCCATTGGCTGAGCCTCAATCACAGCATCATGGGCAACACGCAAAGCAATTTTGGTTAAACGGCTTAAACGACGACGTGTCATCGCTGGAATAAATTTCACATCAGGAGCGCTATCATCCGCAGGTAAGGGCGCGTTCGACATCGCCCATTTCTGCCAGTCTTCAGTACAAACTAAACCGGGTGCCCACGCCGCCCAGCTTTTTATTTGAAACCCTTGCATCATCAGCGCTCCCCTGCCTTGTCCTATTTTGGTAATTGGATCCTTGGCTTACGAGCCGGACGATACATCACCAGGGTATGACCAATCAGTTGAACTTTCTCAGCTTCCAACTCACTTAGGAGTCGATCAATGCAAGCCAGGCGTTCTTCCTTGTCTTGCAAATTGAATTTAATCTTAATTAGCTCGTGGTGATCGATAGAGGCAATAGCCTCTCGCACCACCGCTTCAGTAACGCCATTACCGCCTACCAGTACAACTGGTTTTAGCGAATGGGCCAATGACTTTAGATATTGTCTTTGCTTCGGTGTTAATGCCATGCCTTGTCTCAAGAAATACGTTACAATTTAACCACAACATCGCTTGACTTCGTGCCAGGCGATAGGATTCCAGCCACTGTCGATGGATTAGCTCTGGTTTACACCAATTTGCATGACAGGTTATGCAACCGCAAAAAGGTAAAACCAACTATGGCTAAAACCCTGCGTGAAGGAGGGGCATTTTACCTTATTCATCGACGATCGGCACGGAAAAATCCGTTACACCACCACATTCGGCCTCGGTAAAGCTGGCCGAAAAGAAATCAGGAATAAAATATGGCTCGAACCAAGAGCAGCAAACGCTGGCTCAACGAACATTTTCACGATCAGTTTGTGCAAAAGGCTCAAGCCGAGGGGCAGCGTTCACGTGCGTATTTCAAACTCGAAGAATTGGATAAAAAGGATAAACTGATTAAGCCTGGGATGACAGTGGTGGATCTTGGTGCAGCTCCAGGCGGCTGGTCGCAGTATGCTACTTTCAAACTCAAAGGTCAGGGTCAGGTTTTCGCCCTTGATATCTTGCCTATGGACCCTCTTCCCGATGTCGAATTTATCCAAGGAGACTTTCGCGAAGAAGCTATTCTTAATCAGCTTCTCGACTCCATGAGTAATCACCAGGCAGACCTTGTTTTATCGGATATGGCCCCCAATATGAGTGGTAACACAGGCGTCGATCAACCCCGCGCCATGTATTTGGTGGAACTCGCCTTTGATTTAGCCTGTCAAACGCTCAAACCTAATGGTGATTTTCTGGTGAAAGTCTTTCAGGGTGAAGGATTTGATACATTCCTTCGTGATGTACGTAGTAAGTTTGGCAGCGTAAAAACCCGCAAACCACAGGCGTCCAGAGACCGCTCAAAAGAAGTCTATATACTAGCGAGAAATCTCAAGGTGTAGTAAGGTACACTGAACACGCTATGAGCAATGGCATTCCCGGCGTAGCAAGAGGCATACAACTTTGAAAGATATGGCAAAAAATTTATTACTATGGCTAATCATCGCCGTGGTGCTAATGACATTACTCCAGAGCTTTACCTCTGGACCATCCAACTCCAATCAAGTCGACTACACCCAGTTTATGCAGGAAGTCGAGCAGGGTGGGGTGTTTGAGGTAGAGATCGAAGGCAAGACCATCCGCGGTACCCGCCGTGGTGATAGCAGCCAATTCGTTACTTACATTCCTTATCATGACGAGCGCTTGGTCGATATCCTTTTAGAAAAGAACGTAAAAGTTAAAGGATCTGCGCCAGAAGAACCTTCATTGCTTACCAGTATTTTCATTTCCTGGTTCCCAATGATATTACTTATAGGCGTATGGATTTTCTTTATGCGCCAAATGCAAGGCGGCGGTGGCCGCGGAGCGATGACCTTCGGTAAATCCAAAGCACGTTTGCTGGGTGAAGATCAGGTTAAAACCACCTTTGCTGATGTAGCCGGTGTTGATGAAGCTAAGGAAGATGTCAAAGAGTTGGTCGACTTCTTGCGCGATCCAGCCAAATTCCAACGCCTCGGCGGGCGTATTCCACGTGGTGTGCTAATGGTGGGACAACCAGGTACAGGTAAAACCCTGCTTGCTCGCGCTATTGCCGGTGAGGCAAAAGTTCCTTTTTTCACCATTTCAGGTTCGGATTTTGTTGAGATGTTTGTTGGT
>DFOV01000184.1 GCA_002376965.1 Gammaproteobacteria bacterium UBA3532
ATCTTTCATTTATCGCTTCTGTTTGGCCTTAAATGCCGCCAATCTAGGCGCGACGAGCGCAGTTTGGTTATTCCAAATAAGCGAGGAGCAACAACGAGTGGCGGCATTTAAGGCCAAACCCGAAGGGCTGGACACATTTTCCGCCCAGCTGCGTTATCAGTCACTTGTGTAGAATAACTATACCACGCTCTTTCTGCCTTGCTGGACAAAAAATGTGTCTCAGCAGAGGCGATAAATGAAAGATAAACAGGCTCAGGGCATTCCAAAGTTTTCGTTTAATTTGAAACCACTAACACGTTATACTAACCGCCTTCATTTTTCTATTGGCAAATCACAGCGACTATTATGAGCAAACAATACGATGTCTCTACCTTTCAGGGGCTGATACTTGGTTTACAGCAGTTCTGGGCCGAGCGCGGATGTGTGATCACCCAACCTCTGGATATGGAAGTGGGTGCAGGAACTTTTCACCCAGCCACTTTTCTTCGATCACTAGGGCCAGAGCCTTGGAACGCCGCATATGTCCAACCATGCCGCCGACCTACCGATGGCCGTTACGGTGAAAACCCCAACCGCTTGCAACATTATTATCAGTTTCAGGTGGCTTTAAAACCCTCCCCCGCCAATATTCAGGAACTCTATCTCGATTCGCTACGAGCCATGGGCATCGACCCAAAAGTTCACGATATTCGTTTTGTCGAAGACAACTGGGAATCACCAACATTAGGTGCTTGGGGCCTAGGTTGGGAGGTGTGGCTAAACGGAATGGAAGTCACCCAGTTTACTTATTTCCAACAAGTTGGCGGCCTTGAGTGTAAACCGGTTTTGGGTGAGATCACTTATGGTTTAGAGCGTATTGCTATGTATCTGCAAGGCGTCGATTCTATCTATGATCTGGTATGGACCAACGGCCCCTTCGGCAAAGTCACTTATCGCGATGTATTTCATCAAAACGAAGTTGAAATGTCGGCTTACAACTTTGAACACGCTGATACAGAAAAGCTGTTTGAACACTTTGACACCTTCGAAGCAGAGAGCCAACGGATGATTGAGCTTGGCTTAGCCCTTCCCGCCTATGAAATGGTGATAAAAGCTTCTCACACTTTTAACCTGTTAGATGCACGTCACGCAATTTCTGTAACTGAGCGTCAACGCTTTATTTTGCGCGTTCGTTCTTTGGCTCGTGCTGTTGCCGAAGCCTATTATGCCTCTCGCGAAAATCTCGGATTCCCGATGCTAAATAATACTCAGGAGGGCAAATAATGAGCACACAAGACTTATTGTTTGAATTAGGTACCGAAGAGTTACCACCAACCCAAATAAAAACCCTGGGTCAAAGCCTATGCGATAACGTGCAAGCTGAGCTGGAGCGCCTTAACTTAGGCTTTTCTAGTATCAAATGGTTAGCAACGCCACGCCGCTTAGCCCTAATCATTCGCAAACTAGAAGAAAAGCAGCAAGACCGCGAAGTTGAGAAACGTGGCCCGGCATTAAAAGCAGCCTACGACGCAGATGGTAATCCAACCAAAGCCGCTGAAGGATTTGCACGATCTGTTGGAGCAACCGTCGATCAACTACAAACGATTGAGACACCAAAAGGTGCTTGGTTGTCGTTCACCGCACAAGAAGTTGGCCAAACTGTTGAGCAGCTGATCCAGGAAATCATCGATAACGCGATTAAAAAACTCCCAATTGCCAAGCCTATGCGCTGGGCAAATAACGATTATGCATTTATTCGTCCGGCCCATTGGTTAATCGTTCTTTTTGGTGAGCGTGTTTTGCCTTGCAGCTTATTCGGATTACAAAGCAATAATATAAGCCGTGGCCACCGCTTTATGTGTGATGACGATATTGTTATCAACACCCCCGCCAGCTATGAAGAACAATTATTAAAAGAAGGGAATGTACTGGCAGATTTTGAACTGCGTCGCCAACGCATTAAGTCACAAATAGAAGACGCTGCCCGTGAAGCTGGCGGTGTTCCTGTTTCCGATGCTGCGTTGTTAGATGAAGTGACAGGTCTGGTTGAAATGCCCTACTCCATGGTCGGCACCTTTGAAGAAAAGTATCTCGATGTACCACCAGAGCCACTAATCTACACCATGAAAGACAACCAGAAATATTTTCCGGTGGTTACACCTTCTGGCAGTTTGCTGAACAAATTTGTCTTTGTTTCGAATATTTATAGTGAGCAACCTGAAAAGGTCATCGATGGCAATGAACGTGTAGTACGACCACGTTTAGCGGATGCTGAATTTTTCTTTAATACCGACAAAAAAGTCTCGCTAGAAAGCCGTCGCGAAAGCACCAAAACCGTAGTATTCCAAACCAAACTCGGCACGCTGTTCGATAAATCTGAACGAGTTGCTGTCGTCGCACGTCATATCGCCAACGCTATCAAAGCCGATCCTAACGAAGCACAACGGGCAGGTGAACTCAGCAAATCCGATCTAATGACGGATATGGTGTTTGAGTTTACGGAAGTCCAGGGTGTGATGGGAATGCACTACGCCAAACACGATGGCGAATCGGATGCCGTCGCCAATGCATTGAATGAGCAATATTACCCGCGCTTCTCCGGCGATAAACTACCAGCCGGTGATATAGGCACGGCATTATCGCTGGCAGACAAACTCGACACCTTGGTTGGTATCTTTGGCATTGGACAAAAGCCTAAAGCCGACAAAGATCCATTTGCATTGCGCCGTGCTGCTATTGGCGTGTTGCGCATACTGGTTGAAAAGTCTTTGGATCTGGATGTCGTTGAATTGTTGGAAACAGCCAAAGCTCAGTTCCATCCAGAACAGCTAAGCAACGCCTCGGTTATCGATGATGTGTTTGGCTTTATGCTGGCTCGCTTTAATGCCTGGTATCAGGAACAAGGTGTAGAAACATCGTTGATTCAAGCAGTGATGGCGCGCCGCCCAAGCAAACCACTAGACTTCGATCGCAGAGTTAAAGCCGTCGCCGATTTCTATCAACTCCCCGATGCAGCAGGACTAGCTGCAGCTAACAAGCGGGTGAGCAATATTCTGGCGAAGCAAGAACAGGACGTTATCAAGCCAGCTATTGATAACGCGTTACTCAGCGAAGAAGCGGAGAAAGTGTTGGCCGATAAAGTTGCTAGCTTGCAGCAAGAAGTCGCTCCACTTTTCGAAGAAGGAAACTATCAGCAAGCCTTACGTACCTTGTCACAAATTCGACCAGATGTTGATAGCTTCTTTGATCAAGTAATGGTGAATGCCGATGATGAAGCGGTAAAAGCCAATCGCTTAACCTTGCTTAAACAACTGCGTGATATGTTCTTAACCGTAGCTGATATTTCGCTACTTCAGCACTGATAGCGAAATGACGAGATAGAGAATCAAGTTTCAGAAAACGCCGTAAATCCATCCTTGGAGGCTCGGGCGCGGTTCCCTCCGCGCAACGTTTCTGAAACCCGATTCTCTACCCCGTCCTCAAGATCTCAACGTATAGGAGCTTGTTATGAAAACTCATGCCAAAATGGTGATTCTTGATAGAGACGGTGTGATCAATGTCGACACTGAAGATTTCATTCGCTCCCCTGCCGATTGGATAGCTATTCCTTCTAGCCTTGAGGCCATCGCCAAGTTAAATAACGCCGGATATAAAGTGGTGATTGCAACCAATCAAAGCGGCATCGCTCGTGGTTACTTTGATGAATATGACCTTAAAGCCATTCATCATAAAATGAAAAAAGCCATTGAAGAAGCCGGTGGCCATATCGATTTTATCGCTCACTGCCCGCACGGACCAGATGATGGTTGCACCTGCCGCAAACCCTTGCCAGGCTTACTGGATCAAATCGAAGCGCACTATCACTGCTCGTTGGAAGACGTGCCCTTCGTTGGTGACTCTCTGCGCGACTTACAAGCTGCTGAAGCACATGGCGCCCAACCGATTTTAGTTAAAACAGGCAATGGCCTTAAAACCAAAGCCAATCCAGACTTTAATCAGCAAACCCCTACTTATGATGATCTAGCCAGTTTTGTTAGTGACTTTTTGGCATAACAACCCCGTATACAATGGAACTCCCACCATATGTCTCAGCTTAAGACTACTCCAGCATCAAAGAAAAAGACTCCTAATAACTACCCAAAAACTCCACAAGAATTATTCCGCTCCCGCTGGAATGCGATAGAAAAAGCTCAGCGCTCTCTTGAGCGCAAAAAGAAAGAGAGGCAGGTTTTAGTAGAAAGGTTCAATAGCGAAATATTGCCGCTCGAACAGGAGCTGAGCCAAGCAAAATACCAACTTATTGAACACCTAATCCCTTTCTATGGAAGAAAATCGCTTTCAGCAGCCTATAAGCAAGATTTACTCGAATGGATAGAAGAAGTAAGGGATGAACTACTCAATTCACCGTTTCGAAGCGAACTAGACATCGAAAAATTATTTTTGAAAGTACACCAAGCCATCAATGAACAAGAGCAAACGACTCAAGAAGACGTTGAGCAAGTACGCCACTCTATCAAGCATGACTTTGGCATAGATAAAGATTTTAGCGATGAAGAAATAGAAGAGTTTATTAGTAACCCCTTCAAGTTCAAAGAATGGTTGCAGAAAAATAGCCACCAATATAATCAAAGAAAAGCATCAGAAGATAGCCAAGACTATAATTCGACATATCACTCTTATCAGAATGAGCAGCGAGAAGAATACGAAAGCACTGCTGGTGAACATGAAGACTTCGACGAGGCCAGCACTAACCATCATACCATCAACAACTTATCCAAAGGGTTCATCAATCGCTGTTATAAAAAACTGGCGCATGTATTCCACCCCGACCGGGCCTCAGAAGATTTTCGCGACGAAGCACATGGGCTAATGATTAAGCTGTCGAAAGCCAAAAAAGACCAAGATGTATTTACTATTTTAAGTCTGTATCAGCACTATGTCGACGATGGAGACTTTAGTTTTTCCGATAGCGATATCAATGAACTCAATGTTCTACTGAAAGACAAGCTTCGTCAAATAGAAAGAGAAGAAGGTGAACTTCGCTGGGGAGAAGGAATTGAAGCATGGATATTCAAACGCTTTAAAGGCAGAAGTAAGAAAGCGACCAACGAACACTTTGCTGAATACGAACATGCAATCGACAAAGATATTATAGGAATGAACGAGCTAATCAGCGAAATAACATCTCTCAAAACGTTACGCCCTATACTGCAAGAGCGTAGCATGTTTAGAAACTACTATAGTATTCCGTCTGACTTTGAAGAAGCGCTAGGTGAACTATTTTCTTTCCGCTAAGTAGCTAATCCATTCGCCTCAATTGACCAGCGATAAAGCCAGACAACCAGTTCACCTGCTCCATAATTAGCTTATATTGTGAATCAGCGGTAATCCCGCCGCGCTGGATCATAGCAGCGCTTTGAACGGTGAATTCGCGCAATGAAGTTACTAGCGCCTGTTCGCCACGCGGATCAGGATTGTTGCGCATCAGTAGCCATTGGTCATTTATTTTGGCGATTAACTGCTGATTTTCCCGAATCATACCCACCAGCTTCTGCTTTTTGGGGTGGTAGCCCCATGTGTGAATATAGCCGTTATAGCCTTGCTGGATTTGACCAATACGCAGATCCCAAGCTGATTGGATTACTCCTAACGCTGCTGGCCGTTGGTAACCCTGCTGCGACGCGCAACCAGCGACAGCCAATAGCAACAGACTTATCCATAACAAATTTCTAAAACAGCTTAGGTTACACATCTAATATCAGCCCTTGAGGAAGGGTCTCCCCCCATAATTTTTTATAATCACTTTCCGAGATATCCCCCTTTGATTCGCTCACAACCATATCAAGCCAGCTTTCCGCTACTTTAGCTTGGCGCAACTTATCAGCCGCCTTAAGACGTAAATCGTGGGAGATATCATCATTACCACTATACCGACAAAGCATCGCCAAGGCGAACGCGGCTTCGCTATCCTTCTTCAGATCCACTTTATCAATGATTGACTGAATCCACGGTTCGACCTGGGCTGAGGACAAACAAAAATGCCCTTCTGCATAGGCTAGCACCCGTGAACCAATTCGCCCCAACGCCCACCAGCATACCGAAGGCTCTTTGCTGTCCATCGCCTTTTTAAGCAGCCAGCATCCTAACTGAAATTTATTAGCCACAGGTAACCGCTCCAACACACCCGCCAGACGCAGCTTTTCTTCATAAGCAAAGCTCATCTTGGGCTTCTTATTAGTTTTCCTGTTTGCACCGGGCATCAAAGCATGCTGAATATCATTATATAAAACCAATTGTTGCTGTTGGTCTAAGCCCGCAGCCAGACGCCGCCACATCGTCCACCACTCAGACCAATGCTGGGCAGTGGTATGATGTTGAATGCCACCAGAGTAGATTCGCCATAACTGCTCAATACGCTGATGGTCGCCGCTATATCCTACGCCCGGTCGCATGCTATAGCCGGTTAGATTTAACCATTGGCGTTCGTGTTGAGCACTGCGACGGCGATTTCCAATTTTCTCGAGCAGTGCATCACCTATACAACGGGATTGATGGCTGTCCCATTGCTTCCAGTTTCCAACTGATTTTTCCAGTAACTGTCGTAAATTAAACTTGTTATCCTTAGACGCTTTTTTGTTAAAACAGCTATCAATGGTCTGTGTAATAACTTGCGCTTGTTTTAGCTCAATACCTTGGCTGATAGTAGCCTGTTGGCGCAGGTTAAACGATAACTTCCAATGCCGTTGGTTATCCAAAGCATGGCATTGAATTTCTAATACACCAGCCTCCGTAATTTCCCCACTTAAACGCACCTGAACATCGGCACTACCATCAAGCTGAGCTTCCAATGCTGGCAGCGGATGAAACTCCGGCGAAAAATCATAAACGTCACCAGGTACAGCAGGTTCTCCGTGAGTTGACGATGCGATCTCAAATCGCGCCGCCTGCCCAGTGCGCAAAACAAAGGTGGGATCGTTAAGGGTAATTACCTCGCCTTCAATTTGTCCTTTGGGCAACAAAGCAACGGCCTTTTTCCCGCTGCCACTTTCGGCCATCACGTAATAGTTTCGAGCCGATCCAGCCTCTATCAATTGGCGCCTGGTCTGACGAAGCTGACCGAAATAACAAGCGCCTTGAGCGACTGCTAAACTCGGATCACTGATAGCCAGAATATCCGGCTGCATGCCCCAATGAGCAAATAACGCCTTAATCCGCTCAACCAACAGTGGTGATTTAAATGGGCCGCCATTTAGCAAAACAGCATCTGGTTGACAATCACCATTCTCGCGCAAGAAAGCCGATAAATGACGACTAATAACCGGATCGCTAGGAAACCTTAGCCCCCACTCGACCAATCCAGATTGGCGCTTACGTACTTCATCATCCCAGTCAGTCAGCGGTAAGAATCCATCGAGCACTATTTGCTGAACTTCTTTTTGAGTCAAGCGGGTTGATAATGTCGATCCAAACAACCCCGAACCACGACCTGCGATAGTGATCGGGTAATCAACCATATCAGTATCCGCTAGCAATGCTTCTTTGGCTTGTCGGACTAAAGATTGAAGGCGAGTTGCCTGACGCGAGTCGACCTTACCTTGTTCACTTAATTTGCGCTGAACCTGGATCGCTAAGGCTAAATCCATATTGTCGCCACCCAGCATCAGGTGTTCGCCAACGGCTTTACGCTTTAAACGTACTTCAGTATCTTGTTGCTCGATATTAGGTTGGTCTATGGTAATCAGGCTGAAATCAGTAGTTCCTCCACCGACATCAAGAACCAACAATGACTGATAGTCTTTAAGCGCACTAGTAGAATGATTATGCAGATAATCGTAGCAAGCAGCTTGGGGCTCTTCAAACAGGCGATAATGTTTTATGCCAACATCTTCTATCGCTTGTACGGTTAATGCCCGAGCAAGTTCATCAAAAGAAGCAGGAATGGTAATAACAACTTGTTGCTCGGTTAATAGCGCATCGGGAAACTGGGCATTCCAGGCACTGATTAAATAATCCAGATACCCGGCTGTGGCACTGGAAGGTGAAATGGTTGCCATGCCATCTCCAGCTTGCCAGGGTAATGCAATATCCTGTGTGGTTTGAGCCTGACTTAACCAGCTTTTGGCACTGGTAACCAGCTGGTCAGGTCGTTGCCTCCCCAGCTCCAATGCCCAATATCCATAGATAGCTTGTGGCAGATAGCGCTGAATGTCTGAAACTGGCCAAGGTAGTGCTTTAGCAGCAAAACCTTCTTCATCTGCTAACCAGTGATAGCGAATAGCCGGTAGCAATGGCTTGGCATCCCATTGGCCGTTTTCAACCCATTGTGGAATAGCGAACTGCTGAATACCTTCTGGCGATGCTATATCATAATAAGACACCGCCAAATGGGTAGTTCCCAGATCAATTCCAATCACATAACGTGCGTCAGACATAAAAGCTATGTGTTAGGCTGCTTGGCCACGAGTATCCAACTCGACCTGCCACTGCTCGTCGCCATCGTTTGGCAAAGCCACCAGCTCTAAGGTACCCAAGGCATTGACCGTTGCCATCAATTGAACGGGAACGATCTGCCCTGGTTGACGCCCATCAGCCGGTAAGTTCATTTCTATCGGTGCCAACTCTTCCAGTTCACCTTCGTTCCAAAAATCGAGAATCAAGCCAGGCTCGTCATCGCGACGAATGGTTGAGCTGAAGAAGCGAAAGCGCACAGGCTCGCCTACCACCAGTCCAAATTCTTGATCTGGCAACGAGGCTTCAGTGCCCTCTTCCATGCCAAAGGATGCAATGCAATAGGCCTGTATGGGCTGCTCCATACCAGGAACGGCAGGCAGTGCACTCTCAATACCAACATAGTAACTGGCAGGAATACCACCACGAATACGTACACCTTTACCCTGACGAATAAAGCTATAATAGGCAGCCCCGTTTGCGACGGCCTTATCCAAATCGATACCTTCAAGCACCTTAACGCTGGAAGCACCTTCTTGCTCTAACCACCCATTCAATACAGACGTTATTCGTTGCGCAATTCCCTCAGCTTTAATCACACCACCATTGAACATGATAGCGGTTGGTTTGATGAAAGAACCATCAACTTCATGCCCTTCAACATCATCGGCACTATGCAGTTGCTTGCGTAAGAACGCTGCAATATGACGGGTAATGGCCGCATCTTGGGCATAAGGTAGTGCAAGGCGAGTTAATGCACTGCGAGCACGGTTTTGTACTTCTGCATCGATTCCAACTTCAGGGAAGAAGCCATTGATCACTACGTTATCAAGCTCTTCACGAGTTAACTCGGTGCGTAAACTCCCCGCAATCAGACTAGAACCGCGACTTGGAACAACGATTGGCACCTCATTTAGATCTGCGTTAGTCGTTAACTTTTCCTTGGCATCACGACAACCATGGCTAAGCGCGATCAGCTGCCAAGGTTGAAGTTGTGTTCCCTCTTTGGCCAACTTCATACGAATGGCATTGGCCAAGGCCAAGTCCATATTATCGCCACCGAGCAAAATATGATCACCCACCGCAACTCGATTCAGTTGCAGACTACCCTCTTCTTCGGTTACAGCAATCAGCGATAGATCCGTGGTTCCACCGCCGACATCCACCACCAAAATTACATCACCAACGGTCACTTGGTCACGCCACTTGCCCTGAGATTTGGCAATCCAGCTGTACAAAGCCGCTTGGGGTTCTTCCAACAAGGTAAACTGACCTAAACCAACTTCTTTGGCAGCCAGACCTGTCAGTTCACGGGCACCGGGGTCAAAGGAAGCAGGAACAGTAATGGTAACCGACTGCTGCTCAAGCGGCGTATCAGGGAAAGCATGATTCCATGCCGTCTTCATATGCTGAAGGTAAGCTTTAGAAGCGTCAAATGGAGATTGCTTATCCAATTCTTTTGGCGCATCCAAGGGTAGAAAAGCACTGCGGCGATCAACCTGACCATGGGATAACCAGCTTTTGGCACTGCTTATTAGTCTCGTAGGGGTTTTGGCTCCCATATCGCGGGCCATTGCCCCTACTGCAGCGTTCTCTGCCCCCCAGGGTAAGCTAAGCTCACCTTCGCCAATTTCTTCAGCATGTGGCATATATAAAAAGGATGGTAAAGCTGGCAGCGACTCGACCTGTCCTGGCGCGGTCAGCTGTGCTATTTCAAATACCTGATGAACTAACTCATCGGCATTTTCTTGTTCTAACGATGCATAAGACAAAACACAGTGCGTCGTCCCTAAATCGATGCCAATGGCATATTTGGCTTCACTCATAATTCCACCTCTGCAGCAGTAATAATAGAAAAATCGTATCCAGCAATCACTTGAGGAAGTTCTGTTTGGCTAGACTTCCAGCCGCGATGGATCAGCGTACCTTTATAGGGTGCTTCGCCGCTGACATTTCCAGTCAAACGAATAGTGTCCGGATTGAAGCCTTTTTCGATACTGACAGAACTGTTTTCCGCCTGCGTAAGAACGGGTTCTATCGAAAAATAACTGTTAATTACTTTGGCAACACCTTGGTGAACCACGCGCGCTGCAGCACCGACCTGTGCATCGGAATATTGCGTTACATCGTCCATAACAAAATCGACCAGGCGCCCCTCTTTTTGCAACAGGGCTAATAGTTGTAAAGCGCCACTTTCGTTGCCAGGTAGCAAAGGCTTTTCAACCGGTTTATCTTTTAGTTTCTCAGCCAGATTATCGGCTTTAGCTTTTGAAAAAATTAATTTAAGAGCGAATGACAGTCGCCCAAAGAAGGAAGTAGAAATCATAAATCTTTCCTTTTATGGAAGGTAAAAGGTGTCCACACCTTTGAAATCAACATTGTAGGGTTTGGTCTCATAAACCATGCTAAATGGCTAACCAAACCATAAAATTCTTCTATAGACTGATAAATGGGATTCTAGCATTAAAATATCAAGGGATTGAATAACTTTTAAACACATTTTTTACTATTCTCTCCGAAAACCACCGCTAACGTTGATCTCAACGAACTAGTTAAAGGTTATGCAGTTTACGAAAACTGTTTGTCGCCTGTGCAAATGCCAACTACATTTAATAGGTTCCACTCATATCCGTGCAGGCAATACGCATCCTAAACGCAGAGGTAAACCATGGTTGAATTTGTTCGATACCGTATAGAAAATGCCCCCGAAGAATCTAAAACGGTGTTAAAGGAACTACAACAAGACATTGGATTTGTCCCTGAACTGTTTGGCTATATAGCTGAATCTCCCGAAACCCTAAGCAGCTACTTTTCATTAGCCAAAAAGTTTGCCCGCTGCTCCTTGTCACCCACCGAACAAAGGGTTTTGTTACTCGCTATCAGCGTTGAAAATGGCTGCGAATATTGTGTAGCGGCCCACTCAGTTATAGCCAAAGAACTGATTCAAGTCTGCCCCACTGTGGTAGAGGCTATTCGATCAGGCCAAACGATTCCAGATGCTCGCTTGCGCGCGCTGGTTGAGTTTACACTCGAACTCAAAGCAGGACGAGGCCACATTAACCACGCCAAAATAGATGCTTTTCTTCAAGCAGGCTTTACTAAGCAAAATGTATTTGAAGTGATTATGGCGTTATCGATGAAAACCTTATCCAACTATGCCAACTTGATGATTGGAGCTGACGTTGACGAAGAGTTTGCCCATGAAGCGTGGGAGAAAGAATAGGGCGTATGGTTATTTTATCTTGAGTTATTGGTTAACTAGCTATTAGAAACGTTGCTCGGTAGGACCCGCGCCCGAGCATATAGGGAGATATTCACTGTGTTTTCTAATAGCCAGTTAACCAACGACTCAGGTGTCATAGATCAGGTGTAGTACTGTCTTGCGTAATTCAGCTTGTCATCGACGGTAGCCAGGTCATTACGCATCTTGTTATTAACTCGATGCAAAGTCGCGATATCGTTCATATAGTGCAGAGTATCTTCTTTGGAATTATTAATGATATCGGCATAAACCTTATTCACCTTATCGGCATATTCACTGCAATAGTGCTCCAAACGATCAACAAAACCTAACAGGTTCATTTGCTCATCTGGGCTTAAGCGTGACGCCTTGATCTGAGTTTTCGTTTTGCGACATTCGGTTTGTTTCTTTTCCCACTGCACCTCAAGCTCTGAACATTGGTTTAACAAGCTGGTCCGTTGCTCAATGGTTTCATATTCCAAGGTCACTTTTGGCTTACGCACGGCAAAGTACACAGCCACTATAGCCAAAAGAAAAGAAAATACCGAAAACCAACCCCAAAAAGGAATGCCAAAAATCACCGTTCGATACCCGCGTCAAAAATTTGTATAGTTATGCTCGAGTTTAGAGCGAGCGCACC
>DFOV01000176.1 GCA_002376965.1 Gammaproteobacteria bacterium UBA3532
AAAGGCGATATCGTAGGGCCATTAGAAAGCCCTCTGGGTTTCCATATTGTAAAAATCTATGGCATTGAAGGTCGCCAAACCAGCACCCAGGATCAAGTAAGAGCACGCCATATTCTGGTCAAACCATCGACCATCCTAAGTGACGATCATGCTCTGCTCAAGATCAGTGGCATCTATGAAGAAATTATGGCCGACCCGTCAAAATTTGCCGAGCTGGCACGAGAGCACTCAGAAGACTATGGCTCTGCCAATCAGGGTGGCGACCTAGGCTGGGCACCACCTCAGGTATATGACCCAGCATTTGCAGAAACCTTAGCAAACCTTAAAAAAGGTGAGATCAGCGGGCCATTTAAGTCGAGTTTCGGCTGGCATATTGCCAAACTTGAAGGCCGACGAGTCTACGACAACACAGAAGAACAGCGCCGTGCCCAGGCCATCAATATTATTCGCAATCGTAAATATGAACATGAAGCAACGCTGTGGGTAAACGAGCTACGCGACGAGGCCTTTATCAAGATTCTCGACGAAAAATATGCCGATGTCCTCTAGTCAGACAATCAGCTCTCCTATCATCGTAACATCAGGAGAGCCTGCTGGTATTGGCCCAGATATAATCTGTCAACTTAGCCAGCAAGCATTCGACTATCCTTGGCTCTGTATCGGAGATCCAGCGCTTTTTACTGAACGAGCGACGCAGCTAGGGCTGGACATACAAGTAAACCTGGTTGAACCCTCAGCATCACCAGCTTCATGTCAGCGAACGAATCAAAAGCAAGGTGTGCTCAATGTCATCCCGCTGAAAACACCCAATCCGGTGAGAGCTGGCGAGCTTAATGCCACTAACGCTTCCTACGTGATTGCTCAGTTGACCGAAGCTGCACGTGGCTGCATGGAAGGTGACTATGCTGCGGTTGTAACCGCTCCCGTGCATAAAGGCATCATTAACGATGCAGGCTTTGCTTTTAGCGGTCATACGGAGTTCTTTGCAGACTATGCAGGCTGCGACAAAGTGGTGATGATGCTGGCAAATACCAAGCTGCGCGTCGCCTTAGTCACCACCCACCTACCACTACGGCAGGTGGCGGATGCAATAACCACTAACGAACTGGAAAGAACTATCGATATCCTGCTGAATGACCTGCACAGCCAGTTCGGGATTGCATCGCCCAAAGTACTGGTTTGCGGTCTCAATCCTCACGCTGGTGAGGATGGACACCTTGGCCACGAAGAAATAGAGATTATCACTCCCGTGCTCGACCGTTTTCGTCAACAAGGACACAATCTCATCGGCCCACTTCCGGCAGACACCCTATATGCACCGCATAACCTGAAAGATGCAGATGCAACGCTGGCCATGTACCATGATCAAGGACTCCCCGTTTTAAAGAGTCACGGCTTTGGTGATTCAATCAACATCACCCTGGGGCTTCCCTTTATTCGTGCCAGCGTCGATCACGGTACAGCCACCGACTTGGCTGGCTCGGGAAAAGCCAGCCACTCCAGCCTGCGCACCGCGATGCAACACACCATCGACATGTTGAATAACCAAAGTTGAATAATCAAAATAGAGCGATAACGAATGAGTAGAATGGTTGACGGCCACCAGGCCCGGAAGCGCTTCGGCCAAAACTTCCTACACAATCCCGGTATTATCCAGCGAATCGTTAACCACTTTCGGCTACAGGCTGGCGAACACGTTGTCGAAATCGGGCCCGGCCTGGGGGCACTGACACTTCCTATTCTCCAAGCAGGCTGTCGATTGGATTTGGTCGAACTGGATCGCGATTTACTAGCCAACCTTGAAAGCATCACAGCTAACTATCCCGACTGCGCAATTCACCATAGCGATGCCCTAAAGTTTGACTTCGCTTCACTGGCTGACGGTGACAACACGCCATCTCTTCGCGTTGTTGGTAACCTGCCATATAACATATCCACTCCCCTCCTGTTTCATTTATTCAGTTTTGCCAGCGTCATAAAAGACATGCATTTTATGCTGCAAAAAGAAGTAGTTGACCGCATGGCTGCTGGGCCGGGTTCAAAAACCTATGGCAGGCTGAGTGTGATGACCCAATACTACTGTCAGGTAGAGAACCTGATGACCATTGGCCCAGGTGCGTTCAAGCCCGCACCCAAGGTAGACTCAGCCATCGTGCGCCTTGAGCCACATGCGCCAGAGAATCAGCAAGCTGTTGATGTCACAATCCTGAATAAAGTGGTAACCAGCGCTTTTAGCCAGCGCAGAAAAACATTGAGAAATACCTGGAAAGGCCTGCTATCAACCGACGACTTTGATAAACTAAACATCGATGGTGGGGAGCGAGCTGAAAACCTGCCCCTATCCGACTTTGTAAAGGTTGCAAACTACTATAACAATCATAAACTTGATGCTGCTGAGCAACCTTAACTAACAATAGGCGCTGTCTTTCTGCGCCATACTTATAAGCATCGCTCCACAGGGAAAGGGAGATAAAAATAGCATCAGCCTGTAGTCAATTGGACCTGAAATCAATTGAATATGGTGCTGAATATAGCAAAGAGAGAGCGATTATCATGCAGTTCATAGAAGTCAATGTAAAAAGCGAATTCATTGAGCAGCAGTCTTCCCCAGAAAAAGAAGACTACGTCTTTTCATACACCGTCACTATCGCCAATCAAGGCCCCAAAAAAGCCAAGTTGCTCAGCCGTCACTGGATTATTACCGATGGTGAAGGCCAGACCTACGAAGTTAAAGGCGATGGCGTTGTCGGCAAGCAACCAGCCCTCAACCCAGGTGAATGCTTTGAATATACCAGTGGTGCGCGGTTAAAAACCCCGATTGGGTTTATGCACGGCTCGTATCAGATGATCGACCAAGACGGAGAAATGTTTGACGCCAATATCGAGCCATTTCGCCTTTACGATCCGAAAATGGTAAACTGAGCCCCTCTCGGAACAAGAAAGGCTAACAG
>DFOV01000012.1 GCA_002376965.1 Gammaproteobacteria bacterium UBA3532
CATTTTTAATGCGATGGCCCTACGCTGGTGGCTCCATAGGTTGAATAGATTCCCCTATTCCAGCTAGTATTATTCGAAGCCTACAAAAAGGAGTTCAACCAAATGAAATCAAAGTATTTTTATTTGTTTCTCGCTGGCATTTTTAAGGAGCGCACTTATGCGTAAATTACTTTCAAAAATCATGTTAATGATAGTTCTTGCGTCTTGCACAACCATATCTCACGCAAATATTAACGGGGATATTTGGTATGATATGCCGGTTGGCCAGAAGCTCGCCTATTTATGGGGTTTAGAGATTGGTTATGATATAGGGGTGGTAAGGGCGGTATCTGTAGATTGCCTTACGATAAAGAGAGCGGGAGGCGTGCTCCTTTTTGAGGAAAGCGACGATCCATTAACCGATACTGTTATTTCAGGGATTACTGGTCACGAAAAAGTCGACTTGGCTAGGTGTCATGAGGAAAAATACAGGGTGCTTGAAGCGGGGCGCTTGGGTCGGCTATGGCATGGATTAAATATTGAGCAAATGGCTGAGAGGATCGACCATATATATAAAAACCCGCTTAATAAGCAGCTATACGTCTTTGATGTAATAAATGCCATCAACAAAATATCTAATGGGCAATCGCAACAAGAAGTCATCCAAGCGGCAAGGAAGCGCCATCAAGAGAGCCTAGAATAATCTAGGCTCCTACTTTCTCTAACTATAAACCCTCAGTTAAAATTTTTGCCTTCTGCTCGTCAAACTCTTGCTGGGTAATAACCCCTTCATCTAGCAAGGCTTTCAACTCTCTTAGCTTTCCTGCATTTGACGTACTTGCGGGAGTAGGCGCTCTTGATTTATCAACGATAACAACGGGAGAAGGTTGATCGCTAACCTTGGCAAACGCTGTCCCGTTTATTTTGTACATATTGTCAAAACACCCAGGCCTAAAATGCGGCTCGGTAATCGAGAATATCTGAACGTAATCACCATTCATGCCGTGAGTCTTGTTCTTTAATCGGACAACAGTTCTATCGTAAGTACCTCGATACCCATAAGCGCCACAGCCTTTGCCATCAATAGCGGTGACTGGGCCTAGCTCCAAGTAGTTGTCTGGCGGATCTGACTTGGCCACCTTTACCGAAGATGCGCCAGCATTCATTTTTACTGGTGGTGCTGAGCATCCAACAGCCGCGCTTGCGACTAGAATAATAAAAGCTTTCTTATTCATATATCCCTCATTGTATTAGTTATCCAAACCTAGAACCAAATACTAGACTATTCCTCCATATAACTCACGCTATGCTTACGCGAACTCAAAGCCCTCTACGGCCAGAACCTGATCACAGAGGATGAGTATAGGGTGAAGAAGGCTGAGCTTCTGGAAGGGATTTGATTAACAAGAAAACGGCACATCCGCTCTTTTTCACCTAGTATTTTCATAATCTTACATACAACCCACTACCCGGTTTTTTTAGGTAACAGTCTAGTTTTCTCCTGTTGAATTCTAGCCCAAAGCTCTATTTCAGGATCGGTTAACCTTGTAATCATGATTTTTTAACTCCCAATGCTTCAATCGCACTTTTACCTAGTGGAGTTATTCTGTAACGCTGCTTGCTGCTTGTTGGCTTTTCAGGAATGGTCATTGCGATCAAACGCTCATTTAGCGCAGGCTGCACATAATTATTTTTAAACGTAGGACGATGACTTAGCCCCAGTACATCCATGCATTCTCGATTCGACTTTTCTCCCGACAGTAGGCAAAGGAGCAATGCTTCGACTTGATCGGTGACTTGATCGGTGACTTGGTCAGTGACTTGGTCGGAGACCTCGACGAAAGCAGAATGCAACATTAGCTCGGTCATAAAGAAGGTGTTATTTTCATCGGTGATAAACTGCGGAGCTGGAGAGCCATTTCTGCGCATGTTGGCTCGTATTTTAGGAATACCCGTTCCACGACCTTCGGTTAGATCCAGCTCTTTTAAGAAATCTCCTACTCGTGAATTGCGTGTATCACGAGAAACCACCCTCTCTCTTTGCAACATGATTTGATTTACTGGTGGTAAGGGGCCAGGAAAATACGTTTTCTCAATACGATCTGACTCTATAACCCCGCCAGCAATAAGGTGTTGAGTATTTATAGGCAATGCCATGACAAGACCTTAATGACATATAAGATTCCAAATACTCTAGCATAGCTTCTATCTAGCGTCTTGTTCGTGAAGCAATCAAGCAGAGCTTATCCCAAACCTCCGCACGGGAAGCCTGGGACAGCACAGCAGGCTTTTACCAAACCCGACTATTCCCCTCGCTATCGTTAAACTGGCTCAGTTCGTTCCAGATATAATCAGCCACCGCCTGATAGTTTTGGGCGATTGTTGGGTGGATGTCTGAAGGGATGACATAATTAGCAGGCACCGGCTGTTGATACATGGCTACATAGTTAATCATTGCTGCCACAAAATACAGTGAGGTATAACCATGTGGAGCGCCGTCTTCATAGACATCCGTCACCGCGACGCTTTCCAGAAGGCCTCCATCTCGCAACAGACCTGCCAAAATATAGCCTGTTGGGATGACTTTTATATTGGCGTCAGGGCGTTGCTGGTTCATCAGATCTTGCAACTCCAACCACCAGTCATGAAAGCCCTGTCGCGCGTAGGCATGATAGGCTTCTTGTTGGGCGTTGCTTGGAAGCTGGGCGGGATAATTGTTGAAATATCCGTCTGCATCAGGCCACGGCTCATATAGGTAGAAGGTAGCATTGGGCGCGCTCTGCTCGACATAATCAGACAGGAATAAGCTGATATCCAACACAGAGTAGTCTTTTTGCTCGCCGTTAATAAAGTAGTTGTCGGTCGGTGCTTGCCAGTTTTGCAGGAAATTAGCAGCGGTCATAACGACGGCATCGTAA
>DFOV01000440.1 GCA_002376965.1 Gammaproteobacteria bacterium UBA3532
GCCAAAGAAGGCTATGCATTGCACTTTGACGTGGGTGACTTGTTTGACCAAGCACCGGGTATCAACCCTGCCAACATGGATTTGGGTGGCGGAAACGTATTCCCATTCACCCCTGGTATTTCTATCGGCACTAACTTTGATAGTCGCGTATCAGCGGTAGACGTTGAGGCACAAAACTTCACGCCTGGTCGTGATAGTTTGTTCTACTACATGATCTTTGCTAACTCACAAAACGCAAACGGTAACTCGGGTTCGTCGGGCGTGGCTTGGATTAATGGCACTACCTCTATCATTACGCTGGGTTCATGGTTTCTTAACCGTAACACAGAAGAAAGCACTAACCGCTTGATCAACTATCAGGCTGGCACCATCATGCACGAGTTTGGCCACAACCTGGGTCTGCGTCATGGCGGTAATGAAAACACTAACTACAAGCCAAACTATCTAAGCGTGATGAACTACCACTACCAATTGCGCGGCATGCCTACCATCGGCGCAACCGAAGGTGACCGCTACTTCGCACGCTATTTCGCAGGCAACGCCAACTGTGGTTCATGGTCTGTTCGTACCTTGGTCAACAGCCCATACAAAGACTTCAACAACTACATGATTGACTATTCACACGGCGAGTCAGTATGGATCGACGAGCGCAATGTCGATGAAGAAGCCGGGCATGGTCACGAACTGTCGCAAGGTATCGACTATAACTGCAATGGTTCAAACACCGACTTCTTAACCAGCTACGACGTCAACCGTGACAATCTGATTGGCATCTTGAATGACCATGATGACTGGGGCAGCTTGCACTTTGCTCACTTGTCTGGAGGCGCAGCATCTGGCTTATCAGAAAATGTAAACCCACTGATCATGCCAAACGCCGTTGCTCAGCAACACGCCAGCCCAACCGCCAAGCGTGTACTGGAAGTCATTCACGAAGAAGCGCCTTCAAAAGCGTTCTTCAACGAACTACGCAAACTGGAAATGCATAACCATTAATCTTTCTGGTGGTAAGAAAGCGAAGAAGCCGGCGCGAGCCGGTTTTTTTGTTGGTGGAGGCACTTAAAAGTCATCATCAAGGCGCTATTGCCATAGAATGTAAACTTACCTAAGATCAAAAGACGTATTTTAAGTCAGGCCGCACAATGACCACCAAGCAGCTCCCTCTTGGCACCAGTGATTTCAAAACTGTTATTGAACATAACCAGTATTATGTCGATAAGACGGCCATGATAACTGAAGTCATTAACGGTGCGGCGGTTACTTTGATTCCTCGCCCACGTCGTTTTGGCAAAACGCTGAATATGTCGATGTTGTATCACTTTTTCAGCAATGAAGTCGATAATCGTCACCTGTTCCGTGGATTGGCCATTGAGAATAATGCCGAGGCCATGACCCACCTTGGTCAGTATCCGGCAATTCATTTGTCCTTCAAGGACGTGAAGTTCGATAAGTACGCAGACTGTATGGCCAAGTTTAGCAGCCTTATTCAACGTCTGTTTCTGAGCCATAAATACCTAAAGCAGAGCTCCGTGTTGGATGCCGCCGAAATAGGCCAGTTTAATCGCTATATCGAGCAGCAAGTCAACAGCACTGAGTTATCTGAGTCTATATTGCTGCTATCTCAGTTCTTAAGTTGCCACCATAACAAGCCGGTCGTCGTTATCATCGACGAATACGACATGCCAATTAATAGTGCCTATAGCCATGGTTATTATGAAGAAATGGTTGGCTTTCTTCGGAATCTATTGAGCGGCGCGTTTAAAGATAACCCGGCAGTCTTCAAAGGCGTAATGACCGGTATATTGCGCATCGCCAGAGAAAGTATTTTCTCTGGGCTAAACAATATCGACGTCTGTTCATTGATAACGGAAGATTTTAATTATGGCTTTGGGTTTACTGAGGCCGAAACAGAACAGTTGTTGGTTGCTTATAGCTTGAATGACAAGCTAGCAGATGTTCGAGCTTGGTATAACGGCTATAACTTTGGTGGGGTTACGATTTACAACCCGTGGTCGATTTTAAATTTCGTAAAAAGGCGTGGCGATCTGGCACCGTATTGGCTAAATACATCTGACAATGCCTTGGTGCGTGACCTGATAGCCAAAGCCCCTGTTAGCGTTAAGCAAGAGTTGGAAACGCTTTTAAGCGATAAAAACGCGGTGGTGAAAAAACCACTGAATGAACATGTGGCGTTTCGTGATATACACCTTAGTGAAGACGCCGTCTGGAACTTTTTGCTTTTCTCAGGCTATCTTGCATACCAGCACAAAGTTCTGGAAGGAAAGCGGTTCTACGCTGAATTATGCATACCAAATCTAGAAGTCGAAACCTTTTATGAAGATTCGGTATTAGCCTGGTTTGAAACCGGCAATGACTCAAGCGCAATGTCTTTGCCTGCTATTTTAGGCTATCTGCTAAACGGTGATCTGGATAGTTTCAGCAGAGCATTTACGCACTTTAGCGCGGAAACCTTTAGCTATTTTGATGTTCAGGGAAAACAGCCAGAGCGCTTCTATCACGCCTTTGTCTTAGGGATGCTGGTGCAGTTGCAACAAAGCCACACCATCAGAAGCAATCGCGAGAGTGGCTTTGGTCGTTACGATGTTTGTGTGATCCCTCACGATAAAACCCAAGCCGGATTTGTATTCGAGTTTAAAGCGGTCGATGAATATGAAGCACTGTCTCTGGAGCAGGCATGCGAAGCGGCTCTAAAGCAAATTGGTGAGAAAAACTATGTGACTGAACTCAATGCATCAGGTGTCGAGATGGTTCATAGCATCGCCATTGCATTTGAGGGTAAGAAGTCGTTGGTACGGTTTGGCTAGTGGCTGCGTTTCCCATTAAGTTTCTACTTAGCTGCCGCCAAAATCCCCCGCTTATCATAGCCATAAATCACCGTCCCCTTAACCTGCAACACCGGCACGCCGCGCCCATTCAGCGCATCATAGAGCCGCTTGCCCTCGGCTGACTTTTCAATGTCGTACTCAATGAAAGCAATATTTTTCTCATTGAGAAGGTTGCG
>DFOV01000437.1:0-1613 GCA_002376965.1 Gammaproteobacteria bacterium UBA3532
TGAGTCGCTAAAAATGTAGGCTCTAGATGTTGCGCCTTATTACTCCAACACTGATACCTTCGATGGCGAAATCGCTGCTACGTAAATCGACTTCTATTGGCTCGTAGTCTGGGTTTTCAGCAAGTAAATTTAACCAGTATTTGTGGCGGATTTTCCCTAATCTTTTAACAGTAACATCACCGTCGATTCTAGCGACTACGATGTCGCCATAATTAGCTTTATCAATTTTATGAACCGCTAATAAATCGTCCTCATAGATGCCTATGTCGATCATACTGGCTCCCTTAACGGTAAGAAGGTAGTCAGCGTTGGGGGTGAACAAAGTTGATGGAATATCGCAGTAGTCTGCGATGGACTCTTCGGCTAGGATTGGATTACCAGCGGCAACTTGTCCGATAATAGGGAGCCCTAGCTGCTCGCTAATGGGCAACTTGAGTCCTCTTGAAGTACCGGGCAGCACCTCTAGAGCTCCTTTTCTGGCCAGAGCACGCAAATGTTCTTCAGCAGCATTGGGAGACTTGAACCCCATTTCATGGGCAATTTCGGAACGGGTAGGCGGAAAACCCGTATTCTGCTGGTATTCTTTGATATAGTTCAAGATCTCTTCTTGTCGACTAGTTAGCTTTAGCATAGCGATGCCCTTAGTCAAAATATTACTGTAATTATATACAGTTATCTAACAATCTCAATATATCTTTAGGTATACGTGTTTTGAATGTCGGCTCGTACAAACAAATTACACATTTGTCGGGAATAGGTGGATAGGAGGGTTAAGCTTAGAGGATGTGAAAATCGTCACCGAGGTCCATCAGTTCAGGTTCTATTTCAGAGAGAGCTCCTGACCAGTTATCTGGTATAAAAGTCTGATCAGAGTAAACTTGATCCTCGGCATTTAGTTCGTAGGGAGCACGCCAGTCTTCGGGTGCTTCAGCAGGTGCGAGATAGAGTTGTTGCCAAGTGGTGGTTTCGTATTCACCTACTTCACCATCAATCATTTGATACTCGATGGTGCCGCTGGCTTCATCTATTGCTACGACTTCAAATAAGCAGCCGTTAGCAACATCTTGATACCAGACTGCAACTTCTGGTAAGAGATTATTCATTGCTGTGTATCCGGAGTTAAATCAAAAGACTGTGTATTAACCCTCACTTGTAATTATTTTAATGTTAGGGCGAACGCTCACTATAGATACTTTTAACTCAAAAGAGAAAGCAATTTTTGATTAACATTGACCACGACTTTAGTTAATGAATTAAGACCAATTCATAACTATTTGACTAATCAATAAATCTGCTTTTATTTGTTGGGAAATCCCTTTACCCGCTTCTTTTTAATTTGTGATAATTCTGATAATTCATAAAAAACTTAACCACATGAAAGAAGACCAAAGCACTGTCGGTGCATTAATGCTAGACCTTGAGGGTACAGCCCTCACTATGGCTGAATGTGAACTTTTGAATAGGCCGTCGGTCGGCGGAGTGATCCTGTTCAAAAGAAACTATATCTCGCCATCGCAATTAACAGACCTCACGGCTTCGATAAGAGAATGCAAACCGGACATTTTGATCGCGGTTGATCAAGAAGGTGGTCGGGTGCAGAGATTCTACGAAGG
>DFOV01000437.1:2000-3793 GCA_002376965.1 Gammaproteobacteria bacterium UBA3532
TAGTAGCGGAACACTGCGCATGGGCCATGGCAGCTGAGGTGATCCATCATGGAGTTGATATAAGCTTTGCTCCGGTGCTTGATTTATATAACAGCGAAAGTCGAGCAATCGAAAATCGGGCTTTTAGCCCCTCGGCCGAAGATACCGTAGACCTGGCTGAAAGTTATATTAGCGGTATGAATAAGGCAGGGATGGTGGCAATCGGGAAGCATTATCCTGGCCATGGATCAGTAGAGGCAGATTCCCATGAAGAACTTCCGCGAGACGAACGCGAAGCAGATGAAATTATGGGGGCAGACTACAAGGTATTTGCTAAGTGCGTTAGCCGTTTGGGTGGAATTATGTCGGCGCATGTCATCTACCCGGCAGTAGATGGAGAACCTGCGGGGTTTTCGAATTTTTGGCTCAACGACAAACTTCGCACAGAGTTAGGTTTTCAAGGCGCTGTGTTCAGTGATGATTTATCAATGACCGCTGTTAAGTCAGCCGGAACTGCTGAATACCGAGCCAAACTAGCTTTGACAGCCGGCTGCGATATGGTGCTGGTATGCAACGATCGCGAGTCAGCATTGTCGGTTTCCGATTGGTTGGAGCGTAATGAGATACAGGGCAGCAGGAAGCTTCACAAATTGCGTGCCAAGCCAGCGCCAGAGATTGCGAATCTTTATAATGAAGAAAAATGGTTGACCGCTTGTGAAATGGTGTGTTCACTAACGAAAATATAAGTGAGGGGTAACGATGGACAGATTCTTATCACTAGATAGCTTGGGAGAGCTAGGCTGGGGAATTGAAATATTCCTCGTGGTCACTACCACGTTGATGGTCAGATTTATTGCTATGTATGTGCTTAAAATATTAGGCCGTCGTTTAGAAAAAACTGAAAACGTTTGGGATGACGCCGTGTTTGAGGCCGCAAGGGCCCCTTTGAGTTGGTTTATTCTGATCATGGGTCTTTTGTTAGCTATCCAAATCAGTGACGCCTACCTCGGAATTGACTTGTTCTCTGCTTCAAATCTGGAAAATATGCGGCAGCTCACGTTTATCGTGCTGATAATGTTGTTCTTGGTAAAATTTATCTCACTGGCTGAGACGAAGTTGCTTGAAAGGATTGAGGCGGATCCAGCTCCTGAGGAGACTCGCCTTGATGCAACCACGCTGCATGCATTAGCTAAATTATTGAGGCTGTCAGTTGTGATTTCGGCCGCTCTTATTGCTTTGCCCACGGTGGGCATAGAAATTACCGCTTTACTTGCTTTTGGGGGAGTTGGCGGACTTGCGGTCGGGTTTGCCGCACAAGATTTATTATCCAATTTTTTTGGCGGCTTGATGATTTATCTCGACAGGCCATTTGCTATCGGGGACTGGATCAGATCGCCCGATCGGGATATAGAAGGAACTGTGGAGAGTATAGGTTGGAGGCTAACAATAGTCCGGACTTTCGATAAACGGCCGTTGTATGTGCCCAATGCCATATTTAATACTTTGGCAGTAGAAAACCCCTCCCGCATGAGTAATCGTCGCATTTATGAAACTATAGGAATCCGGTATCAAGATGCGAACAAGATGGGTGCAATTGTAGGAGACGTAAAAGCTATGTTGCTGACCCATAGCGAAATCGATACAGAACAGACATTAATAGTTAACCTTAACAGCTATGCTCCATCCTCTCTGGATTTCTTCATCTATACCTTTACGAGAACTACCGACTGGATTCGGTTTCATGAAATTAAGCAGGATGTGATGTTAAAAGTCATAGATATTGTACATTCTCATGGGGCCGATTTTGCATTTCC
>DFOV01000437.1:4150-7382 GCA_002376965.1 Gammaproteobacteria bacterium UBA3532
GCTGATGGATTGAAAGAGACCTGATGTCAACGATATCTAGCTCACAAGTTAAAGCAGTAAATGCTCGTGCTCGCTGCATCTATTCTGAGGAACAAGTAGAAGCAGCTCTCGATAAAATGGCTGCAGCAATTACGCAGTTTCTAGTTGAAAGAGACCCAATTTTACTGTGCACTATGCACGGAGGGCTTATAACAACTGCTAAGCTGGTAACGCGACTTCGTTTTCCATTGCAGCTCGATTATCTTCATGTGACTCGCTATCGTGAGAGTACGCACGGTACCGATTTAGACTGGAAATGCTACCCATCACTTTCTCTGCAAGACCGAGTAGTGCTAGTGGTTGATGATATTCTTGATGAAGGTACAACCTTGGAATCCATTGTAGAGTATTGTAAAAAACAAGAAGCCGCTGAAGTATTTACAGCGGTACTTATTGAGAAGTTGCATGATCACAAGCTCTCAAACATCGTGGCAGATTTTGTTGGTCTTAAGGTGGATGACTGCTACGTCTATGGGTATGGGATGGACTATAAAGGATATCTTCGTAACGCACCTGGTATTTTCGCGATAGATGAAGGATAAAGGAAGAGCGGATGCCCCAGTATCAGCAAACAGAGTTGTCATAGGGCGTATCAACTGCCACTTCCACTAATCTTGCAATGCTGGTAAATAGTAGCGCTGTCTTAACTCCCTTGTTTTTCTCATCCTTAAACAGCTCGTGATATCTCTTTAGTTGAGGTCGATAAAGATTGAGCTGGCCTTCTATAAAATCCTTTTCTAGTATTGAGTCAGGCTTTTTGGCGGACTTGTAATCGATTATCCAGCGAATATCTTTAAAATCTAAAAAGCTTCGATCAATAATATGATTTTGAACGACATCACCATTTTTTGATTGTAGCTCGTATTCGGCGACACTTTTCTCCTGAGAATGGTCAAATACCCACAGAAGTTCTTGGTTGGAAAGGGTTTTTCGAAGAGAGTCTTCAATGAATGCGACAGCATGATGAATTTTATCTAGGTCGAATCCATAACGTAATAAATGTTGTTGCCAGCGCCGTCTCTGCAGGTCTAAGTTGTCGTCAGATAAAAGATTTTTATTTGTCAGGACTGCCTGCAATGCTTCATGTATCAAGTTACCTATTTGGGTGTCTAGCATGAGATCCAGCCTTGGGTCTTCATTAAAGCTGGGCTGCGGATGATGCTGATTATTATCATCAGATTTTTCAGTAACTTCGAACCAGCTAGTTTGGGGCAACAACGAAACAGGGATTCGCTTCAACAAGGTAGCGGTTTTCAGCTGGCTTGTTCTCTTGCTTTCTAGGGTGTTCTCAGTGTTTATGTCATCCATGTTGACGAACTCGACAAATTTATTCTGGAGAATTGCGGCCCATATGGTCGAGAGTAGTGAGCGTGGGTCTGGGTTTGTGGATTTTTCCTTGCCGCGTTTGAGTGCCGCCGATAGGTGTGCAGATTTGATGGCGCGTGTAACCCCTATATACATCAATCTGGTGTTTTCGAGTTTAGATTTTGTCAGTTTTTCGTGACGTAGTAATTCATACAATGTATCGCTAGACTCCCCGGTTCCAGCCAAGGCAGCCAGGAACAATTTGGGCACCCTCGCGTGATTCAGGCGTTCGTGCCATAACAACAGCTCGCGTTCCTCTGTCTTTGGTTGTCGGGCTAACCCGGGTAGGAAGACGTGATCGAATTCAAGACCTTTAGCCTTGTGAATAGTTAAGATTTGGACGGGATTATCGGCGGCCGATGGCGGGTTATCGCTAACAAACGTGTTCTTAATTTGTTCTTCTAGGTCATCTACGTTAATCAGTGGGGTGGAACGTTCGAACTTACGAATTAGGTCGAAAAACAGATCTACGCTCTCTAATTCAAAATGGGTTTGGATGAGCTGGTGTCCCCCAAGGCAATCGAAAGTCTTCCGCAAGAGATCTGCCAAAGATAGTTGATCTTGCAACCTAACGGCCTCTGAGAAGGTCGGAGCCACCTTGATAATCCGTTTATATGATTCTTCGCTTAATTTCGCCTGTACTGTAGCTTCGCAAAGCGAATGCAGAATTGGTACCTCAAAATCTTGGCCGGATATAATGAGTAAGTCCTCTATGGTGATGCCGCACCAGGGTGCACGCAACACGGCCAGCCAAGCTAGTCTATCGGCTTGATTCAAGATCGCTCTAGCTAGGCTCGTAAGATCTGAAATGATTGAAAGGTTATTCAATTTATCGATATCAGTAGCTGCCCAAGGGATGCCTACCTCCCTGAACTCTGAAAGAATATGTGATAGGTGGGGCCGGCTGCGAACTAGAATGGCGATTGTCTCAGTCTGGCTCAGCGCGCGGAGTCTTGTTATTTGTTTTGCGATATGTTGAGCCTCAACTTCAAAAGCTTTGGACCGGTTGTTGCCTTCAAATGTATAGCAGCGGGTATTAACCGCTGGTTCGATGCCTTTAGGGTGCTCTGCTGTGGAGTGGGTGTAAGGTACGCCCCCCCGGGAGATATCCTTTTCTTGGGGAAAAGAGCTAGCAAACACTAAATTCACCCATTCGACCACACCCGCATGAGACCTAAAGTTTGTTTGCAGATCGATAGGGGTTAACGGAATGTTCTTAATGCCCCTTTCCCGTAAGGCCAGAAATAGACCTACATTAGCGTTGCGAAAGCTGTAACAGGATTGCATGGCGTCACCGACTACAAAAAATGTGCGGCCATCACTTGGCTCCCATCCTGCTGTGAGTTTTTGTAATAAGTTTTGATGTGTCGAAGACGTGTCTTGAAATTCGTCCACTAGAATATGATTGATGCTGTAATCTAGGCTAAGCAAAAGATCTGTTGGGTTTGACTCGTCGCCCAGCGCGGTGAGTGCGGCATGTGTAATTTCAGGGTAATCGACGGTATTTTTTGTTGCGAATGTAACCCGCAACTGTGCGAGGAGTGTTGGTAATACTTCGGTCAGCGTTTTTAGGAAATTAAAATTTTGGTCTTCCATTGAAGGTAATAGGCGAAGATAGTGTAATGTTTCTAATAATGCCTCGTTATTACCTTTGGCAAAGTCTGTTAAAAGCCCGTGCATAGCTACCTTTCTAGCTTTGAACAGTTTGTCATGTTGCTCGTTACCGGATGAAGAGGGGAAACCTAGCCGTTTATCGACCCGTTTACGCCAGGTTGGTTGGCTGTTTCTGATGGTGACTAGTAGATCTGCAAGTCCTTGCCATGTAGTT
>DFOV01000173.1:0-27506 GCA_002376965.1 Gammaproteobacteria bacterium UBA3532
GCGAAACGCTGGATCGAACGGTTAAACCATCCTCAAAAGCCGTCTTGGTCAAAGAAGGCTAAGAGCTATCTGTCTTCTGACTACTGGATTGATTTGGCGTTAGAGAAAAATCCCTATGGTCGTCGCTTTTTGTTTACTCAGGCTCGCGATAAAACGCTGGCGAAAACGAAAGGGCTGTTTCCTGCTCCTGAGCGCATTATTGATGTAGTGGAGACCGCCTTCGAGAGTGATGCTCCAGTGAACGCTGGCTATGAAGCGGAGAAAACCGCGTTTGGGCAGTTAATTCACTCACCTCAGTCTCGCGCACTGGTCGGGCTTTTTCGCCATTCTACTGCCTTAAAAAAAGCGACATACGGCAATAAGCAGCCAGCGGTCACTAACGTCGGAGTACTGGGAGCGGGCCTGATGGGCGCAGGCATTGCCTATGTTTCTGTCGCCAATGCCAAAGTACGTGTACGCCTCAAAGATCGCGATGAACAAGGGTTGGCTGCAGGTATTCGTTATCAATGGAATTGCCTCAAGCCAAAACTTAAACGCCGTTTTATATCGCCATTGGATGTTGAGAAGCATATGGCGATGTTAACGCCAACGACAGACTATTCCGGTTTTGCTTCCGCCGATATAGTGATCGAAGCTGTTTTTGAAGATCTTGAGCTCAAGCATCAGATGTTAAAGGATATTGAGCAGGTCAACCCCAATGCGATATTTGCCTCCAATACCTCCTCAATCCCAATTAGTCGCATTGCTGAAAAAGCCACAAACCCGCAAAATGTGGTGGGGATGCACTATTTTTCGCCGGTAGAAAAAATGCCGCTGTTGGAGATTATCACCACCGAGCATACCTCTCCCGAGGTTGTTCAACGCTGCGTAGACTTCGGTCATCAACAGGGTAAAGTGGTGATTGTAGTGAACGATGGCCCTGGCTTTTACACCAGTAGAATACTCGTACCCTATCTGAATGAAGCGGCAAACTTATTGCTGGAAGGCTATCCCATCGATGATATTGATCATGCGCTGGTCGAGTGTGGCTTTCCCGTCGGTCCTTTTGCACTGCTGGATGAGGTAGGTATAGATGTAGCTATGAAGATTGCGCCCATTATGGAACAAGCATTTCCTGAACGTATGCAGGTATGCTCGGCGTTGGTAAAACTCGCAGAAGATGGGCGTAAAGGGCGAAAAAATAAACGCGGCTTTTATCGTTATGATGTGAAGCCTAAAAAGGGCCAAAAGCCTGTAGATGAGAGTATTTACAAGTTGCTCAATGTTGAGCTGCGTCATGTTAAAGATCGGAGCAAATTGGCTCAGCGCTGCATTTTGGCGATGATCAATGAAGCCATTTATTGTTTGGAAGACGGTACGCTTTCTTCTGCAACGGATGGCGATATTGGGGCTGTCTTTGGTTTGGGCTTTCCACCAGGTAAGGGAGGGCCGTTCAAATATGTGGATATAAAAGGTGCCAGGCAGGTAGTTGAAGCGCTGGAGCAGTTGAGTGAAGAAGTAGGGCCTCGTTTTACGCCTGCTCAACGTTTGCTCACCCATTATCAACGTAATCAGAGGTTTTACGGCAGATGAAAAAAGTAACCATTACTATCACTTTTTGTACCCAGTGCCGCTGGTTGATGCGTGCAGGGTGGGTGGCTCAGGAGTTGTTGGTAACTTTTGAAGAGAATATTGCTCAAGTTGCATTGGAGCCTGGAACCGGTGGTATTTTTCGTGTTTGTGTTGACGGTGAGGTTATTTGGGATAGGAAAGAACAAGGTCGCTTTCCCGAGCTGAGAGAGCTCAAACAAGCCGTACGCGATATTGTTGATCCAGATCGTTCACTTGGTCACAGTGATAGCCCTGTTGAAGTCAGGTACGATACGGATGAATAAAATAGTTTTATGTATATTGGCCGCTACGCTGCTTGTCACCTCAATAGGTGGCATGGCAGCCACTCCACCTATTATTGACTATCATCAACCTTTCCACTCCCAGGTTGCAAGACAGGGGATGGTTGTCAGTCAGGAAGCCAGAGCCAGCCAAGTCGGGCAGAAATTGCTGCAGCAAGGAGGTAATGCCGTTGATGCTGCTGTTGGCGTTGGATTGGCTTTGGCCGTTACATTGCCCAGAGCTGGAAATTTAGGTGGTGGTGGTTTCATGCTGGTGCATATGGCGGGTAAAGAAACCATTGCGCTCGACTATCGAGAGATGGCACCGAAAGCATCACACCGAGATATGTTTCTGGCAGAAGATGGGCAAGTTGATAGTCATGCCTCGCGCTATAGTTATTTGAGCAGTGGCGTACCCGGAACCGTAGCTGGCTTATATCATGCGCACAAAAAATGGGGTAAGTTGCCTTTTGAAAAGGTTATTGCCCCAGCCATTGTATTGGCAGAGCAAGGTATTGAAGTGACCGATTCATTAGCCTCGGCTTTGCAACGCCGTGCTGATCATTTAAAGAAAAATTCGGAATCTCTACGAGTCTATTTTAAGCCAGATGGCGAGGCCTATCAGCCTGGCGAGCGCCTGATACAGCATGATCTGGCGTGGTCACTGAAGCAAATACAGCAAAAAGGTGCCGACGCCTTCTACCGAGGGCTTATTGCTGACAAGATCGTGGCAGACATGCAACGACATGACGGTTTGATTACTCATGACGATCTTCGTGGGTATCGAGTAGTCGAGCGAAGTCCCATTAGTGGCGATTATAAAGGGCACCAGGTTTTATCTATGCCACCCCCCAGTTCTGGCGGCGTGCATCTAATCCAGATGCTTAATATTCTCTCTGGTGTGCCGCTAGAATCCTTTGGGCACAACAGCGCAAAGTCGATTCATTGGATGGCTGAGAGCATGAAATACGCATACGCAGACCGTAGCCAGTATTTAGGCGATCCCGACTTTGTCGATGTACCAGTAAAGCGGCTTACCTCAATGGCCTATGCCACCGAACTCCGAAAACGTATTGATCCCAAGAAGGCTACGCCATCGGATAATATTCGTCCAGGGCAGTATTTGGCCCATGAAAGCCGTGACACGACCCATTTTTCTGTTATCGATAAAGAGGGTAATGCCGTATCGAATACTTATACGCTTAACTTTAGCTTTGGTAACGGGCATACGGTAGCTGGCACTGGCATCTTATTAAACAATGAAATGGATGACTTTTCGGCTAAGCCGGGAGTTCCTAATGCCTATGGGCTGCTAGGTGCTGAAGCGAATGCTATCGAGCCTGACAAGCGACCATTAAGCTCTATGTCGCCTACCTTGGTGTTGAAAGACGGAAAGGTTGTTATGGCAACGGGCAGTCCTGGTGGAAGTACCATTATTACCATTGTGTTGCAGCAAGTACTAAATGTTCTAACGTATGATCTAAATTTGGCCACTGCTGTAGCCAGTCCACGGATCCATCATCAATGGTATCCAGATAAGGTAAGGGTTGAATTTGGTGTTTCAGCCGACACACAAAATATCCTTCAATCAATGGGGCATAATGTAGAAAGAACGCGCACGATGGGCAGTGTGCAGGCCATTTTGTATAATAATGGACTTTTCTATGGCTTTAGCGATCCGCGTCGACCCGGCGGAGCTGCTGTGGGCTTTTAGGGACTTTAATTTGCGGGGAAGGGTTAGTTGAAGTGGAATAGTTAGCCAAAACGACTAAACTTTAACCATTGAACGAGTGTCGAATTCTATATAGTAACCAGCTCTAGCCGGTTACTTGCTTCGTTTCGGATTAGGTCTAGGAGGTTGTTGTGGTTCGCGGTTTGTTAATCTGCATTTTACTTCTCAGTGGCGTTTGTCATCAAACCGTTGCTTTGGCTAATGCTGCGAGTGTCATTGCCGAAGATAATAAGAAGCGTAAAGCTGTAGAGAAAAAAGCCAAAATCGGCTACTACCAGATTGATAATCAGATTGTTGCCAACTATGACAACGAAACATCTCGTGGAAAAATTGGTTGGGTTAAAATGCGTATTCAGCTTCAGCTGATTGATAAGGAGTATACGCAAAAGGTGTGGAATCATGAGCCTTTGATTAAAGACATCATTGTAAAGGAAATGCTCAAACAGGAAAAAGAGCAGGTACAAACTGCCGAGGGACAAGAAGCTTTTCGACAAACCACGGCACAAAAAATAAAAGAGCGTTTAGAACAAGAAACTGGAGAGCCTTTGATCAAGGATATGCTCTTTACTCAGTTCATGTGGTACTAGCTGCTCTTTCTATGACGACTTTGCTCGGAAAGCCCTAGCCTCGACCAATAGTTTTGATATACTAGCCGACTATAAATTTTCTTAATCATCATGCAATGGTCAAGATAGCGTCATGCAGTTGTTGCTTGTTCGCGTTATTGACATTGTTTTTGACTGACTAACAACAGGTTCGTGATGAATATAGCTGAATTAATGAGCGAAGGCGTATACGTTATGCTGGTTGGCATGGGCGTCGTTTTTGGATTTCTTGGCGTGCTTATTTTTTGTACCAGCACAATGTCTTCTCTGATTTCTCGATATTTTCCTGTCGAAGAAGCCAAACCAGCTCCAAAGCGGCGAAATGTAAAAAACACTAGCCAATCAGCCCGCAAAAGTGATGACGAGCTGGCAGCTATTAGTGCCGCTATCCATCATCATCGCAATAAATAATCATTTTTCTATTGACGATCCTCTAACGTATGAAGGAGTGAACGCATGTCTAAATTAGGCATAACCGATGTAGTTTTGAGAGATGCTCATCAATCATTGTTTGCGACCCGGATGCGCATTGATGACATGTTGCCCATCGCTGAGAAGTTGGACAAAGTTGGCTATTGGTCACTAGAGACTTGGGGCGGTGCAACATTTGATTCATGTATCCGATTCATCGGAGAGGACCCTTGGGAGCGTATCCGTCGCTTAAAAGCCGCTATGCCAAATACTCCAATGCAAATGCTGCTGCGCGGTCAGAATTTGCTTGGATATCGTCACTACGCCGATGATGTGGTTAATAAGTTCGTAGAACGCGCTGCAACCAATGGGGTTGACGTATTCCGTATTTTTGATGCGATGAATGATGTCCGCAATTTGACAACGGCAATTGATGCAACCAAAAAAGCCGGAAAGCATGCCCAGGGTACTATCTCTTATACAGTCAGTCCCGTTCATACTGTGGATGCCTGGGTCGACATGGCTAAGGTACTTGAAGAAAAAGGCTGCGACTCTATCTGTATTAAAGATATGGCCGGATTGCTTAAACCATACGTTGCCGAAGAGCTTGTTTCCAAAATAAAAGAAGCTGTATCGCTTCCACTGCAGCTGCATTGCCATGCTACCACAGGGCTAAGCACGTCGACCATCTTGAAAGCCGTCGAAGCTGGTATCGATAATGTTGATACGGCTATCTCATCGATGAGTATGACCTATGGGCACTCTCCAACCGAGTCCGTTGTTTCTATTCTTGAAGGGACAGGTCGTGATACAGGACTAGATATTTACCTGTTGGAAGAGATTGCCGGTTACTTCCGCGAAGTTCGCAAGAAATACGCCAAGTTTGAAGGAAGCCTGAAAGGTGTTGACTCGCGTATTCTCGTTGCACAAGTTCCGGGCGGCATGCTGACCAACATGGAAAGTCAGCTTAAGGAGCAGGGAGCCGGTGATCGCTTAGATGACGTGTTGGCGGAAATTCCTAAAGTGCGTAAAGATCTTGGCTATTTACCGTTGGTTACGCCAACCTCGCAGATTGTTGGTACTCAGGCAGTATTAAATGTTCTAACCGGTGAGCGCTACAAGTCAATCTCCAAGGAAACAGCTGGTGTATTGAAGGGCGAATATGGTAAGGCCCCTGCTGATGTCAATGCTGAGCTTCAAAAGCGCGTTTTAGAAGGCAAAGAAGCGATTACCTGCCGGCCAGCAGACTTGCTGGATCCAGAAATGGATACGCTAACCAAAGAGCTTGAATCTGTCGCTGCCGAAAAAGGTATCACACTGTGTGAGAGCAAAATCGACGATGTGTTAACCTATGCATTGTTCCCGCAAATTGGTCTTAAATTCCTCCAAAACAGAGGCAATCCTGATGCCTTTGAGCCTGCTCCAACAGGAGTGGAAGCAGCTAAGTCAGCGGCTAAAGCCACCTCTCCAGCAAGGACCGCTTCGTCTGGCCCTGCTGTATATACCGTTAAAGTGAATGGTAATGCCTATGTAGTGCAGGTGGATGAGGGCGGCGAAGTGAGTTCGTCTCAGGCGGTTTCGAACGCAGCACCTGCGCCAGTTGGTGGGGAAGGTCTAGATGTTTCGGCACCACTAGCGGGTAATATATTCAAAGTATTGGTTCAGGAAGGTGATGAAGTCGCCGAGGGTGACGTCATTATGGTTCTAGAAGCGATGAAGATGGAGACGGAAGTTCGTTCCTCTTCAGCGGGAACGATACAGGCCATTCATGTCAAAGAGGGCGACTCGGTTGCCGTTGGCGATGCACTTCTTTGTATAGGGTAATGTAGCATGGATGGATTATTAGTTTTATGGCAGTCAACTGGGCTCGCAAATTTCCAGCTGCCCGAGCTTATTATGATTGCTGTGGGTTTTGGCTTGCTTTACTTGGCCATCGCTAAGGGCTTTGAGCCATTGCTTCTGTTGCCTATCGGCTTTGGTGCAATTATAAGTAATATTCCTGTTGCCGGTCTTTCCATGTCTGCCGCAGAGTATGCGCTTCATTATGGTGGCGCTGAAATTGCTCAACTGTTACAAGATGTGCTTGGTGGGGTTAAGTACAGCTCCGCATCGATAGGGTTACAGGCGAAAGCCAATTTAATTGCTCAAGAGTATGGCTTTACCCATGGTGTCCTCTATCACTTCTATAACGTGGGCATTGGCTCTGGCGTATTTCCGTTGTTGATCTTCATGGGCGTTGGTGCCTTAACAGATTTCGGTGCATTATTAGCGAATCCTAAGATGTTGTTGTTAGGCGCTGCCGCGCAGTTCGGTATCTTCGCTACCCTAATCGGTGCTTTAGCGATGAACATGATTCCATCTTTCGAGTTCACGCTGGCCGATGCATCGGCTATTGCGATCATTGGTGGAGCAGACGGGCCAACGGCTATATTTTTGGCGTCGAAACTTGCTCCAGAATTGCTTGGAGCAATAGCTGTAGCTGCGTACTCTTACATGGCTTTGGTGCCAATTATCCAACCGCCAATAATGAAGGCTTTGACCACTAAAGAAGAACGTTCCATCGTGATGGAGCAACTTCGCCCTGTATCTCGTGTTGAGAAAATGTTATTCCCTCTGGCGGTTTTATTGTTATGTGCGCTGTTTTTGCCATCAGCTGCACCGCTAATCGGGATGTTTTGCTTAGGAAACTTAATGCGTGAGACCGGTGTAGTGGATCGGTTAAGTAAAACGGCACAGAATGAGCTGATCAATACTGTTACCATTTTCCTTGGTTTGGCCGTTGGATCTAAATTACAGGCCGAGAAGTTCCTAACCGTTGAAACACTGGGGATTCTCGCTCTTGGAGCCGTAGCATTTTGTATTGGTACCGCTGCTGGCGTATTGATGGCGAAGTTAATGTCCAAAATGACTGGTGGTAAAATCAATCCATTGGTTGGGGCTGCTGGCGTTTCTGCTGTACCCATGGCCGCTCGGGTGGTGAATAAGGTGGGGCTTGAGTCTAACCCTCATAACTTCCTGTTAATGCATGCGATGGGGCCTAACGTTGCCGGTGTGTTAGGTTCGGCTGTTGCGGCTGGTGTCTTGCTTGCTTTAGCTGGTTAGAATCATTAGGCACACCCAATAAAAAAAGCCTGGTCTAGAAGTGGACCGGGCTTTTTTTATTCGCGGTGGTAGGTGAACTCAAGAATTAGATTGTTGGCTGGCATACAGTGTTCCTGTTTAAACGCGAACCCATTTTCATTCCCTTGTTGAATGACCCACTGCTTGTCTTTCACTCCACTACCTGGAAACCGTTGTTTAATTCGTTGGTCAAGTTGATAGTTTCCTTCGCTAACAAACCGTCCGTTATCGTTAAATGGCCCGTAAAACAGCGCGGCTGAACCATCGACTAATACCTCGGGAAGATGTCGAAACATTGATTCAACCTGGTTTTGACTCATGATATGAAGGGTATTGGATGAGTAGATGCCATCGAAGCGTTCGGACAGTTTCCAAGGCTGGCTTTCAACACTAAGTGGAACGGGTGGCAGTATATTGGGAAGGTTTGCTTCTTCAAGCCAAAGCGACATCCCGGCAATTTTGTCTGCTAAGTCAGTGGGTTGCCAAAGAAGGTGGGCCAGGTTTTGACCGAAGTAGACTGCATGCTGGCCGGTTCCTGAACCGATTTCCAATATGCGTTGGCAGAACTGAAATGATGATTGTAGTACAGCTAGAATGGGTATTTTGTTTCTATCGCTAGCTTCTATAAAAGGCTTGGTTGTCATATAGGCTCCATATTGGGATACACTCAAGATGTTAAAATAGAAACGGAGAAAGTTACATGTTTTCTAAGGAAATATTAGCTGCTTTTTTTGATACGTATGTTGAGTTATGGAAATCCGAACGTGATTCCTTACCTATGGCAGGCTTCGATAAAGAGTGGCCTTCTCCTTGCACTCGTGAAGTCTTGGGCGAGAAAGCAAGTTGGTTACCGGTTGAACGTCAGCCAAAAGGAAGCTTAGCAGGTGTAGGTGACGGGTTTGATACCATTATTCATCCAGATTTAGATACATACTTTAGCAGCTATTTTTCTGACAACATTAAGGCGCATTTTCAAGATAAGCCGTTGGAGCTGCTTTTTGCCTGGAGTGAAGATGATTTTACTAGGCTGCAAGAAAATCTAATTGGCCATGGTGTGGCAAAACAAAGAGCCAGGCAAGACTTGACCTTCTTTTTTGCACTAATTGATGATGACCGCTTTCTGAGTATCGAAAATCAATCGGGTAGGGTGGTTCTTGAGGTGTTGGGGAGTCGAAAAACAACGGTTATTGCCGAGTCAATGACAGATCTATTTGCTGAGCTTAGACCTGCGCTAAATGCGACTTAACAAGGTAAGCGTGAGCAAACCACCAACGATAATAAGGGTTATTCCCAGGATGACAATGTAGCCCTGCTTTCCATTTCGAAGAGGGATACCCATTAGGATGAGAAGTAGTGTCCATGCCATTGCCAGTGCAATAGGAATTACAATTAATCTATACATTTCTCTGAGTCTATGTGATGTCTGTTAGTTTATGTAACGGCTGTTAGTTGCATGTCGAATGATCTTCGATCTGTTCACGATAAATTACTAAGCCCTTCATTTTGCACAAATCGGCGGTATAGCGAACTAAAATTCTGAATTATTTCCTGGTAGAAAGCAATCTCCTTATTTTTAATAAGCTCGAAGAAAGTGTTTTTTTTCCATCGTTGCTGTGCTTCATTTGCTGCTTGTTGATGACTGATATGCCAAGGCTCTTCGCCTACTCCGCCGCGAAATACGGCGTAGGGTTTGAAAAAAGCACTACTAGGCAGGTAGGTTGCTAGCCATTGGGCAAAAGGGTAGAAAGGGCCGTTCTCGCCATACTCTGAAGCTGTTAGTTGCAGCTTGTAACCTTGAGGCAATAGGTTCTCTGGAATAACATCAAAATCGGTTCCCCAGTGATGCCTGCTCGCCCCTGGAATAGCGCTCCATAAACAGACGGCTTCAATTATCTCTATAGGTGTAAGCCTGTCTAAATCAACAGGTGCGTCGTCGTGGTCAAGAACCGTTCGCTCTCCAAAGCACTTCGCTCGCCAAATTAGCGCCTGCCGCTCAAAAGAGCGATAGCCACTGACTATTTTTAGTGAGAAGCCCGCGTCTTTCGCCGTAGAAAAAAGTGCCTCTAAATCGCCAGCTACTGCGGGATGCACTAAGGTTTTATCATCCCGCCAGAGCACAAGGCCTTGGCTATCAAGGCCGTATGGGCAAGAAATTACTGAGTGGGACATTCGCCGGAAAATAAGTTAACTAATATCTGATAGTAGATGTCGACCAGCTGATAAAGTTCTGCCACGTTGGTATTTTCGTTCACTTTATGAATGGTTGCATTGGTCGGTCCAAGCTCAATAACCTGTACCCCATAAGGCGCAATAAACCTACCATCTGATGTACCGCCACTGGTAGAAAGCTCTGGCTCCTTGCCTGTTACTTGGGCAATGGCTTTGCTGGCGCTTGCAATCAACTCACCTTTTTCGGTCAGAAATGGATTGCCGCTCAGTGACCACGTAATTTCATATTCAAGATCGTGCTCATCCAGTATCTTTAATACGCGTTGCTTGAGCGAGCTTTCGCTATTTTCTGTGCTAAACCGGAAATTGAAATTGATTAGAAAATCACCTGGTATGACGTTGCTGGCACCGGTCCCCGCATTCGCATTAGCTATTTGAAACGTGGTTGGCGGGAAGTAAGCATTCCCTTCGTCCCAGGTTTCGTCGCAGAGCGCTTTTAAAGCAACGAGAGATTGATGAACAGGGTTGCGTGCAAGGTGAGGGTAGGCCACATGCCCTTGAATGCCTTTAACTTTTAGATAACCAGACAGTGATCCTCGTCGCCCAACTTTGACTACATCGCCAACATGTTGGGTCGAGGAAGGCTCCCCGACCAAGCAATAGTCGATATGAATGCCTTCCGACTTCAAGTACTCCATTACTTTTACGGTCCCATTTATTGCTGGGCCTTCCTCGTCACTGGTAATCAGGTAACCAATGCGCCCGTCAAAGTCTGGCTTTTCTTTAATGAAACGTTGAGTTGCGACTACCATGGCGGCCAGACTGCCTTTCATATCGGCTGTACCGCGGCCATATAGCTGGCCATCGACAATGGTAGGCTTGAACGGATCGTGATCCCAGTCTGTGGTATTGCCTGAAGGCACAACGTCGGTATGGCCAGCGAAAACGAACAGTGGGCCGTCGGGCTGACCAATGCACGACCATAAGTTTGTCACGTCTTCATATTGCAATGTTGTTGAGTGAAAGCCCAAAGGGGCCAGAATCTCTTTCATCAGTTCCTGGCAACCAGCATCTTCTGGAGTTACCGAGGATTTCTCAATGAGCTTACAGCATAGCTCAACAACATCAGTCATTATGATACCTTTTCAAAAAATATACGATGGTAACTCTCAGCTTTAAATCCAAGGTAAAAATCGTTGCTGTGCAAGAGTACGGGGCGCTTTATCAGCGACGGATACCTTTTCATTAACAAAATAGCGTCTTCTTGAGACTGGATCTCTTTTTCTTCGTCAGGAATTTTACGCCAGGTCGTTCCTCGCTTGTTTAGCAAAGATTCCCAGCCGAATTCGCATGCCCATTGAGCTAGCTGCTCAGTGGATACACCTTCGGATTTAAGATCGTGAAAGTTATAATCGAGTTGATGGTCACTCAACCATTTGCGTGCTTTCTTGACGGTATCACAGTTGGTAATACCATAGAGTTGCGTCGTAGTCATGGTTTATATTTTCTCTAGCTTTTTTGTGTATTTGGAGCTGCATTAAAAGCAGCTCCTATAATTATAAAGTTTCTTAATATATTCTACGCCATTCTGAGCAATTCGTTAATACCTACTTTGCTTCTGGTTTTGGCGTCTACCTGTTTAACGATGACTGCACAGTAAAGGCTGTATTTTCCGTCAGCTGATGGTAGTGAGCCTGAAACTACGACCGAGCCCGCAGGAATGCGCCCGTAGGAGACCTCCCCTGTTTCACGATTGTAAATTTTGGTACTTTGGCCGATGTAGACACCCATGGATATTACCGAACCTTCTTCAACCACAACGCCTTCAACGACCTCAGAGCGTGCGCCGATAAAGCAGTTGTCTTCGATGATGGTAGGGCCTGCTTGCAATGGTTCTAATACACCACCAATGCCTACGCCCCCAGATAAGTGAACGTTTTTACCGATTTGGGCGCATGAACCAACGGTCGCCCAAGTATCTACCATAGTGCCACTGTCTACGAATGCGCCGATGTTGACATAAGAAGGCATTAAAACTACATCTTTTGCAATGTGTGCGCCTTTACGAACAACCGCCGGAGGAACAACGCGAACACCGGTAGCAGCAAGCTCTTCAGCGCTCAAACCTTCGAATTTGCTCGGTACTTTGTCAAAATATTGAGTAAAAGCACCTTCTATTGGCTGGTTATCTCGAATGCGAAACGAGAGAAGAACGGCTTTTTTTAGCCATTGGTTTACAACCCATTCCCCATCAATTTTCTCGGCAACGCGGGCTTTTCCGCTGTCGATCATTTGGATTGATTCTTCAACAGCATCACGAATTTCGACAGAAACGCTGCCTGGGGTAATTTGTGCGCGCTCATCGAAAGCGGATTCTATGATATTTTGTAAATCACTCATATAGTTTGTCCTATACAGTCTAGTTTTGGTTAATTGAGCTGTTGGTTTATTGCCTGAGCCATATCCTGTTCGAATTTGGCTTGATCTGAAAATGCATCTACGTTGTCACTTGATACCACAAACACGTCTTCGACACGTTCGCCTAATGTGGCTATTTTCGCTGCGTGAAGGGTTAACCCTGTTTCAAGAAAGGCTCGCCCGATACAGGCCAGCAGGCCTGGCCGGTCTTTAGTGGTGATCTCGACTGAGTGCTTACCTTCGCTATTAGCAGGGCCAACGGATACGCGGGTGTCGACAGAAAAGCATTTAAGTTTACGCGGGGTACGACGTGTAACCTTGGTTTGTTCACCTTTACTTAGCAACCCATCAATAAGGTTTTGCTTAAGTACCTGAAGTTCGTATGAGGCTTCAATCGGATTGCCACTATCGGTAAGAACGACAAATGAATCTAGACAATAGCCAAATGATGTTGTTTCGATAGCTGCATCGACGATATTTAGCCCTAGCTGATCGATAATGCTGGTGACATTGGCGAATATCTCTGGCTTTTCTTGGGTGTAAAAGAAAACTTCAGTACCACCATTACTCTCATGACGCCGAATCATAACCAGAGGTGAATCGTCACAATGACTCAGAATGGCTTCTGTATGCCATGCAACAGTTTCTGGGGAGTAGCGAATAAAGTAGTCTTCATCGAGCTTGTCCCAGAAAAGGGTTACTTTGTCGGAATCCTGATGGCGTGACGTTAGCAAGCTAAGTGCATCAAGGCGGGTTTCGCCAATAATTTCCTGACGATCTGTCGTATTTTCAAGGCCGCGCCTGAGTGCGCGTTTGGTTTGCTGATAAAGTTCGCGCAGCAGTGCGTCTTTCCAGCTGGTCCACAGCTCACCGTTCGTCGCTTGAATATCGGCAACAGTGAGTACATAGAGCAAATCTAAATGGGTCTGGTCTGCAACCTTGGCTGCAAACGCATTTACAACATCGGGATCGGTAATATCCTGTCGTTGCGCCGTGCCAGACATCAGAAGATGTTGGCGTACTAGCCAAGCGACAATGCGGCCTTGATAATGGGGGAGAGTGTGTTGGTCGCAAAAATCCCGTGCGTCCTTTTCTCCAAGAACAGAGTGATCGCCGCCACGCCCCTTGGCGATATCGTGAAACAGGCCTGCAATATTGAGTAAGTGGCGATATTTCAGCCGTTGCATGACATGGCAATAAAAAGGGGCATCTGGTTCTTTGTTTTCAGCAAACTGATTTAAATTTTTCAACAGCCTAAAAGTATGGGCATCGACGGTATAGCAGTGAAACAGATCAAACTGCATCTGGCCGGTAATATTAGCAAATGCCGGTAAGTAGGCATTTAATACCTGGTATTTTTTCATCAAAGGCAAAGCCAGCTTGATGGCATTGCTGTTGGTTATGATGTTGTAGAATACACGGCGGTTGATTGGTTTGCGGCGAAAGTGTTGATCGATCAAATGTCGGTGGTGACGCAGCAGCCTTAGGGTGCCAGCAGATATTCCTTCAATTTGAGGAAAGTTGGCAATGTGCAAAAACATTTCCAACATCGCTGTATGTCGGTGCAAAAAGACCTGATTGTGACGAACCTCGATGCGGTTTTTACGGATTAAGAACCAATTATCAATGGTGATGGCTGGCTCTTCATGCTCTTTTTTTAGCACGACCTCTTCAAAATGCTGAAGCAGCATTTCATGGAGCTCCGATATTGAATTGACGGTGCGATAATATTCTCGCATCAGCTTTTCAACACCGAGGTGTACGTCATCATTCTCGTAGCCTAACAGCTCTGCGACCTTAGGTTGATAGTCAAAAAGCAGGCGTTCCTCTTTGCGCTTTGCAACGCAGTGTAATGCATAGCGCATCATCCATAGTTTCTTTTCGCTATCGAGTAACTCTAAGGACTCTTGGTGGCGCAGGTACTTTTCTTCGACTAAATCAGCCAGGCTTTCTGCGCCGAAATGACGCTTTAACACCCAACCAATTACTTGAATATCTCTGAGGCCGCCGGGGTTGCTCTTAATATTCGGCTCAAGGTTGTAAGCGGCATCGCCATATTTCTGCTGACGCTCTTGTAGTTCGGTCTTTTTGGCCGAATAGAAGTCGGGCGATGGCCAAAACTGGGCGCGATCGTCAAACAAGTGACCGATCGGCTGGTATAACGTTCGGTTGCCGATCAAAAACCTGGCTTCAAGTAAGTTAGTCGCTATTGTAATGTCTTGCTCAGCCAGAGAAATGCATTCATCGATGGTACGGACACTGTGGCCGACATCCAAACGTAAATCCCAAAGCATCATTAAAAATGATTCAATAAGCTTGGTGAACTTTTCATTCACGTTAGGGCGGAGCAGTATCAACAAATCAACATCGGACTCTGGGTGCAGCTCCCCACGTCCGTAGCCACCAACTGCGACCAGTGCTGCACCGTATTCGCCTATCTTATAGTAGCGCCACACCAGCTTGAGAAACTGATCGACAATGCTGGCGCGTACCTTGACAAGTTCGATAACTTCATTCGGATTTTTAGCAAACGACTGGTTGAGGTAGCTATCTATCTCATTCAGGCCTTGCTTAAAGATGGCCAATGCCGGATTGTCGGGGCGGACTTTCTTGGCCGTCTTAAGAACAATATCCGAGCAATGTTCAAGATGAGTGGTAAACGGCATTACCAGGATTCTTCCTGTCGCTTGGTAAGTACCTCAAAACCTGAGTCAGTCACTAAAATTGTGTGCTCCCACTGTGCCGACAATGAGCGATCTTTTGTTACCACTGTCCATTCATCTTTGAGTGTTTTTACGCCATATTTTCCAGCATTGATCATGGGTTCGATAGTGAAGGTCATACCGGCTTCTAGCACTAGGCCGGTGTTGGCTTTGCCGTAGTGTAATACCTGTGGTTCTTCATGGAATTGTTCGCCAATACCATGACCACAGTAGTCGCGTACAACAGAATAGTTATTGGACTCGGCATGGCTTTGAATGATGTGGCCGATATCGCCTAAACGTGTGCCGGGCTTGACGATTTCTATAGCTTTGTACATGCACTCCTGGGCAATACGACATAGTCTGGTTGCCAGAATGGTAGGCTTGCCAACATAGAACATTTTACTGGTATCACCATGAAATCCGTCTTTAATGACTGTAATATCTATATTGACGATATCGCCATCTTTCAGTTTTTTATCGCCGGGAATGCCGTGACATACCACATGGTTTACTGAAGTACAGATGGATTTGGGGAAGCCTCTATAGTTTAACGGCGCAGGAATCGCCTGTTGGTGGTTGACAATATAGTCGTGGCAAATCGTATTCAATTCGTCAGTTGTCACGCCTTTTTTAACGTGAGGCTCAATCATTTCCAGCACTTCAGCCGCCAGGCGGCCTGCAATACGCATTTTGTCTATTTGCTCGGAATTTTTGATAGTTACACTCATCTGATAAGGAGACCCGTTGTTGGAGGCTTTAAAAAGGCCGTAGAGTTTAACATGGGTCTGAGGTCTAAACCAAGAATATGGCAACTTGTGATGATTGCTATTTTAGGGTTGAGGTGAGATAAGTGTTTGAGATGTTTAATGAGGCTGGCTGAATCGCGAATATGACACTAAGATGGGTAGTGGGTGGCGCGGCGTTGTGTATGCTATCATTCCGTTTAGTGCCTTATATCAAGTGATTGCGATATCATTATTTTGGTTTTTTGGGTGAATATATTGCGGCTTTGTGGGCCATAGTGCTTGTGCCCTAAGTCATAGCAGTTATTCGTAAGTAATAGTAGTTATTCGTAAGTCCTAGTGTTGGAAGGAAGAAGATTCGAGTGTGGTCGAAATTTGATGCGTCGCTAAAGTTGTTTCAACGAGTCTACCAGGATGTAGATGAGTCACAGCAAAGTAAAACACTTATTTTTCATCAAGATGTTTATGATGAGCAGGCTTCAAGTGCGGTAGATGCGCTATTAGCCGATGTAGAGAGCCGTGTTCAAATAAAGCGCATTTCACTCGCCGAGCGAAACTTCCTACCTTATTTCCCATTTTTGAATTGGATACGCGAACAGCGGAGTGATTATTCGAGGTCTGATTGGGAGCAGCTGTGTCAAAAGGCAAATATATACCAGCCTCAGATGCAGCTTTTTGTGCGCTATTTATGCGGTGAAAGGCCAAAGCGTGAAGAGGAAATCATATTCAATGAAATTGGCTATGAGCAAAAACGTTTGCTGGAGTCCTTGTTAGCGTTATTTTGTGCCACATTCGAAAATCAGCGTACTGTATTTGTCATTCAAGAAGTTGGAGCGCTGTCTATTTCATCACTGAGATTTATTGAATATTTAGTCAATGCCTCGGTCGATCATCCTTATTTGTTTCTACTTACAATTCAGCAAAACTATCAGGTGTCCAGTGAAAAAAGCATGGAGCTATGGGGCGATCTGTTAAACCAGATCGAGCTTAGCGCTATTTACATGGATATGCGTAACCAGACTTCGGTCAGCAGCCACTTTGAACTGGATCAATCTATACCGCACACTATTGATTTTGGTGACTTAAATGTTGCCGAAGATTGCTATCAATATCTTGCTTTTGAAGATTGCCAGTCTATTGTCGATTCTATTCTAAGCCGAAGTAATTACGCCGCTGGCGAAATGATGATGCCCTTAAAGCACCAGCTGTTATTGCATCGACTCCAAGGTGATCTCTTAACCGTTCAAGGGCGTTTTGACTCGGCGCTGTTAAGTTATAAAGCTATCATTGGAATGGTGCCACAAGATAACTATGATCCAAGGTTACAGTATGCTTATCGTAAATCAGGTGAAGTCTATTTTCGAAAGAATAACTTGGATCGAGCACACAAATTCACTTACCACGCCCAAAAACTGGCCAAAGAAGCAGGGGATAAAGAGGCCGAATACTATGCACTTTTTACCCTGTTACTCATTGATGGCAAAGATAACCGCATAACTCAGACGCATTGGTTGCAGGAGTATAAGCGCATTGTCGCTATGGCCGAGCATATGGGTATGAAAAATGGCCTGGCCTTTTGGATGACGCGCCCAGATCGCTTTGATGACGTTCGTCATAAACAGGAAGTGTCACGAATTTTGAAAAAGGGTATCGAGCTTGCTGTTGAACTTGATAATAAAGCACGATTAGCCGCAGCCTATCATGCACAAGGCTTATTTCATATTATGAATAACCAGTATGATAAAGTGCATTATTATTATCAGAAAAGCGAAGTGCTAACTGAAAGCATTGGGAGCATGCTGGAGTTGGCGCAGATCCAAAATGGGTACGGCTACTTTTATTTTCAGACTAATGATTATGACAACGCTCGCCGCTATTTTGAAAAGGCTTTTGTATCAGCTTACCAAGTGAAAGATTTTACCGAAATGTGCATGGCAATATGCAATATCGGGATCATTCATATGTTTTGCTTTGAGTATGAATATGCTTTGGATAATTTTACCAAGCTATCACAAGTGCTAAAGAACCTGGGAGTATCGGATTTACCTTACCACTCTCAGTTTGGAATGATGGCGCTAAGTGCGTTTTGCCATCATAAGCTATGGGATTTTTCACGGGTATTCGAGCAATTTACCTTGTTAGAAGCGAAGAGGGATCTAGCGCGCTCTCAAGCAAGGTTACAAAATTTTACCGAAGAAGTTTTGCTGTACAAAATGTTACGTGGATACGTTGCTATGTACGACAAGGATGTAACCACTGCCTTGCAGGTTTTTGCCGAGGCCGAGCGCTTCCTGAATGAAAACCGCCAGATCATTGGTTATTACGCACCTTTTTTCTATTACGAATACACCTTGCTATGCCAGATGAGTGGGGATGGTCGTCAGGCTGCTATTCAATACAAAAATGGCAAACGATGGTCTGAGTCGCTAAACAACCCAACTTATATGCAAATGTTTGGTGATAGCATGTCGTCTTTTGTTAGTCGGCCCGTGGCTAGTAAAGAGCGTTATCCAGTAATAGATTATGATCGCATCATCGAAGCCACCCATGCGACCAAGGCGGTACTTCAGTTGCACGAAAAGCTTGGTGAGCTGGACTTTCTTAATGCGCTTCAAAACATTTTTGCAGCAGCAAAAGATCGCGATTCGCTGGTTATACTGTATATGCGACTGCTCAATCACAGCTTTCCAATGGACCTACTCGTTTTTCGAATTCATGCCGCTGGGGAAGCTAAAACACTGTTTTCCTTTCATCCATTTTTAAGTAATAGCGATGAAGAGCGGCAATTGGAAGCTTTGCTACGCTTATATCATGTAGGGAATAACTTTGCGTTGCCTGAGCCTCGTACTCAATTTTCGATTGAGCAGGATTTTTCGTCTATCGCCAGTATTCCTCTGGAGAGCAAAAGGGATTGGGTGGCGCATATTCTGTGCGGCACCAATAAAGGTAATATATCGATATCTGCCAGTGAATATAAGCTATTAACCTTTTCTGGCAAATTACTTGTTTCCGCGATAGAAAAGCTCGAACAAGAAGCTGAGATTAATGAAAAGAATCGTGAGCTCTATCTTAGAGCGACAACAGATACATTAACCCAGCTCGATAACCGAGAGTCAGCATTTCATAAACTGTCAGCAGAACAGAAAAAGCTCAAGCGCTATCAAGGCCTAAGTATCAAGGGGCTAGCGGTATTATTCATGGATTTGGATAATTTTAAATTTTTTAATGACCGTTATGGCCACTTTGTGGGTGATGCGTTGTTAGTTGAGTTTAGCCAGATCATTAAAAGCCTGATTCGTGAATGTGATGTGGCCGCACGTTTTGGTGGTGATGAGTTTTTAATCATGCTGCCTAATACCTCGCGGACTGGAGCTGAGCATGTCGCTGAAAAAATCATTAAGTGTGTTAAAGAAACGAATCGCTTTGAACAGGTGATCCATCGTGTTTCTGGTGAGGAGCTAGGTGAAATAACAGCGACAGGACAACGCCTAGGTTGTTCCATTGGAGTAGCCTGTTCGCCGGGGAACAAAATCTTTGATACCGAGCACATGGTCAACAAAGCTGACCAAGCACTCTACCAAGCCAAGAAATCTGGAAAGAACCGCCACGTCACCATTGAGCTGTAGAGACTGTCTTCTTTCAGAGCCATCTCTCGTCAGGTGGGCTATAAGTCGTCCAAAATTCGCAGTACATCATCTGAAGCTTTTTCCATAAGTTGAAGATGCTTAACACCTTCATCCCAATGGTTATCTGCGATTTGGCAAAGCGCTTCTATGCCGTGCCGGTGAACCTCTTTGTGCGGTTCTTCGAGGCGTTGAAAAGCATGCTTGTTCTGATAATTTTGCGCACCATCCCCGCGATAATACCATTGGCCCAGCCGGCACTCTTTATGGTCGACAAAATCCTTAATGGATTTTCTCGATAGCCCCATCGCCACTTGATAAATTTCCGACTTCCAGACGACATGGTCAAGTTTTACCGTTTGGATAAAGCCGGATTTGCTCGCGGTATCTATGGCAGCTTTCATGGATTCTGAAGCACTAAAAACTTTCGCTGAGTTACCCGATAACTCCTCTATTTGTTCGACCATTTCCTTGCTGCGTTGCGCTAGCTCAGAAATATTATCATTGGTTTCACCTGTATCGCGTTTAATACCTTCAATAAGACCGCTTATTTCCTTGGTGGTATTGCTTGAGTTCTGCGCGAGATTACGAACTTCGTCTGCTACCACCGCGAAGCCTCTTCCTTGTTCGCCTGCGCGAGCGGCCTCAATTGCTGCATTCAGGGCTAGCAAATTGGTTTGCTCCGATATTGCACTGATGGCGGAGACAAAATTTGATATGCGATCAGCAACCTCTTGAAGCGAAGACATGCTTTCTTGGGTGCGGTTCGATACGTTTTCTATATTTCTGATATCGTTAGTAATTGCATCAAGAATATACTTATTTTGTTCGAATGCAGATGAAAGCGCGGTAACCTTGTCGTTTTCATCAATAATGTTTTGGGCTTGAGTAGCAACAGACTCTCGAATGTTATTTAAACTGGGAAATGAATGTAGCAGGGTGGTAAGAATTTTCTCATGTTCATTGTTTTCTTGAGTGACAACTGCTGCCTTACTATCGCTTAGTTCGGATTGTAATGACTCGTTCTCAGCTTCCAAGAAGCTAATTTGTTGCTGTAATTGTTCTACTTTTTGTTCAAGCTCGCGTGCTTTTTTGCTATTGGTAAACACGTTATCACCCCATCATTTAGCTACACATGACTAATCTCAAGTTAAGCTTAGTTAATTCTGATTTATTTGCCATAATGTTATTACAGGCTCTAGAGCCTGTAATGAATATTTCTAGTTTTAACAAGGTTCTAGAAACGTTCATAAAGGATGTTCTTTTGATTTTCTTTCAAGTCGTTGAGCAATACAACGGAGCCATCGAGTAATGAAACTTCAACGCTTTGGATGTGTTGCTCATTATTAAGGCCGAAAAATACTTCATTACTGTTGTCGGTGCCAAGGCCTGATCGACCGATGAGAAACTGGTGGCGCTTAGATCCATCACTGAGATTGGCTGTTACCTTCGCTCCTTGCAGCCTAACAGTGTCAGGAAAGAGTAAAGATAAGAAGGTACTTTCAGACTTGTTTAGGAAAACTCGTGGTGCTGATTGGGTGTTTAGCCATAGCACATCAGGCTTGCCATTATTTAAGAAGTCTGCATATAAAGGGGAGGCAGCGTAGGTTGGGTTTTGAGCTTTCCAGACGTCAGTTTGATAATATGCGCCGTCTATCCCAAGCATTGTTTTAGCTGGTAATGTTCTTAGTTGGTGTACAAACCACTGAGGGTGATTCTGTGCTGCTAGAAGGTCGAGCTGCCCATCAAGATTGATATCGGTTTGCACCACGCCGAAGCCATTGCCAAGCTCTGTAACATTTGATGTGTAAGATACATCTATATAGCCTTCGGGCTCATTGTTCAGCACCAGCCAATCTGTTCGGATTTCTTTCTCGGAATACGGCCCCATATCGAGCATAAAATACGGAATACTGTTTCCGATATTGGTAAGCATGATATCGAGATCGCCATCCTGATCACTATCTTGGACTGATAATCCTCCCCATAGCCCGGGCCTGTCATAGATGGTCTGCTCATTAAACGTAAAGTTTTCGCCGTTTAGCCATATAGAAACAGGTGCTGAAGGAGTGAGAGAGATAAAATCGAGTCGATTGTCGCCATTGAAGTCGGCCCAAATGTTAAACAGAGAAAACCTGCTTTCTGCATCGCCAAGATGTGACGATACGTCTTCATACTGACCATCGCCAAGCCCTTTGAGTAGGAACTGTTTTCCTGATAAAACCGTGTGAAATTCACTCAATGTAGTAGCGATATTTTTGTCGACAGCACTGATTAGAAGATCTACAAGACCATCCTGGTTAAAATCGGCTGGGGCTACGTCAATAAAAACCATATTTGTTGGAGGGGCTACGGGCAGTACATTGGATACAAAGTCGCCTGAGCTTCCACCGTTATTGGCATACCAGAAAATCTGTTTTTCTCTTGCCACTACAATATCCGTATCGCCATCATTATCCATATCAATAGCTGATGCGCCATAACTGTTTTGCTGTTCTCGAATAAGCGTTTGTTGTTTGATATCGATAAGTTGGCCAGCTGCGTAGACCAAAAATGCATCGCCGGTGGTTTCGCTGCCACTAAGAAATGCTACCATTTCGCCTCGACCTTTTAGATCGAGCACCGCACCGCCATAAAATGGAAACTGCTGAATTGACATTGACGGAGCATAGTTAACAGGCACCTCTACGAGGTGTCGCATTTTAGGTGGCGAGTTAAGAGGCACAATACGTTCGAATGGATAATAGACCCCTACCACCACGATCGATGAGGCGCATAGGAAAACAAGAAGAATCAGTTGCAGTAATCTTTTCATAATAAACTGGGGTCACCCAACTATTTAGCAGCGTTATATGGGGTAATCGTTATGACAATACCAATCGTTATGACAATACCAATGTAAGGTTGCGAATTTCCTCGCCCGCAGTTTCCAGTAATTCCAGGCACTGTTCGTTATCTAAATCCAGTTTTTGGTAAGCAGGCAGGCTTTGCCACTCAGCCGGAAGGCTATTAACCGGTTCCGGCAGCTGAGCGATTAGATTGGCAACGGTGACAACATCAGAATAGTCAGCCTTACCAGCATGCGAACGACCAAGATTTCGGTAGTTTAGAGGTACCTCAGCTATCTGATCCACGAAATGCCATTGTTGAAGTATCCAGTGGCCTAGTTGAGCTTCTACTAGGGTTACAATGTTCCATAACAAGTCGGGGTTGTTTTCAAATTCAGGGTGATCGGCACAACGCGTTATTACAGGTAATGCGCCAATATTATGAATAAGTCCGGCGAGCATGGCTTCTGAAGGTTCTAAGTTAGTCTTGTGCTTGGCCAGTATCTGGCAGACGGCGGCGACTTTCACGCTGTGTTTCCATACTTGCTTAACTGCTCGATAAACTTTGCTGTCGTGCTTGAAATCGTATAGTCGAGACATAGACAGGCTCAGTGCGATATTTCTAACGCAAACAAAGCCAAGTCGGCCGATAGCTGACTGGACGCTGCTGGTTTGCACCATACCAGCAAACATTGCACTGTTGGCAGCCTGAACCAGGCGTCCCGCTATAGAGGCATCGGCGTTGATTATCTTGGCCAGTTTAATGGCATCAATATTCTCATCTTCAACCGCGGAGCGGACGCGCAGGGCTATCTCTGGTAAGGTCGGGAGTACGACTTGCTTGCGTTCAAGTTCAATTATAATTGCATCAACTAAATCCTGATGAGCCTGTTCTTGATCAACGGTCACCGGCTACCCCTCTCTATTATTTACGTCAGAATATTCATACGATCTGAAACAATATGGAAAACACAACGGTCCTATCAGCTAAGCAGCCTCTAGATAGAACTGCATCCTTCGTGAGTCCAGTGCTATCCGCTCATACACTATCATTTAGAATGATATACCAACCATTTAGAAGATATACCAGCAGTTACATGATATACCAACAGCTACGACTGTGTGATACCAACCGTCGTTCCAGATGCATGCTATAAGGGTTGTTCAGATATAGTCTCAGTGTAGGATAAATGGTTAAAAATACAAACGCTTGAGGAGCTTCTTTTCAGCGATCGGTAATTATTTATTTTATGCTCTATGCCATTGATTGAAATACGTTCAATATCAGCATTGAATATACTCGTGGTGAAGTAGTAATTTTGAGTTGATTAGAGTAACCTGGCACCCTTCATGGTGAAGAGACATTGTGGTGCTACAAGAGGAGAAGAGGGGTGCGCGTTTGGTTGTTTAGGATGGTTACCTTACTCATACCGTTTCTATTCTTTGCAGGAGTAGAGTGGGGGCTGCGAGTGGCCGATTATGGTCGGGACTATCCACTTTTTATAGAAAATCCGCCCGCTCCCGACTTGCTGCTGCCACGACCAGATATAGTTAAACGCTACTTTCCTGAAGGCGCGCCAACACCGAGTGTGACTATCGAAGTCAATTTCTTCAAAAAGCAAAAGCCCAAGGACGGTATCCGCCTATTTGTCCAAGGTGGCTCAAGTGCTGCTGGCTTTCCCTACGGTTACGGTGCTTCGCCTGCTGGTATGCTGGATTATCGTCTGAAACAAAGCTTTCCCGATAGGCCTGTGGAAGTAATAAATACTGCACTATCAGCGGTCAATTCATATACTATGCTGGATTTTGCTGACGAGATTATTGAACAGTCTCCTGATGCTGTTCTTATCTATGCAGGACACAACGAGTATTTGGGTATTCTCGGGGTTGGTTCGGCTTACACTGCCGCAAACTCCCAAGCCGCGACGCTTCTCTATTTAAAATTGCGTAAAATGCGCATATTTCAATTGATGCAAAACGTTTATGCTTCGTTCAAGTACCCTCAAAGTGGCCTTGACGAAGAGAAGTCGGAAGCATCACGCACTTTCATGTCGAAAGTCGCCAAACACAAGAATATCCCATTAGAGTCAGATCTGTTTCAACAGGGCGTTGAGCAGTTTCGTACTAACCTTGGTTTATTGCTGGACAAATATCAGCGTGAAGGCATTCCTGTTTATTTGGCAACAATCGCTAGCAATCTGAAAGATCAGCCGCCATTTTCAAGTAACCAAGCCTCGCTTACTTCTGAAATGGCGGAGTGGGTTGATCATTTACGTCATCGTCGATTCGACCGCGTCAGTGACGGAAACGTTGCTGCGCTTGATAAGGTGGCAAAGGACAGCGATAGTGCTGATATTCTGTATTTAATTGGTCAATGGCATCTGAAACAAGAAAACTTTGGGGCTGCCAAACAATACTTTGAACTAGCAAAAGATCATGACTTACTTCGTTTTCGTGCGCCCAATGCGATGAATGAAATTATTAGAGAGTTTGCTGAAAGGGACGGTGTTACTTTAGTTGATGTTGAACGAGCAATGGCTCGTCAACTACCTGGTGGTTTAATAGGCAAGGAGCTAATGCTTGAGCACCTGCATCCGAACCTAAACGGCTATTTTCTGATTGCAGATACCTTTTACCGTCGCATGTACGAGTCCAAGATTTTTAATAATTGGAAATTTGTGCCATCAGAAAGCGCGCTTAAAGAATTGCCGGTATTGCCACCACAGCGCTACCTGGGGGAGGCTAAAATTGCACAGCTGGTCGCTGACTATCCCTTTGTTAAAACAAAACAAGAACCCGAACTTCCTGCAGTAAAGGGCTGGGCTGATGCATTAGGCCTTAAAGCGTTCAAAAAGCAAGCAAACTGGATTGATATGGCCAACGCAACTATCCAGCAGACTCAAGAAAATGAGCCTGGTGAGTTTGCGAAAGCGGTAAAGCTGCTTGCGGAAGCCTTACCTCACGATGCTAACTTAAGTTATCAGGCTGGCCTTGTTTTGCTTAAGGGAGGGAGGGTAGTCGAAGCGCCTCGCTATCTATTAAAAGCGCTTGACCGGCAGCCAGAAAATGTTGCTTATTTAAATGCGCTTTGTTTTGCTTATTTTGAAATGAAGAACTTATCTAAAGCGGAAATGTGGGTCGACAAAGCGCTTCAAATTGCTCCAAATGATGAAACCGCTTTGGAAAATAAAGCTGTAATAAACCGCTTAAAAGCTCGGGGCTTTCGCTGAGATCATCCCACTTTATTTAAAACGAAATTATCTTACTGACTTTCGATAGTGTTTCGGCATACTCGGCCTCGCCATCACTGTCCCAAACAATCCCTCCACCTGCCCAGACGTAGGCTTGCTCCCCTTTGGTGACGAGGGTGCGTATAGCTATATTACTATCGGTTCGACCTGAAAAATCTATCGCAATGATACTACCGCAGTATATGCTGCGAACATGTGGCTCTAATTGGTCAATCATCTTTTGCGCCTGGATCTTGGGAGCTCCAGTGATAGAGCCGCCTGGAAACATTTTATCAAGTAAGTCGATGCTGTTGATATTGTGAGGTAGCTGAGCCTCTATTGTGCTGACTAAGTGATGAACTGCTGGAAAAGACTGTACTTCGAAGAGCTTGGATACTTTGACGCTATGTGAGCTTGCCAGTCGGCTTAAGTCGTTGCGTAGGAGATCAACTATCATCAAGTTTTCTGCGCGATCTTTGCTGTTGGTTGATAAGGCGATCTTGGCTTTTTTATCCAGAGTAGGGTCTGAATGACGGCGAATGGTGCCCTTTATCGGCATGGTAACAACATGTCCATCGGCTGAAGTTTGAAAAAATCGTTCTGGTGAGAAAGAGAGAATCTTATGGTGACGCAAGTTCATAAACGCAGAAAAAGGGGCGGTATTTTCCCGTCGGAGATGCAAGTACTCTGTCCATATATTGCCCTGAAACTGACAAGACCAGCGTTGAGCAAAATTAACCTGATAAACATCGCCATTTCGAATGGATTCCCTAATTTTGCTGATTCGCTCTAAATATTCCTTTTGGTTTAGATTGCTGCTCCATATGCTGGTATAGGAAAAGGGTTGGCGTACCATTGGCTTACGGAAGTCTACTGACTTGAATAGGCTTAAATAGTGTTGGTCTTTATGGCACTGCCAAGTGCAGAAAAATGCTTGCTGTGCCTGATGATCAACAACAAAGCTCCAAGTATAGAAACCGAACTCTCCAAGAGGTAACCCTATATCATCCGTATTCGTTGCTGAGATTTGTTGCTCTAGAACCTTTCCGTATTCATAACACAAATATCCCAGAATACCGCCAGTAAATGGGAGGTGACTATTGTGTTGCAGCTTAGTATATATCTGACCAAGGACTGTGGTTAATGGTGCCGGGAATTTAGTTCCATTAACACGCGTATGAGCACCTTCAGCTTGCAGGGTACAAACAGGAGCAGCTGCCAGGATGTCAAATCGTCCTAGTGGTGATAATGAGCCTGCGCTATCGAGCAAGGTCGCATTAGGTGAGTGGATCAGCCGCTGAATTGGCTCGGGCGCATTCTCCAACCACTCCTGACCTGGATAGGGTAACTCTTCAATACAGAGTTGGAGAGGCTCATTCAGGAAATCAGTTATTAAGGGTTGTCGCTGCAATATACTCGCCTCATCAAGTAATAGATGAAAGCTACGAAAAAACCACAAAGTATACCGGTAAAGTGGGCTTCGTAAACTACTCTGGCGTCAATTAACGTTGAGGAGATGCTTTGCCCATCACTCCAGGCCTCATAGCCAACCTTTGCCAGAGTGACTGATAGTAGCGCGCTAGCCGTTTTGGGCGCCTTTGGATACAGGTAGATCAGGGTTCCCCAAATGATGATGCCATGAAGTGTCCCAGACATCCCGACATACCAATGAATTGATGGAAACAGAGAAAGCAAAAATGTATTGCCTAGACTAATAAGTATGAATGCCAAGACAAATGCCTTCGGCTTGTCGTAGCCCTGGAAAAAGTCATACAGCAATAAAAGGGCGCAACAATTCATTAAATAGTGTGGCCAGTTGGTATGTACCAGGTTTGCACTAAGATAGCGCCAAGCTTCTTTAGGTAGCTGGTTGGTTTGATAGATCAGGTGCTCATGTAGGATCGGAGCCGCCTGTATTAGAGCTGCAACAAGCGAAATGGTGATTGGAATAGCAAACTGACGAAGTAGCGTTTTCATAATGAAAATAAAAAAGGCCGCATAAAGCGGCCTTTCTCTGATTTGGCTCCCCGAGCTGGACTCGAACCAGCGAC
>DFOV01000173.1:27834-28848 GCA_002376965.1 Gammaproteobacteria bacterium UBA3532
GGATTAACAGTCCACCGTTCTACCGACTGAACTATCGGGGAATAATGCGTCTCAACGGGTGTGTATAATACGGATGCCGACCCCCTTCGTCAACTAAAAAATTAAAATAAATTACAAAAATTTTCACCTTGGCTGTTTTTGTTTAAATGGTGAACATATTGTTTGTTTTACAAACAGTTAGGGCTGCGGAATAAATAGACTCTAGGCCAGGCTTTTGCGAGCATACGCGGTATATTTTTGGAATATGGAGCGCTGCATGGCGCTTTGAATCGCATTTCTAATTTCTGTTGGATTAGAAGGCTTGGTCATATAATGAAAACCGCCTTTTCTAAGTAGGCGCAACGCGATAGCTTCATCTTTGTATGCAGTAAATACGAGAGCGGTATGCTGGGGAGCCTGATCGAGAAGTCTTTCCAGCAGTGTTTCCCCATCGATGCCTGGCAACATCAGGTCAATAACCGAAACATCAAATTGGTGTTTTTTGAATAGACTGTATGCCTCAACTCCATTATTAGCGGATATGACTTCATAGTCGCTACGAAAAAGTCGCTTGATAAGATTGCAGGTGTCTTCCTCGTCATCAGCAATCAGAATGGAGCGGCGCCGTGAATCAACGGACGCTAGAACGCTCTTCAACTTTTCCAAGTGGCTTTCTTCAATGATAAAGTCAATTTGATAAAGCTTAGCCGTCAGCTCTAGCGTTGGTGTTTTACTATCCACGACCAAAATGACTGGAACATTTTTATCATTGCCATTTTGGCCACAACGAATATATCGGGCAAGTTGGAACGCATCAAAGTCCATATCTTTGCCAAGAATGACACAACCTGCTTGTCGCAGACCAGACAAAAAATCGCCAAGATTGCTGGTTATGCGGGTATTTTTATAGCCGTCTTCCTGTAACAGTTGAGCAATGGCATTTCTGACGGTGTTGTCAGTGTGTGCTATGACAATTTTGCGCCTGGCGTCCATTAACAAATGCCTCTCAAATTTACATCCTCCTAATTATTATAG
>DFOV01000111.1 GCA_002376965.1 Gammaproteobacteria bacterium UBA3532
ACCGGCGAACTGTGGTACACCGACTATGCCAATAACCATGTCTATCGTATTTACAACCCGAATATCGATAGCAACGAAATACCCGTTATCGCAGCGTTTGACGCCAGCACCCTGAAAGGTGCTAGTCCGCTTAGCGTAACATTTGATGCCAGCGGCTCATCAGGTGAAGACATGCAAATCACCTGGGATTTAGACGGTGATGGTCAATTTGATGATGGCAATACCTTAGCCACGCAGGCCACTTACACCACAGCCGGACTGCACAAAGTCAGCCTGCGCGTCGAAGATGTTAATGGCCAAACTGACGTTAAAACCATCATGTTACAAGTTGCCAGCGCTGACAATGGCGTAGATATCACCATTCACCAGCCCGACCCCGGCATGCACTGGGCAGCTGATGATATAGTGACGCTTGATGGCACTGCTGTATTAAGTGGCACCGATACGCCAGCAGCCAACATGGCCTGGGATGCAGGTATCAATCACTGTGATCGTACCGATCCGACAGACTGCCACTCACATCCCCTTGGCAGTGACATTGCCGATCCATTTGCCAACACCACTAGCTTACTGGCACCACAGCATGAAATGCCGACCTCCATCGAACTGTCATTATGTGCCGATGGCCAACCTTTCGCTGCCGATTGGTGGAACGCCAGCTGGAATAAACGTCGTTTTATTTTTGTGAATAACAGTCAACAAAATGAAGGACTCACCGATTTCCCTGCTTTGGTTAAGTTAGATGGTTCTCGCATCGACTATTCTGTCGCTGGAGCCAATGGCCAAAGCCTGCGTTTCGTCGATGCCCAAGGCCAATTGCTAGCCCACGAGATAGAAAGCTGGGATCCTAATGGCGAATCCGTTGTTTGGGTCAAAATCAACGCTATCTCAGCCAGTACGGTTAACGATTACATTGTGATGTATTACGATAACCCAGCGGCCAGTAGCCCTCAAAATTCTGGAGCGGTCTGGAGCAACAACTTTGCCGGAGTATGGCACTTAAACCAACTCAATGACTCAACGACCAACGGCAACAATGGTGCCAATAATGGTTCTGACAGCCTTCAAGGGGCGATCGGCCTCGGTCGGCATTTCAATGGAACGGATGAATTTATCGGTATTCCTCACAGCAATAGCCTGGCACTTGCTAACCAGCTAACGGTTGAAGCCTGGATCAAAGCCGATAACCCTATCGATCAGATGTTTGGCCGCTTTATCTCCAAGAAAAGCGACTTTGCTGGCACCGACGGTTTCGAACTGCAGTTCCACCCTGCTACCGACTACGTTAGCGTGATTGGTAGTGGCAACGCTAATCTGGTTAAAGGCGAAGGCGCAGTTGATGGCGAAACGTGGAACTACATCAGCACGACCATCAATGGTGCCAACGCAACGCTGTATGTCAATGGCGAAGCCGTATCAACAGGGCCTATTGACCCCGTTGTTGCCAACAACATCCCTCTGAATATCGGTCGCGCCGGTGCAGATCAAAACTACTTCCGCGGCCTTATCGATGAAGTACGCCTTTCTTCTAGCGTCCGCTCAGCCGCCTGGGTTGCAGCTCAGCACCTATCGATGAGCGATCAGCTACTCCAGTTCAGTCTGGAAGATACGCGTGCGCCTGTGCGCTTCTGTAAGTTCATTGACGAAATCCACCCGCAGATCACGACTGTGCGAGTGCGCTCTAATCCTGCCGGACTACCTGCGCTGGGGCTTGATAGCGATGCATTTGATCAAGATGACATCACCCATGAAGTTATCGTCAACAGCCCAACCTCTATCTTTGCTAATCCTCAGTTAACCAACAATGGTCAGCTGGCTCAGTTCCGTTGCTGGCAGGAAGAGATCTTAGCATCAGGCCAGGTTGAAGAGTTTGACTGTAACAATGATATTCCTGATATTGTTCCAGTAACGCCACTCTCTTTCATCGCTGACTACAATGTGTCGGATATCCCTGAGAGCAACTTCCCTTCACTCTCATTACGCGGCACCTTTAACGGATGGGGTACTCTGCCAATGACATTGGTTGCCGACAACTTATGGCGCGTGAATGCCACCTTTACCGGCGCTGGCGACGGCAATGGCGGCGATCGACTGAAGTTTGATGTGTTGGGCGACTGGGTGCAAAACTACGGTGACAACATACCAGCCAATGGTATTGCCGATCCGGTAGGCGACGACATCCCTGTTACCGAAGATGGTGAATATGTGATCGAGTTTAACGATCAGACCTTTGCCTACTCCATTACCCCAGCCATTACCGGCCCGCAACCACCGGTTGCTAATGCTGGAGCAGATATCAGTGTTGCCCCTGGCACCACCGTGACCTTTGATGGCAGCGGTTCAAACGATCCAAATGGTGTTATCTCGACATATGAGTGGAACAGTACCGCATTCCCTCAAACACTAACGGGCCAATCGCCCAGCTTTACCTTTGCTGACGAAGGCGTATTCACCATAGTCCTTACTGTTACCGACAATGAAGGGCTGGATGACAACGATACGCTGGTTGTAACCGTTGAACCACAACCACTACAAAGCCAATTCGACACGATGTTTATTCGTGGCACCATGAACTCGGCTAATGGCTGCGGCGGCTGGGGAACCACTGCCATGGCATTGGTTGCTGATTTTACCTGGATGGTTGAATTCAGCTTCGATGGACGCTGTGCCTCTCACGAGATGAAGTTTGATGCATCCGGTCTTTGGACAGCAGGTCAAAACTGGGGAGACGATCTGGCTGATGGTATTGCCGATCTGGGTGGAGACAACATCCTGCTCGATCCAAACCACAATGACTTCCGTGTCACATTTAATACACAAACCCGTGTTTATAGTGTTGAGGCCATCAATCTGGTCGCTACGCCTGTTGTAAATGCCGGAGCCGATCAGAATGTAACAACCGATCAGCAAGACATCGTCCTAAACGGCAGCGCCACCGATGCCGACGGCACCATTGTCAGCACCGAGTGGACCCAGGTTTCCGGTCCACAATCCGTATTCCTGACCAACTCGGATCAACTTTCTGCATCCTATCCAACGCCGATGGCTGGCACCTATGTGTTTAAGCTAACAGCGATAGATAATGACGGCAATTCAGGCGAGGATACCATCACGGTAACCATCACCGAGCCAGGCCTGCAAAGCCAGTTCGATACCATGTTTATTCGTGGAACCATGAACTCAGCTAATGGCTGCGGCGGCTGGGGTACAACGGCCATGGCACTCGTTGCCGACTTCACCTGGATGGTTGAGTTCAGTTTCGACGCGCGCTGTGCGTCACACGAACTGAAGTTTGATGCATCAGGCCTATGGACAGCAGGTCAAAACTGGGGCGACGATTTGGCCGACGGCACCGCTGATCTTGGCGGCGACAATATCGTGCTTGATCCGAACCACAATGACTACCGTGTGACCTTTAACACCCAAACATTGGTCTACACGGTTGAAGCATTAAATCAAGTGGCAGGCCCAGTCGTCGACGCTGGCGACAACGTTGTCGCGACAACAGACCAGCAAGACATTGTTCTAAACGGTTCGGCATCGGATGCAGATGGCACTATCGTAAGCATTGAGTGGAATCAGCTATCTGGCCCACAATCGATCTTCCTAACCAACTCCGATCAGTTGTCTGCATCTTATCCAACACCAATGGCTGGCACCTACGTGTTTGAGCTAACGGTGACGGACAACGACGGCAACAGCGCGTCAGATACGGTTACTGTTACCGTCGGTGAGCCTACGCTGCAAAGCACCTTTGACAGCATGTTCATACGCGGCACCATGAACTCAGCCAACGGCTGTGGCGGCTGGGGGACTACCGCGATGGCACTGGTTGAAGACTTCACCTGGGAATTGGAGTTCAGCTTTGACGGACGCTGCGCCAGTCATGAGTTGAAATTTGATGCATCGGGCCTGTGGACAGCGGGTCAAAACTGGGGGGATAACGAAGGCGACGGCATTGCAGATGCTGGCGGCGATAATATCGTCCTCAACCCTAACCACAACACCTTCCTGGTTCGTTTTAATGACCAAACCAAGGAATATGTGATTATCGAACGATAATCGTTAAAGCGGGGCTTTTAAGCCCCGCTTTTAACCCCACCCCCATCAATCCCCCGCAAATTCCCCCAAAGTATAACCATCAAAGCACCCTCTACGTTTTGCGTTACTGGAGATAGCTCCTAGACTTGAAAGGGCCGCTTAAAAACGCGGCTTCGCCAATCACATAATAAGGACTATATGACACCAGCGATTGGCGCTAAACAAAGGCTAATAAATGCCAAATAATAGTTGCCAAGTAAAATGCCGCGTCGTCAGACCGGCCCTTCTTTTTTAGGGGGATAATATGTGCTGCAAGCGTATTTCGTTAGTGTTTTTTGTTTTACTCTCTCTCACCGTTGCCAGCGTTGGCCATGCATTGCCCGATGGCTTTGTTAAACAACGCATGTTTGCCGGTCAAAATGTCAATGGCCCCCAAAAAATCGATTTTGGCCAAGACGGCTCGATCTTCCTTATAGGAGCCGGTCAACTGCAATACTTTCGCGATGAAAATGCCAACGGAAAAATCATCTACGATCTGAATGGTCGAGCGGCCAGACACACTGTTAGCGGCATGGCGGTTCACCCGGACTATCCAACAACCCCTTTTGTTTATCTGCTATGGAATAAATCCTGGGGCAAGCATGGTGCCGTGTTGTCCCGTCTTGAAATTAATCCATCGACCGGCGACGTTATCCCAAACAGCGAAACGACATTGTTGGATAAGTGGTGTGTCGCGGATTGGGATGCCCATGCCTATGGCGATATTCAATTTGGCACTGATGGATTTATGTATATCACCTTTGCCGATGGCACCCGATTGCAAGGAACAGAAGACGATGGTGACTGGGATGATCGAGGTCTTTCTCCTGGCATTCCATGTGGCGATCCAATCAACGAAGGCGGCGGCTATCGTTCTCAAGATCACCTGACCCCAGGTGATGAGTTACTGCTTAACGGGACGCTATTGCGGGTTGACCCCATAACTGGCGAAGCCGCTCCTGGCAACTGGAATATTGGCCGTGGCGTACCCGAAGATGATCGCGTTATTGCGTGGGGCCTAAGAAACCCTTACCGCTTTACCATCGCTCCTTGGGGACAGTTTTTCATCTCGGATGTGGGCTGGAATGAAGTAGAAGAGGTGAATACCTTAGGGGATGTACTAGCCGAACCGGTTAACTTTGGCTGGCCCTGCTATGAAGGCGATGAAAACCTGACGACTGTGATCAACAACACAACATACGGCAGCCGCACCAACTATTACAAAGACAAAGACTATTGCCACCAGCATTTCTACAATCAAGTGGCTATGGCCAACCCGTGGTTTCAGTGGTTTCATGATGAACCGAATGGGCCTAACTCTAATCCCAACTGTGGCGGAGATGGCTGCAATGAATGGGCCGCCACAGGTATTGATGTCGCACCCTTTGCCTTTGGTGGCTCGAAATATCACAACGCGCTTTTCCTGGCAGACTATTCTCAAAACTGGATTAGGGTATTCCTCCCTCAAAATAACCGGCCCAATAAAGACCATATAGAAATCTTTGACGACCAGGCTCGACGCGTAACCTCACTGGTCTTCTCACCAAAAGGCGAACTCTGGTATACGGACATTGGCAGTAATCATGTTTACCGCATATTCAATCCAGATCAGGATGCGATCCAAACCCAAGCCAGCTATGACGCTTCCACCACCAAAGGAGCCAGTCCACTTGCAATCAATCTCGATGCCAGCGGTTCATCCGGCACGGGGCTAAGTTTTGCTTGGGATCTTGATGGAGACGGTCAATTTAACGATGGAAATGCCATCACTGCTCAAACCACCATTCACACTCCTGGACTGCACACCATTACCTTAGCCGTTACTGATCAGGAAGGGAGCACGTACTATAAATCCAAAGTCATTCAAGTTGCAGATGCCGCCGACGGCGTTGACGTTAATATCGTACAGCCTGATCCGGCAATGAATTGGGCAGCAGATGATATTATCACCCTCCAGGGGTCAGCTGTTTTGGCCGGTAGCCTCCAGCCTGCTCCAAATTTGCGCTGGGATGCGGGCATTGACCATTGTGATCGTACCGATCCTAATGACTGCCATGCTCACCCACTCGGGAGCGATATTGCTAACCCATCGTCAACACAAACAACGCTGATTGCGCCCCAGCATGAGATGCCAACGTCGATTGGATTGTCTCTATGTGCCGATAGCCTCCCCTTTGCAGCGAATTGGTGGAATACTGACTGGAATAAACGCCGATTCATTTTTATTAACAATGCCGATAACGCCCAAAGCATTCCTGCTGGAGCGATCCGCGTGTCGCTTGATGGCAGTAAAATTGATTACACCCGCGCCGGTAACGGGGGGAATAGCCTACGATTCACCGATGCCACAGGTCAGGTACTTCAATATGAAATAAGCCAATGGAATACGCAAGGTGAGTCTACTGTTTGGGTCAATATCCCTGCGACTCCAGCCAGTTCAGTCAACCATTATATGGTAATGTACTATGACAATGATGGTGTTGGCAGTGCTCAAACCAGCGGTTTGGCCACACAAAACGCTCCTTCTCCCCTGCTAGACTTTTCCAGCGACGACATGGCAGAGGCAGTAACCTACTGTCAATACATTAACGAAATCCATCCTCAAACGACCACTGTGCGCGTTCGTAGCAACCCAGCAAATATTCCGGCACTTGGCTTGGACAGCGATGCGTTTGACCAGACCGATGTAACACATGAGGTGATCATAAACAGCCCTACCAGCATTTTTGCCACGCCCGCTTTATTGGTGAATGGACAGCAAGCCCAATTCCGCTGCTGGCAGCAAGAGATGCTTAGCAATGGCGACATTAGCGACTTTGACTGCAATAACGATATTCAAAACATTATTCCCGTTGAACCCTTATCATTTATTGCTGACTTTGATGTAAGTGCCGCACCACAGGGTAATTTTGGCCAGCTGTTCCTTCGCGGCAGCTTTAACCAGTGGGGGACTCTGGCAATGACGTTGGTGCGCGATAATGTCTGGTCGGTGTCATTGTCCCTGGAAGCCAATACCAATATGAAGTTTGATGTATTTGGCGATTGGAGCCAAAACTATGGCGATGATAATCCTGGTGATGACATTGCAGACTTCGATGGTGACAACATCGTGGTCATCCAAGCAGGAGACTACGTTATTGAGTTTAACGATGAAACCCTGACCTACGCCATTCTCACCAACAACAATACACCACAACATCAATTCGATACCATGTTTATCCGTGGCACCTTAAATGGTGGTGACAACTGTGGTAATTGGGAAGCCGTACCAATGGCTCTTAGCGCAGACTTCACATGGTCAACCACCGTGAATTTCGGTGCCAATTGTGCAATCCATGAATTCAAGTTCGACGCATCAGGCAGCTGGACCGGCGGCCTGAATTGGGGAGATGATAATGCCGACGGACTCGCTGATGCCGGAGGCGACAATATTCAGGTAAACCAGGCAGGTCAAGAATTCACAGTTACTTTTAATACCCAAACCTTAGCCTATTCGGTTTCACCAACAACAGCAGAGAACAATACCCCGCCCATTGTTAACGCAGGGACTGACATAAACGTGACAACAGCGGAGCAGAATATTGTCCTGACTGGCACCGCCAGCGATAGCGATGGCACCATCACCACCATAGCCTGGACCCAGGAGTCAGGCCCACAAACAATCTTTTTAACCAATGCCGATCAACTCAGTGCTTCCTACCCTACTCCCATTCCTGGCACCTACGTGTTTCAGCTTACCGTAACGGATAATGATGGCCTCAACAGTTCAGACACAGTAACAGTTACGGTCACCCAGGCTCCCATGCAAAGCACATTCGAAACCATGTTTATTCGCGGCACCATGGAAGGCAATGGTGGCTGTGGCGGCTGGGATGCCCTGCCCATGACGCTGGTAGAAGATTTTGTATGGGAAAGAACCATTACATTCGATAACAACTGCGGCCAGCATGAGTTCAAGTTTGATGCGACGGGCAACTGGTCGGGTGGATTGAACTGGGGCGATGATAATAATGATGGATTTGGCGATGCCGGAGGCAATAATATCGTAGTCAATCCCAACCACAATACTTTCCGTGTTCTGTTCAACGATCAGACACGTCAATACATTATCACTGAGCTGTAACTCAATACAGCCCCAGGGGGCGAGAGCATCAACGCTCAAATTTCATCCATTGTCGCTGAGTGGCTGGATATTTCTG
>DFOV01000112.1 GCA_002376965.1 Gammaproteobacteria bacterium UBA3532
ATAAAAACAAGGCTATCCAACCCTAGGTTGAGCCCCTCGGCGATGGCCTGCATGCTGGTTGATTTCGGCTGCCAGTTGATTTCCGCCCATACAAAATCATCTTTTGTCAGTAGCATATCCGGGTGCTGTTCAAATACAGACCAGGCATCATGCTCGTTATTTTTGCTGGCAATGGCTAGTAAGAAGCCTTGATCGCGCTTTTCTTTTAACCAGCGCTGTAAAGCTTGATGATCGTCAGAAACAATAACCCCTGTCGCTCCCTCTTCGGCGCACACGCCTTGCCACAGAGTATTATCCAGATCCGTCACGATCACCTTATGTCGATGGCCTACATAAGCCAACACGGTGCGAGCCAGCTCGCGTTCCAGGTTTCGTGTATAGGATTCACTGAATGGAATATGCCCTTGCTCATTGGTCAGAGCATCGAAAACCGTATCGACAGAGTAATGTTGACAAGCGCTAGCAAAATCGATGACATAACCATTTGGCAACTCCGAAACCAAGGATTTTATTTGCTGTTCCCACGCATTAACCCGCTCGTTCAGCTCTATTCCGAAAGCCGGATCACGAGGAAATAAGCCAACGATTAGTGGCGCTTGGCCCTGATAACCTTTAATAGCATCCATATACAGCTGCGCTTGCTGCTCCACATCGCCGCCCTCGCGCAACACATCTTCAATACGGATCAGGGCGACATTTAAGCCGCTGTTGGTGGCAAATTCGCTGTTGTGATTAAGTAGCTGCTGGAATACCTGATTATAGCCGCAGACAACCACCTCAGACCGAACAGCAAAGGCAGACAACCAGGCATCAACGCCCTCGCCCCAATTATCTACTGTGAAACTGGCAGCCAGACACAGCCTAAGCTCTTGTTTTGAAAACGACAGTTTTGAAGACGCCAGTTTTGAAACTGCAGGCTTTGAAACGGCAGGCAGACTCGCCTCTACGATCTGCTCCAGCGTCAGTGTTTCTGAACCAGTCACCAGCTCCAATACACCAAGCAATTGCTGAGCTATCGCCGTGACCTCGGCCAGACCGGTTTTATGCTCATTGAAACGCAAACGAAACCACAGGTGATCAGCTTCTGGAATGGCCTGAATTTCAAAGTCGTAATGGGTGTGCTCATAAACGGCAAAATCGTCAATCTGAAATGGCAGCTCTTCGCTCTCCCCGCCCACGGGGTAGTTTTCAAAAACAAGCACATGATCTAATAGTTGCTGGCGATAGGGTGTTTCGGCTTGAATTTCTGCCAGCGAGGTATAGTGGTAATTTTGCAATCCAACTTGCTGCTGATGCACCTGCTGTAATAGCTGATTGAAAGTTTGCTGCCCCTGCCAATTAACCCGCACCGGCACTGCATTAATAAATAACCCAACCATTTTCTCGACCTGCACCACTTCAGGTGCACGCCCCGATACCGTCGCCGCAAATACAGCATCGGATGATTGATTCAGGCTTCCCAGCACGAGCCCCCAGGCACATTGAACGATGCGATTAACCGTCACCTGCTGGCGCTGAGCCAATTGGTGTAATGCCTTGGTGTGCTCCGGTGTCAAATGCAGCGCATATTCACCCACCTGATAGCCACTCTGAAGTGGTGGCCCCATGGGCACTGGTGTAGGTTTAGCAAGCCCTGCCAGATAATCCACCCATGCTTGCTTGGCTGCCGATTTGTCCTGAGCTTCCAACCACTTAACATAGTTGGCATAAGGCGGAGCCGGAATCAGGTTAACTGATGTCTGCTTGTTTACTGCTTGCTGATAAGCGGTCATAAAATCATGAGCGACGATGCCAACACTCCAGCCATCCATCAAGATATGATGAAAACTCATCACCACCTGATACTCAGCATCCGCACACTGAATCAAATAAACCCGAAACAATGGCCCCTTGGTAAGATCAAAAGGGGTTGCCAAATCACGTTGCTTGAGCTGTGCTATCTGTTCTTGCTGGTGCGATATGTTGCGCATATCACAATATTCAAAATGAAACGGCCCGCTTTTTAGCACCACCTGCAATGGGCGAGGCACATTGTGATGAACAAAACGCGTGCGAAAAATATCGTGGCGCGCCACCACTTCAGCCCAGGCTTTTTCAAACAATGCCGCATCGACCTGACCTTTTATGCGGTAGTAGGCCTGCTCGAAATAGGCATGACTGTTTTCACCGTGTAACGCATGAAACAACATGCCTTCTTGCAGCGGAGTGAGAGGGTAGATATTTTTTACTTGCTTCTTATCCATGCGTATTCGCTACCGTTTCCTTAAATATTGGGCTCGTAATCGACTAGAGCTGACCAAGTATCGAGTCGAGATCGTCCATGCTGACATCTGCATCCACATCACTAGGAGTGATTTCTGTATCGTCCCGCCCTACGCAAAATGCAATGATCGCTTCCAATTGGCTGACATAGGCTTGTAGTAATTGGTGCGCATAGTCTTGTGTAATGGTTTGCGTATCATAAAACAGGTTTACTTCCAGGCCATTGCCTTGCTCAATTAAACTAAAATCCAAGGCATGGAAAGCACGGGCCTGTGGCGAAATATCACTGGCTACCGCCGTTGCGTTGTCAACTTCAAATAATCCATCGGCTTGTTGTGACTGGAAGCGCCCCAGAAAATTAAAACCAATGTGGGGAGCGATATGAACGCTGTCATCTTTTGCCAAATACCTCATTGCGCCATAGCCCAAACCTTTGCTTGGAATATTGCGCAACGACTCTTTGAGCTGCTTGATATGTTCAGCTACATGCTCGCAAGCATCAGACGGACAATGCAACAAAACCGGATACATCGCCGTAAACCATCCAAGGGTACGGCTAAGATCAATGCCATCTTGCAGTGATTCGCGACCATGCCCTTCGAGGGTCAGTAACAATTGATTTTCACCGCTGTGCTGTTGATGGGCCATGGCGAGAGCTGCCAATAGCAAATCATTGATTTCGGTATTAAAGGCCTGATTGGCTTGCTCAAACAACGCCTCGGTCAATGGCTGTGACAATACCTTTCTTATTACCTTTTTATCGCCAAAATATCCATGATTCGGCTCACTATTTTGAGCTGCCTGCTGAGCTAGCTGGTGCCAATATGCTCGCTCAGACTTCGACTGTGCCAGGGCTTCGACATGCACGACATAACGACCCGCAGATAGCGTGCGCGGCAGAGGCTTTATTTCCTGCCCGAATGTGGCCAGCTGATAGAAGTGAGCCAAATCATCCAGCAAGATGCGCCATGACACGCCATCAATCACCAGATGATGAATAGCTAAGTAGAGGCGGTCACCATCTGGGCAGCGAATAAGCCCAGCCACCATTAGCGGAGCCTCGGCTAGATCAATTTGCTGCTGTAACGTCTCGGTGATAGGGACAATTTCCGATAGGTTATTGATTGCATAGCGGCTTAAGCTGATGTTCACCTCATCGGCAGGCAAACAGTGCTGCTGCCAGCTTTCGGCAACGCGCTGATAACTGAAGCGCAGTGCATCGTGCTGTTTGACTAATGCATTCAGCGCCAGCTCAATGGCATCACCATCAAGCCCAGTTCGCGCCAATAA
>DFOV01000001.1:0-1734 GCA_002376965.1 Gammaproteobacteria bacterium UBA3532
CAAACGACTAGAGCATATTCGCCATGAACTGATCCGTATTGATGGAATCAGCCCAGAAGAAAAGGCGCCTAAGCACATAAAAATGGCGAGCCACCCTTTTTTGTTCTTTCGGGGATCAGCCCAGTTGTTTTATGCCGACCTGGCAACTAAAACTATCGAGCTGCCCGAGTCTTTATTCAACATTCCGTTAACAACCATTATGGGGGACTGCCATGTTTCCAATTTTGGCTTTATTACCGAAGAAGGCTGCCACGGTGATCGAGTAATTTTTTCACCGAATGATTTTGATGACGCCTGTATTGGCCACGCCTGCTGGGATCTGCTGCGCTTTTGTGTCAGTCTGCACCTGACAGCATCCTACTGTGAAGCCCTCGCTGCCGACAAGCCTATTGTCAGCAGCGATGACGTTATTGCAGCTATTCAGGCATTTATTTCTAGTTATGTTAATACCTGTCAGGCAGCTATAGATAATCCGGCCATTTACCGAACAGCGTTAGAGCAATTTGAGCACTCGCCTTTACTAGAAAAGCGTTTTAATAAAGCGAAAGAGCGTGGATTTGGTGGGAAAGACTTTTTAACCAAAAGCACCATCGCCAAGTTCTGTAACCTTGAAAGGCTTAGCCCCACTTTCTACGATAATTCAGATAAGCTTTGTGAAATAGACAACGCTCTATATACCGAAATCGAAGATATATTCGCTCTTTATATGGACGATAGCATCATCGATTTGGCACAACGTCTTAATGCCGGTACCGGCTCGGTCAATATGTTGCGCTACTACGCTCTGGTTGGTCCGAAAAAGATCACACATCAGCAAGATCTAGCGCTGTGTCACGTGGTAGAAATCAAACAACAACGACCCGCCGCACCATTATTTTACTTTTTTGATTTAAGCCCAACCAACCGGCTAAACCCAGCTCATTTAACCGTCGAATGCCAACGCCGGATGCAACGCTTTCCTGATCTAGTATTGGACGAAGTGGAATGGAACAACACACATTGGCTGGTTCGCTCACGCCACCATGCTAAAGTTGGATTTGATCCTGAACACATAGGTCTTGGGAAAAAGGCGGTCAATGGTGGTTTTGTCGATTATGCTGCAATCTGTGGTCATGCTCTAGCACTGGCCCACTGCCGCGGTGATCGGCGCTCAGTATATTTTGAAAGAGCGGTATGTGACATCCTACCGGAACAGACGAACACATTGATAACCGTTGCCGAGAATTATGCTAACCAAGTAACAACCGATTGCGGTTTGCTTCGGAAGATGTTACCCGACTAACTGCGCCCTTCCCTCTATAAAAACAACACCTTCCTGTTCAAGTCGAAGGCGTTGTTCTTGGTATTGCGGTGTACCCTTGGCAAAGGCAATCGCTCCTTTACTATTCAAAACCCGGTGCCAAGGGAGTCGACTGTCTGATGGAAGTTTTTTTAGCGTGGCCCCAACATAACGCGCATGATTTGGAAAACCAATGTCTTTGGCGATGGTGCCGTAGCTGGTTACCTGTCCTGCAGGTATTTGAGCTACGGCTTGCCAGATCATCTGTTGCACATGATTCAAATCAACGCGATGCACTAGGGCCACTTATAAACTCCGCTTAAATCAGTTAAAAGCTCCCGCTTGTCGCACCAGTTCCACTAGCAGGGGTCGAGCCAGCATTATTTCCGCCGTTTTGCCACTGCACATCATATACCCCTTTCTTAATACACTTCCACTCAAAGTCGGTATTAGCT